>CBRAFL010000237.1:0-8863 GCA_967755055.1 uncultured bacterium
TCGCGACCGACACGCAGGAGGAAACCGACCGCTACTGGAACGCGATCGTCGGTAACGGTGGCCAGGAAAGTTTCTGCGGCTGGTGCAAGGATCGCTGGGGATTGTCATGGCAGATTACTCCCCGCGCTCTCACCAGCGCGATGGCCGCGGGCGGTGCGGAAGCCAAGCGCGCCTTTGATGCGATGATGGACATGCAGAAAATCGATATCGCGAAAATCGAAGCAGCGCGTCGCGGGTGACGAGGCCGCACATCGCCGGTTGGTTCCGCTCGCTCGCGATCGCGCATGCCCTGATGGATGGTGCAACCGTGCTGATCCCCTTGTGAGGGGCATGAAGGGGCCGTTGTCACGGTGGCCAACAGGATTTCGATCGGCTTACTGTCCGCTGATCGACCCTAGCGCGCCGTTTCGCGCATTCCGCGCCTGCTCGACTGCGAGCTCGACCTTGGTGATGTCGGGGCGGAAGAACAGCGCCACGGTCCAATCGAGCATAATGCGGATGCGCCGGTCCCACCGGGGCATTTGGAACAGATAGTAGGTGCGCCGAATCCACCAGGCTGGGAATCCTCGCAGGCGGATCCCGAGGACCTGTGCCACGGCGCGGGAATGTCCCAGCGAGGCCATGGTGCCGAGCGAGCGATGGGCGAATGGCTTGAGCGCGCGCCCGGCCGAGGCCGCGGCCAGGTTCCGTGCCAGCTGACGCGCCTCGCGAACCGCGTGCTGCGCAAGCGCGGGTTGGGGACGCCCGTCGGGTCCCGGGATGTCTGCGCAATCGCCCAGCGCCCATATTTCGGGACGGTTCCGGCTCCGCATGGTCTCGTCGACCCGGATGCGTCCCTTCGGGTCGCGGTCCACCGCGATCCCCGCTGCGACCGGATTGGGCACGATCCCCGGCGCCAGCACGATCGTGTGGGCTTCGATGGTCTGGTCCGCCAGGTGCACCGCGCCCGCTTCGATGGATTTGACGGGAGTGGAGGTGCGAATGTTAGCGCCCCGCCGTTGGAGCACTTGCATCGCAACTTCCGCGAGTTTCCCGTCCACCTCGGGAAGGATGCGATCGCTCGCCGCGAAGAGGTGGAACGAGAGCTCGTCGCGGCGGAGGCTGGGGTAGAAGCGGACGACGTTGTCGGCGAAGGCAGTCAGCTCGCCGAGCAGCTCGACGCCCACCAACCCGCCGCCGACCACGACGACCGTGAGACACTGGCGCCGATGGGCCGGGTCCGGCATCGCCTCGGCTCGTTCCAGCCGCTCGATCAGGTGATTCCGGATGACCAGGGCGTCCGCCATGGTCTTGAAGGTGAAGCCGTGGTGGGAGCCGGGGATGAGACCCATGTTGGTCGTCGCACCCAGAGCCACGATGAGCTGATCGTACGGAAGCTCGTGCCGTCCGCTCTCGGCCGCCACGTGGACCCTGCGCCGCTCGACATCGACCTGCTCGACCGTGGCCTCGACAAAGCGGGCCCGGCGGAGCGCGGGGCGGATGGCCTGCGCGCAGTGCCT
Source organism: uncultured bacterium (assembly GCA_967755055.1). Classification (GTDB taxonomy): domain Bacteria; phylum Verrucomicrobiota; class Verrucomicrobiia; order Opitutales; family Opitutaceae; genus Opitutus. Next base: position 1,500 of record CBRAFL010000237.1, read on the forward strand.
CAGCTCGAGCGTGCCGGAGCAGGCCTCGAAGAGCAGCGGCGTCATCACAAAGAAATTATCGCGGCTCACCAGGGTAATGGTGTGATCTTTTCGGCCACGGCACTGCCGTTCCAAGTGGCGGGTTACTGACACACCGCCAAACCCTCCACCCAGGACAACAATTTTCATATCAGCCTCTCGTTTCCGGTACCTTTTACCTTGATCGGCGCGGGCAAGACTTGAAACCGATTCCTCGGCATCCGCTCGATGTCGGCGGGGGCAGGAATTAATTCGTCGAGTGGTTGCGGAATGGGTTCCGAATCAACCCGTGGCCCGGCAGAGTTTTCCTTCTGCGTTTCCATAGCGCAGCCATCGTCAAACGGGGACTCACTTGGTTCCTTGTTTTTACGGCTGCCTTGAAAGCCCACGGTTCGTTGCGAATCGATCCCGGACGCATAGCAGTTAGCGCGATGAAGAAAATCGGGTTCTTATCTTTCGGCCATTGGACGCCCTCACCACAATCACAGACGCGGTCAGCTGCTGATGTGCTTTTGCAGTCGATCGACCTCGCGGTCGAGGCTGAGCGACTCGGAATGGATGGGGCCTACTTCCGGGTTCATCATTTCGCCCGACAATTGGCCTCGCCGTTTCCTCTGCTCGCAGCGGTTGGCGCAAGAACGCAAAAGATCGAGATCGGAACTGCCGTCATCGACATGCGGTATGAGAATCCGCACTACATGGCCGAAGACGCCGGCGCGGCCGACCTCATCGCTGGCTCGCGCTTGCAACTGGGAATAAGCCGCGGCTCTCCCGAGCAGGTGATCGATGGATGGCGTTACTTTGGCCATCGGCTCAATGAAGGTGAGGGCGATGAGGCCTTGGGGCGGCGTCACGCCGAGACGTTTCTCGAGCTTCTCAACGGGAAGGGTTTTGCGAAGCCAAACCCACGTCCCATGTTCCCCAACCCGCCCGGGCTCTTGCGGCTCGAACCCTTTTCCGCGGGTTTGCGGGAGCGGATCTGGTGGGGCTCGGCGACCAATGCGACGGCAGTTTGGGCCGCGAAGCGCGGCATGAACCTGCAGAGTTCGACCCTCAAGTTCGATGAATCGGGCGAGCCTCTGCACATCCAACAAGCTGCTCAGATCCGCGCCTTCCGGACCGCATGGGCCGAAGCAGGTCACACTCGCGTTCCGCGCGTTTCCGTGAGCCGAAGCATCTTTCCCATCATGAACGATCTCGATCGCGCCTACTTCGGGAGCGACGAGGAGCAGACGGATCAGATTGGATTTCTCGACTCAACCACGCGGGCTGTATTCGGTCGGGGCTACGCTGCAGAACCGGATGTTCTCATCGAACAACTCCGGAAAGATGAAGCAATCGCCGCGGCAGACACCGTCCTCCTCACGATCCCAAATCAATTGGGCGTCGCCTATAACGTACATGTCATGGAAGCCATTCTTGCCACCGTCGCACCGGGCCTTGGCTGGCGCTGATAAAACGTGCCGCACTGCCGCACGTCCGCTGGTTTTTGGTATTTCGGATCCAATTTCGCGCACCGTGTACGCCCAAACTGCGAATGGGGACGACGCTTCGAAACAGGTGCTTTTTCTGGCCCTGTTGTTGGATTCCGCGCTGCATCGGGTAACGGCCCGAAGAATCGCGAGCACGTGCCTCAAGTACGGTTTCACGCGGAAGCCGATTTCGACACCTCGCCTGCACATCTCTTTAGTAGGGCTTGGCGTTTACTCCGAACCGCTCGCAACCGAGATCAGTCGGATCGCAGCCACCGTTCGTTTTCCTCCCTTGGATATTACCTTGGATAACGCGCTCAGTTATCGAAACCGTGATCCACATCCCTTCGTGCTTACGAGTGAAGATGGCTTGGAGACGGTGCGCGCGTTCTACCAAGTGCTAAACGCACGGCTGAGTGCGGAGGGCTTCGTTTCGAGGAAGAGTTCATTCAATCCGCATATGACGCTGCTTTGGGATTCCAAGCTAGTCCCCAAGCACGATCTGCGACATCCGTTGAAGTGGACCGCACGGGAATTCGTTCTCGTGCGAAGCTACCAAGGCCAGAGCCGTTACGACATTATCGGCCGCTGGCCGCTAGTTGAAGCGAGCTAAGCCTTCCCCGAGCTGCCCGGGTAGGGATCGAACCTATTACCAAGTGATTAACAGTTTTTTGGTTTCCGTGTTTTCACGTGTCCGCATCTGTCCGCTTCTGACATCACTTACCGACTTGTTTTCAGAGGAGAAGTGACGCATAAGTTAGCGACATGAGCGCACAGGTAGAAAAAGTTCAGGACTCGAAAAGTGGCCAAGAAGTGGCCAAGCAAAGTGGCCAAGCATCGCAGTCGCGGTTTCACGTCGATTACTGGAAAGAGCGCCTTTACCGGAAAACTTTCACGCGTGACGGCGAGCGCCAGGAGGTGCCGGAGTGGTCCGTTCGACTTCAACATTTGGGACGGCGCGAGGCGTTCGCTCTCGCTACGGCCAACGCGGCTGTCGCTGCGATCAAGGCCAAAGAAATCGCGACGTTTCTCGACGCGAACGGATGGAATGCTGCGTTGGCGAAATTCAAGCCTGCCATGAATGAGCGGCCCGAGGTTTGCACAGTCGGCGAATTTCTTGCCGACGTGACCGCGCGCAGCCACTTGAAGCCGGTGACGATTCGCCGCTATGCGGTGAAGATCAGAAAAATGGTTTCGGATGTCGCGAAGTTGGAGACAGGACTGAGGGGCAAAGCGAAACGCGCGAAATACGACTACGTAAATGGCGGCCACAAGGCGTGGCTCGCCAAAGTCGACGGGCAGCGACTCGATGTGCTCACGCCCGACACGGTGAACGCGTGGCGCAACGCGTACGTCGCAAAGGCCGGCAGCGATCCGATGAAGCGAAAATCGGCTGAGCGCTCGGCGGCATCTTGCATGCGCTGCGCTCGTTCTTTGTTCACTGCCGACGTTCTTCCCGCGTTGAAAGTGAAGCTACCTCCCAATCCTTTTGCCGGCGTGAAACTGAAAGACCCCGGCGCGCAGCGGTATCACTCCGAGGTGAGCGCGGAATGGCTGCTCACCTGCGCCGAACGCGAGCTGCGCACTGATCACCCGCAACGATACCTCGCATTGTTTCTTTGCCTCTGGGCGGGTTTACGTCGCAAGGAGGCAGACCTCCTCACTTGGGAGCAGATCGATTTCGGTCAGGGCCAAATATCAATTCGCCGCACGGCTCATTTCGAACCGAAGACGGAAGAAAGCCAGCGTGTGATCGATCTTCCTCCAGAGGCAGTTGACGTGCTCCGCTCCTTCAAAAAGGGCAGTGTATCCGATTTCGTGTTGCACGGCGCGCAACCGAATCCCGCGTCGACTTATGACTACTATCGCTGCGACTGCACGTGGCGTGAGCTGCACGATTGGCTCCGCAGCAAAGGCGTGCGCCAAAAGAAAGCGATCCACGCGCTGCGCAAAGAAAGCGGTTCACTCATCGCCTCGACGTTCGGCATCGAGGCGGCGCGTCAGCATCTCGGTCATCGCGACATCCGCACTACGTCTTCACATTACGTGGAAAAGAAAAAGCGGATCGAAGTCCGTCTTCCCCTTGCTGCTGTCGGCCAACTGCATGCCGTCGCTAGTTGAAGGCCTTTTATGATGACGTGGAATTCAAGTTTGACTGATTGTCGTCCGTGTATCTCTTGTGTTGACAACATATCTGACTGTTATGGCCACCGCGACCGCACAAATTCACCTTCGCACTCCTCCGCGAACCAAGTCGTTGCTCACTTTGGCGGCAGAGCTTTCGGGGGCATCCAATCTGACAGACTACATTCTGCGGGCTGCGGTGGAACGGGCGCAGGCCGATTTGAGCAATCAGCAAACGTTCGCGTTGAAGAAAGGGCCATGGAAGGAGTTTTCCAAACGACTCGAAGCTCCGCCCAAAGATTTGCCCCGGCTGCGCCGACTATTGAAGGAGCCCGATGTCTTTGACCGCGCCGCTGCATCGCCCAGAGCCCATTGAGGCGCGTCATCGGATCGATGCCTTCGATTGTGGCGCGCCGGCGCTGAACGAATTTCTGATTCGTCACGCCCTCACGAATCATCAGACGGGCTCGGCCAAGACTTTCGTCGCCACGACGGGCGGCAATGTCGTAGTGGGCTATTACAGCCTCGCGGCCTCACAGGTGTTGTATGCAGATGCACCTTTACGGCTGCAAAAGGGTGTGGCGCGGCATCCGATTCCTGTGGTGCTTCTCGCCCGTCTCGCGGTTGATCAGACTTGGCAAGGCAAAGGGCTGGGGCCGGGCCTGCTTAAAGATGCGATCTTGCGAGTGCTAAACGCGGCGGAAGGCGTGGGCATTCGGGCGCTGCTGGTGCACGCGAAAGATGACAAGGCTAAGGCGTTTTATCTGCACTACAATTTCGAGCCGCTGCCGGGCTATCCTCTGCATCTGGTGCTGCTACTCAAGGACGCCCGGAGAATCGTCAGCGCGTAATGGGGCACCGTGCGCGATTGGGACGGTTGCGAATATCGGTGTGAGGGAAACTCGTGCGATGGGCACCGTCGAAACCGTTGCTGATCGACGCGCGGCTGATCAATTGACTGTATCAAACCGCAGATCTGAATGCGTGAAGAGCCATGAAGAACAACGTATCGGTTGAAATGGGTCGTTTGCTAGACGGTCTCTCCCGTGTAATGCAACGGGCCGAAGTAGGTCGCTGGCTAAAGCAGCCGAATTCGGCTTTCGATGGCTCGACGCCATTGCAGGTCGTCGAACGTGGCGAGATCGATCGCATCTGGCGCATGCTCTACGATCTGGAGTCTGGTCAGCCCGGTTAACGCACCCCCACTCGCGTGTCGCGCCCCGTCCCTCGATATCATGACACCCGCGAAGAAACGTCGCTTTGAAGCCGCAGGGTTCAAGGTCGGAATCTGTTGATGAATTCCTTTCCTCAATCTCGACTAAACCTGGCCCCGAAGCGATGGAGACGCAGAAAGCTATCGCCGAGGGAATCGTATCGATGGAACGCGGTGAGGGTCAGCCAGCCGAAACCGTCTTTACGAGGCTGAGGAAAAAGAACGGATTCATATCCAGCCGATGAAGTATCGCGTCTGCATCGAGACACGCGCTATTCGCGACATCGAAGCGGCATGCGGTTGGATTTGCGCGGCTCTGGTTTCTCGCGTGTCAGGCGCCGAAAGCGCGAGACAGGCGCTTTTCCAAGAACGCCCTGAGCTTGGCTAGTTTCGCGTTTCCGAGTTCGTGGAAAAGCTGCCGCGCATCGAGTCGCAGTTGCTCGAACACCTTCCGGGCCGGCTTGGTCGTTACGACGGCGAGCAGGCGTTCGAGAAATTCGATCAGCTTTCGTTCCTCCATTCGGTTCTCAACTGCGGCTGTCTGGAGATCGATGAAGTAGGCCGGCATCAGTCGCGCCAAAATCACTACGTGCCGCGCATCCTGTCGCCCGATTTGAACGATGTCGGCGACGTTCGCGATTTTCGCCTGAAGCAGCGCGATGGGACCGGGCAGTCGTACGTGGGTCTTGCCCAGCGCCATGGTGTAAACCGGATCACGCAGCTCCTCATTGCTCACGCCGTGAACGTAGCGCAGGACTTCGATGAGCAGCGGCAGGCCGTTAGCGTCCTTGGCGATCACGACGCCGACTTCGTTGGTCGGTGGTCGAATTGGAAAGATTTGCGGCCGGGTTCCCGCTATCTTTCCGAGAGCTTCCAAAGTTTCGCGATCCCCGAGCACGTCCACGTCGCGTGAAACGAACGGTGCCATTTCCACAGTTCGTGCCTCGTAATACAGCGCCCACAAATTTACGGCCTGCCCGCCCACCAACAGCACCGGCTCTTGCGTCGCCAGCAATGACGCAAAGTCCTCTGGCGGGCGCGGTGCGGCGTCAGACGGCAGCGGCAGCATGGGCTTGATCGAAGTCAATCAACCGAATCGTCCGCCGTGAGGGAACGACGGAATTCCGCTGCTGGATTACCAAAGGACTAGCCAATCCCATATCGAGCAATGCCTGGTCAAATTCACGCTGCTGACGTTTGAAACGCGCCACCTGCGCCGCAGTCTTGAAACGCAAAGGCATCCGCGGGGCTTTCTGCCAAACCACTTGCCGCAGTGTTTCAGCCTGCGCGATATCGACCGACTTTTTTCGCACTAACTCGCGCGCCGCTTGCCGCAGCAAGGCCATGACCGTCGTATTTTCTTGCCGGGCGATTTCGGCGAGCGCTGCTAAAACCGCCTCATGTTCGGCGAGGCTCTGGCGGCGCTTGGACTTAGCGAGTTGATTGGGCATGGGTGAAAGGTTGAACCAACCTAAATAAATACCGGAGCTAATCAAGCAGCAAACCGACTCGCGCCGAGCGCACTCCTTGGATTTTTCAGTCGCGGGATCCGACACGTTGCCGGTATAATGAATCATGCCCACAGCAGTAGCAAAGTCCGCTCGTCAGCGTTCACCGACCATGGCACGCTTGGAGCTTAGGGTTCCTCGTGATTTCAAGAAAGCTTTGGAGCGAGCTGCCGCAGTGAGCGGGCATCCGACGGTCTCGAGTTTTATTCTGGCCGCCCTACGAGCAAGCACTAGCAAGGTCATTGAGGACCAAAAGAGGGCGAAATTGTCAGCGGCAGAATCGATCAATTTCGTGAAAGCATTGCTAACTCCGCCGAGTCCGAATGCGGCGCTACGAGCCACCTTCGCACGCTATCGCGATCAAGCCAAAGCCGGTGCCTGATGGCTTTTGTTTGAGCCGGCTCACAAAGCAATACGACCGTGCGGGCTTCAGCATTCACCCGATTCCGAGATCGAGCTGACGCTGTGGTCTCTGTTTTCCTGCTGGCGCGCTGATCGGAGATTGCTGCACGAAACGAATGCCGGTCACGAACGTGTCAGACCCGCGGTCGAGATCGTGTTCCCATTCAGGGTGCGCACTGACGCGGACGAGGCTGTGTTCTTCGATCGCACGGAACAGTGGTCCGAGGTTGTGGCCGCAGATCACGACAAGCCATTCGTCGATCTCCACTCGGATCGTGTCCGGATCGGCGTAGCTCCAAAACGCGCAACCATAGTGGCTCCACGGGAAATTGCGTCGCCAGTCCTTCGCGTCGTCAAATGTGACGTGAGACGGATGCTGAGTTGTATCGAAAAACTCTCGTGGCTTTCTTTGAAACGTTTCCATGTCACACCCCCATGCGATACCGGATCGTCTCGCGCATCCGATGGAGTTGCTCCGCTGCGGCTCGTATGGCGGACCGCATGTTTTCCAGCATCCGCGGCAGTCGCCGCCGGGAAATGAATTCTGCCTGGGCGAGTCGGTGTCGTTGGACAAATTCCGTCGCGAGCTCGCGCCCGAAATCGGGCTGTTCCAATCGTGCCATTATT
>CBRAFL010000238.1:0-8813 GCA_967755055.1 uncultured bacterium
CGCGATTTGAAAACGACGGCGTTCTCGTGACGCCCCTGTTTGCATGAGTGACGCCGAGTACGTGCCGGAACTCGAAGATTCCAGCGCAAAGAAATCGTTTTGGGATCATCTCCGCGACTTGCGCACGGCGCTGCTGCGTTCCGCCATCGCCATCGGTGTGGCGCTGATCATCTGTCTGACCGTCGCGGACAAGCTGGTGATGATTCTCGAATACCCGTTACAGCGCATTAACCTGTTTCAGAAGCCGAAGCCGAGCGTAGCGTTCAAAATCGGCGATACGCAACTCGGGCCCTACAACGTGACGCCGGAACAATTCGCCGGTTTTCCGACCGGCACCACACCTCAAGTCGTTTATCAACTCGGCGTGGCGCAAATCGGAGACCAGCAGGTGGCGACCTTAAAAGCGCTTCCCGCGGTGGCGGACGCGACCGGCAGTTTGCGAGTGCGCCTTCATAATTTAAGTCCGGCGGAAGCTTTCTTCGTCGCGTTTCGAGTTGGGCTCTACGGCGCGATCATCGTGGCGGCGCCGTTTTGGATTTATTTCATGGGCCAGTTTTTTCTGCCGGCGCTCAGTGTGAAGGAGCGATCGATGCTTTTTCAGTGGCTGGGGTGGGGCGTGGTGTTGTTTTTCACCGGCGTGCTGTTGACGTATTTTGTTCTGCTACCGATCGCGCTGCGAGCGTCGGTCGAATATTCGAATATGATGGGCTTTGAAGCCTACGACTGGCGGGCAGATGCCTACATTGGATTCGTGACCAAGTTTATCGTCGGCATGGGGGTTGGCTTTCAGTTTCCGATTGTAGTCCTGCTCCTCGTGAAGCTCGGCTTTCTGACGCACCATCAACTCGCACATTATCGGCGTCACGTGGTGGTGATTTCGCTGGTGTTGGGCGCATTACTCACGACGCCCGAAGTGATCACCCAAATCGCGATGGCAGTGCCGCTTTACATCTTGTACGAGATCAGCATCTGGATTGCGCGGTACTGGGATTGGAAAGCGCGACGGGCCGAAGCGGCAGCCAGTTAGGCAAAAACGCTGCCTTTTGCCTCGTAGGTCGACGTAGCGGCAGGCCTCCGTGCCTGCGGGGGTTCGAAGTTCGGAGATCGAAGTTCGGAGATCGAAGATCGGAAGAGGAACCGGACGACACGGAGGTCGTCCCTCCGCCGTCGATCACGGACAGGCACGGAGGCCTGCCGCTACGCCGTATGCGCACGCGGTTCGCGTTAAAGTTCTGCGCCGTCCGTGTCGTTGAGGCGGAAGCGACGTTTTCGCTCTTATGCCTGACTCCGCTAATGCGACGGTTACTGCTGATCGCGTGTCGGATTCCGATCCACAGGCGCCGGCGGAAGCGTTGTTATACGCGGCCGGTCCGGGAAATGTGAGTGTCGGGCAACGCTGGCATGATTTACTGATCGAATCTGTTTTGCCCGGGAGCGGAGATCGAGCGTTTGTCGCTGATCACGCGGGGCGAAAAGTAATCCTGCGCACATTCCCCGTCGTCGAGGCAACTGAATGGCGTCGCGGCGCATGGGAGCGTCTTTGTGCGCTGCCGAATCTGCAATTGGTCCGATGTATTTCAGCCGAGGAGGAAGGCGGCTGGCGTTACGAGATTTCTGCTTTGCCGCCGCCAACGACGTTGCAGGAATGGATGGCTTGTCACCGCCCGGGATTCAGCGAAATCGAATCACTCGTCCGCCAACTCGCAGCGATCTTGGGAGCGTTGCATGCGCAAGGCGTCGTTCATCTGAACATTCGTCCCGACACGATTTATATCGATGAATCGGGGCCGGAGCCGGTGTACATTTTGGGCGGTTTGCACCAGGCGACGCTGTATACCCAGCCGGAGTTGATGCCGACGGATGTAGATCCGTTTTATGCGCCTCCTGAAGCCGCGGGTGTAGTGCGTCATCCGCCGGGCACACGGCTGTGCGCGTGGGACTGGTGGTCGACCGGCCGCGTGATCCAGGAATTTTTGATCGGGCGACACGTGCTCGGCGTGGTGCTGGATCGCGACGTTTCGCGGGTCACGCCTGAACTGAGATCCCGCGCGGAATTATTATTGCTTGAGCGTGAGCCGGCGGGAGTGCGCGCGGGCGCTCTCGAGTACACGCCGCTGGAGCCTGGGTTGACACCCTTGTTGCGCGGCTTGCTGACCGGATCGTGCGAAGCGCGTTGGGGGCTCGACGCGATCCTTCGCTGGTTGCGCCACGAACCGGTGTTGGATCATTACGATCTTCCGCGTAATGCCCGATTCTGGGTGCTGAAAGGCCGCGGTTTCACGCTCGCTGAAGCGGCGGACTATTTCACCCAGACGGAGCATTGGGACGAAGGCGAAGACATGTTATTCCAGCTCGACCGGCCGGAAACGCTCGCTTCGTTTTTGAAGGAATCGCCGGCACATCGCGAAGACTCGGAGCGGCTCCAAGCGGTGTGTGATTTGACGGAGACGGCGGCGTGGGGCGATGTACCGGTGGTCGCGCGGCGAACGGTGACGGCGGCGCTGGCCTGGCTTTCGCTGGCCAACGGCAGTGGCGTGCGGACGGCGTTGCGCATTCGCGGGCAGGCCGCGGATGTCGTCGGGCTCGCGGAATTGTTGCGAGCCGCCGGCCCGGGTTCAGGCGTGGCGATCTTCACGGCGTTGCTGACGACGGTGGTGATCGAATTCGTCGAAGCGTTTGATGCGCCAGCGGCGCGGGTGTTGAAGTCGATTGCGACGAAAGGCGCTGAGGCGTTGGAGCATGGAGCGAAAAACGGCTGGCTGGATCCTCACGACAACGAGGCGCACGCGCGGATTTTCGAACTCGCGCTGAAAGCGGGAGCGTTGCTGCGGGAACGCATCGATTTATTACGATCGCAGTACGCGACGAATTCCAATGCGGCGCTCGCGGCGCTCCTCGCCAATAAAGCACCGGGACCGCGCGATGCCGTGATCCTCGCGTTCACCGCGGAAGCGCCGGAGCGTTACGGCTACATCACGCACGAGAACTGGCGGCGTCAGACGACCGGCGCACTCAAAGTTGAAGCCGAGCGAGTGGTCACCGCGCTTTTTTGGATTCGTTTGCGACAGCTGTTGGCGTCAACGCGTGTGTGGGGTCTGCCCACTTCGCTTTTTGCGTCGGCTGTGCTGGTGCTCACGGCGGGTGCGATCTGGCTCAGCCGGTCGGCGGAGTCGGCGGCGACGATCGCTTCCGCGTTACTTTTTTCCCGCGTTTATTTTTGGTGGCGAGTCCGGCGGATGGTGCAGAAGTTCGATCCTGCGGTGCCAAAATGGCTGTGGAGCGATGGCTTGCCGCGGAGTGTGAAGGAAGCGAGTCGGGTCGCGACGCAGCACAAGCTGCATCCTTCCGAGCTGCCACGCGAGTTAACGCGTTTGCGCGCTGCGATCGCCGAGCTCTCCAAAGCGAGCAGAGGCGAGCCCGGCATTGCCGAGCCGCGGTGGTGGGATCTTTGGGTCGCGATTGTGGGCGCCGTGTTAGTCACGTTAGTCGTGCTCGCCCTCCTGATTGCCGAGAGGCAGCCAGTGCTGCGGCATGCCGATCTTCGCGCGACAAAAGCGAGCGTCGCTTCCGCACCGGCGTTGACTCACGGCCAGGCGCCGAGTGTAGAGGCGGAAAAACAGCTTCCTGTTGTGCCAGCGCTCGACACAGCCGCTTTGCTGGCGACGGGCCGTTACGAGATGATTGACGACGGCTTTGGGTTACAACTTCGCGGGCCCTTGGAGCGATGGACGTTTTATCCAAAGGGAGATCTGAGCTCACCGGATATTGTAGCGCGTGCCACGGCAACTCCGGAGCAGGCCGCCTTCGCGCTCGTGAGCGGAACTTTGTTACTTCAGCCTTATCCGCGGCAAAAACTGAGCGTGTTGCTCGCGGTCAGAGTTCCCACGACGCGGGGGTTTGGGTTCATGATTTTCAACACCCGTGATCGCGAGCTGTTTGATCATGAAGTTCGACTGGTGCGCGCACCGCTGGAGGACCACACATGGTATCAGCTCGGTCACCGGCGCGTCGGTTATCTTGGAACGCCTCCGGCACTCGTGCCTGAGATTTCCCTTGCCCCGCACTGAGGTCTTTGCGGCCATGGACCCTCACCATGATCGCACCAGAGACTTTCAATCACATCGAAAACATCAAGAAGCGCGCCGGGCATCTATGGAGGTTTCTTTGACGTCGACCAAAAACAACGCGAGATAGAGGCGTGGGAAGCCGAGATGGGCGCGCCCACTTTTTGGGACAATAGCGAGCGGGCGCAGAAACACATCGGTAAACTCAACACGCTGAAGCGTATCGTCCTGCCGGTCGTCGCCTTTCAAAAAAAGGTCGAGGACATGGACGTGATGGTCGAACTTGCCGAAACGGCTTCTCCGAGCGAGGCGGAGGCCTATATTCGGGAGCTGGAGGCGTCGGTGACCGCGATGGGCACGGAGCTCGACGAACTGGAGATCGCGTCCTTTCTCACCGGCCAATTCGACCGGAATAACGCGATCTTTTCGATTCAGTCGGGCGCGGGCGGAACTGAGGCCAACGACTGGGCCGACATTTTGTTTCGCATGTACAATCGCTGGGCGGAGCGGCGCGGGTTTACCGTCGAGTTGCAGGACGTGCAGCAGGGCGACACCGCGGGCATCAGCAAGGCGACGATCCTTATCAAAGGCGAAAACGCGTACGGTTACGCGAAAGCGGAACGCGGCGTACATCGTCTCGTGCGCATCAGCCCTTTCGATTCCAATAAGCGCCGCCATACGTCGTTTTGCGCGGTGGACGTGGTTGCGGAAATTACCGACGAAATCGTGATCGATATTCCAGAGGACGAAATTCGCACGGACGTTTATCGATCCTCCGGCAAAGGCGGTCAGGGCGTTAATACGACGGATTCCGCCGTGCGACTCACGCATATGCCGTCCGGCATCGTTGTGGTTTGCCAAAACGAACGCTCACAAATCAAGAACAAGGCCGCCGCGATGAACGTGCTCAAGGCGCGCCTCTACGAAAAGAAGCAGGACGAGCAGCGCGCGGAGATGGACAAGTTTTACGGTGAGAAAGGCGAGATCGGCTTCGGCGCGCAGATTCGCAGCTACGTGCTTCAGCCTTATCAAATGGTGAAAGACCTTCGCACCGGCATCAGCACGAGCGACACGCAAGGCGTGCTCGATGGCGACATCGACCGCTTCATCAACGCGTGGCTTCGCGCCGGTTGCCCACGTCACCGAAATAAAGATATCCAGATGGACGAGTAGGAAAGGATTGAGGAACTGAAAGCTGAAGAACTGAAAGAAAAACAAAAGTAGCGCCTTCGTTCGCATAACTGCCTTTCAGTCCTTCAGTCATTCAGCCTTTCGCCCGTCCTCATGCGCCACCTCTCCTACGAAGACATCCACGCCGCGCTGGCGACCCAGCCGTTGTTCGAGGCGAAGTCGTGGCAACTTTCACCGACCGCCTGGCCGCTCTCCAAGGAGCAAGTCACCGAACTCGAAGCGATCGGCGGCGCGTGCTTCGAATTTCATCAGGCGCTGGAAACGCTTTATCTACGATCAGCCGCAGGAAAAAATCTCCTGCGCAACAAGCCGCTTCTGACTCCGTGGGTCGCTGACTATCTCGATCGCGGCAAACCACCGCAGTTGATCGCGCATGCTCGCGATTCGCGAAATCGTGGCGCGTTTCCGACGGTGCTTCGTCCGGATTTACTTTTGACTGACGAAGGATTCGCGCTGACCGAACTCGATTCCGTGCCGGGCGGCATCGGACTGACGGCCTTTCTTAACCGGCTCTACGGTGGCGAGAAGGATCCGGCGATTCTTGGGCATGGAGACGCGATGGTGAAGAATTTCCATGCGTCGCTCAGGGCATTGAGGCCCGAGCTCGACAACCCGCTGATCGCACTCGCGGTCAGTGACGAAGCGGCGACGTATCGGCCCGAGATGCAATGGCTCGCGTTGCAATTACAGTTGTTGGGGAAACGGGTTTTTTGCGTGCGGCCCGACGATATTTTTCCGCTCGGCCCCTCGGTGTGCATCGATGTCGATGGCAACCCGGAGAAGATCGATGTGATCTATCGGTTCTTCGAACTCTTCGATCTCGCCAACGTAAAAACCGCGAAGTTCATCTTCGACGCGTGGGCCGCCGGCGAAGTATCGATCGGACCGCCGATGCGCCATTTTCAGGAGGAGAAACTCGCGCTCGCGCTTTTTCATCACCATTTATTGCCGGACTTCTGGGCGGAATCGCTGAGTGGGCGGGCGTTGAAGTTACTCCGCGGGCTGATTCCTCCATCGTGGATTATCGATCCGGCTCCGCTCCCACCCGGTGCGGTGCTCGATGGTCCACGGATCGGGGGACGCGCGCTCAATGACTGGCGGGAACTCGCGGGCGCTTCACAAAAGGAACGAGATCTCATCATTAAGATCAGCGGCTATCATGAGACGGCATGGGGCGCGCGCAGCGTTGTCCTCGGCAGCGATTGTTCGCGAGAAGAGTGGCAGCAAGGTGTTTCACGGGCGCTCGAGCTTGCGCCGGAGAATCTGCATATTCTCCAAGTCTACAAAAAGCCGCGTCGGATCGAACATGCGGTGTTCGATGCTCCGCCGTCGGCTGATGCGCCGGCAGTGTCGGTCGGCAAGGCGGGGCGGCTTCGGCTTTGTCCGTATTATTTCTTGATCGATGGCCAGCCGCGTTTGTCGGGTGCGCTCGCCACGTTCTGTCCGCCGGACAAGAAAATCATTCACGGCATGCAGGATGCGGCGTTGTTGCCGGCGCGCGTTCATTCGTAATCGGAACGACGGGTCGGCGGAAAATCGCTTTTCACGGCGAGATTTATTCAGCGGCGTCTTGCTGGCGCGGCTGCTTTTGTCCTTCAATCGGCTCGTGCGCCGTATCGCTGTTTCGTCGACGAGATTTTTTTCGTTTCCCCGCCAGCCACTCTTCCTTGCCGTCGCGCTTTTCGTGACCGCGCCGCACGCGTGGTCCGCTGAAGAATCGCCGGCGATGACTGCGCTGCGGCAGCGCGCCGACTCCGGTGACGGCGCGGCGATGAACGCGCTCGGAGACGCGTTTGCCAACGGCGATGGCGTGCGCAAAGACGACGCTGCGGCTCTACGTTATTACAAACAAGCGGCTGCGCGTGGCCATGCGCCGGCGCTTTATACGGTCGGCTCGATGCTGGAAGCGGGGCGTGGGGCGCGAGCGGATCGCGTGGCCGCGTTTCAGTCGTTCGTGAAATCGGCCGAGCAGGGCTGGCCACCCGCTCAGTTGAAAGTCGCCGAAATGTTTTCGGCGGGTGTGGGTACAGCACGCGACGACAACGCGGCGGCGATATGGTACCGCAAAGCCGCGCTCAACGGCCTCGTGGAAGCGCAATACAATCTCGCGCTCGCCTACGAACAAGGTCGAGGTGTTCCCAAGGATCGGCAGCAGGCGCAGAAATGGTATCGCGATGCCGCCGATCGGGGCGACGCGCGCGCTCGATTTAGTCTGGCGCTGATGCTCGAGGGTGGACTTGGTTCCGCCCCAGACGCAGTTGCTGCGGCTGAGCTTTATCGAACTGCAGCGGAGCAAGGTTTCGCTCCGGCGCAGAATAATTACGGTCTCTTGCTGGCCGAGGGTCGCGGTTCGGTGGAGGCAAATTTAGTCGAGTCGTACGCGTGGCTGACGATCGCGGTGGAAAATGGTGCGAACGCCGCCGGGCGAAATTTGGTAGCGCAGAAGCTCGATCCTGCGCAACTCGCGGCGGCCATGGGACGCGCGTCGGAGTTGCGTGCGCGTCTTGCCGGCGGGCCCGTTTCGGCCGAACCGAAAAACGTCGTCGAAGTAACAAGTGCCACTGAGCCGCATCTCACGAGCGCGGCGCCCAGTCCGGTGGTGGCAGCGAGTCCCGTGGAAAGCGCCTCCGTGGCACAGACGAAACCGGTGGAGCGAGTGGTCGTGGCGCCTTCTGACGCCGAGGGGCTGGCGCGAGTTGAAACCCAGCTCGCCGTCGCAACGCAGGAAATTTCTGCGCTCAAAGCTGAGCAGGGTAAATTGTATCAATCGTCCGCGCAAATCGTCGTCGACCTCAGCGAACTGCTGTCGAGCGCCGCGGAGGCGGTGAAAGCGCGCGGGCTCCTCGCAACCGCGGAACAGAAAGTTCGCGACGCGGAGCGGGCGAATTCGCAAGAGTCGCTCGTCGCAGCCAAACGCGAAGTGGAGGCGTTGCGCGTGCGGGCTGCGAGTGCGTTGAACAAATGGAGCGATCGTGTGACGCATTTGAGTTCTGAGTTCGCGCAGGTTCGGACTCCAGAGTCGCATCCGACACCAGCGCCGACCGCGGTAGCGGTGGACACGTCTCCGGTTACGAAGCCCGCCGCGGTGACACCCGCAGAAGATCCGGCGCTCAAAGCCGAGATCGCCCAGCTGGAGGCGCGCGTCAAAGATCTTTCGGCTGGTAGCGACGCGATGCGGGATGAGCAGGATCGTTTGAGGAAAGAAAACACGAAGCTGGCGACAGAGCTGCGCTCCGCGGAAGAAGCGAATGCGGCGGCGGCGCGCGCGCCCGCTGTTCCGGCGGAGTGGATGAAGGAGCGGGAAACTCTTCAGGCCCAAATCCGTGACACGGCAAATAAGCTCTCCGAGGCCGAACAACGCGCGGAGCAATTAAAACAGGCAGACGTCGCGGCGAAGGACGCGGAAGTCCGGGTGACGGCGGCGAAAACCGAAAATGCGGAACTCGTTTCGCGAGTAGCTGCGCTCACGGAAACGAATGAGAAAATGCGGCGCGAACAGGATCGCCTCGGTGGAGAGAACGCAAAGCTCACGGTTGAAAAGCAGGCGGCCGCCGACTC
>CBRAFL010000239.1:0-8765 GCA_967755055.1 uncultured bacterium
TGCTCCAGCAGGGCGATCAACGGCCCGGAATCGGCCAGCCAGATTGTCACCGGCCAAAGTCTTTAAAATATTTTGGATTGGTCGAGAGATCGCCGGGTCCATCTTTGTACTTTCCAATCAGGTCCTTCACTAGCTCGTAGGCGCTGGGCTTCTTTTTTTCCTTGGGCGCAACGCCGTAAGCACGCAGCGCCTTGCGGACGACTTCGCCCTGGGAAAGTTTTTCTTTCTTGGCCGCGGCGCGCAACGCAGCCCGTTCCCCCTTGGTGATGCGGATGGACAAAGTTTCGACGTGCATGGATTGCAAGCAAGACATTCGCCCTATAAAAGCAAGACATCGGTGTGTCGGAGTTGCGGGAAAACTCCGTCACCGCGGTTTGTTTACGAACACCAGATACATATTCGCTTCCTTGACCGAGCTATCCTCGGTGTTGGGGCCAAAAGTAATCCCTGACTCCGCTGCGATGTGTCGCGTGAAGATCGTCATCGGATGACTGGTGACGACGATCTTAGTGTCCGTCTTTTGAAAATCCTTCACCAACCACGGCGGACGAGGAAGTCGGTCGTCGTGCGCAACGACGATTGTCGTGCCTGCGTTTACGGTGAGCTCCAACAAGTCGACGGCATGATAGAGCGCGTCTCCGTTCGCGACTTGTACCCAGTCCGCGCCAACGAGCGATTCGGGTAAGCTGTTGAACGGCGAATCAATATCCACGTAGGCGTTTCGGCCGTTTTGGGCGTTCGTCTCGACGTGAACGATCGACGCAGTTGGAGCGGTGTAGTTGAAGGTTTTGATGAAACGTCCGGGCTGGTCTGACTTTTGGTTTTCAGATGCGACTCTTTCTTTCGGTGCCAAGGCGACTGGCTCTCGCTGCGGAGCAGAAGGCAGTGTGTAGCTCGGCCAGGCCGGTGCGGCGTTTTCACCGGACGACTTGGATTTCAGGGCGACGCTCGCCGGTTTTAGTCCGTTACTCCGCACGCGAACCGTCACCTTGCCAGGCGTGAGCGTGCTACGAATTGCGATACGGTTGATGCCCGCTTCGAGATCGAGGTAGGAGTTGTTAATCGAATTGATTTTTCCGCTGTTGTAGCCGCCACGCCAAATGGCCGGACCTTCGAGCTCGAAATCCACCCGTTGTTGAAACGTCGGCACTCGGTTGCCTCGCTCATCCACCGCCTCGACATCGAGCAGGGCCACATCTTCGCCATCGGCGCGCCATCCGCCAGGCGCCGTGATCGGCGTGAAACGCAGCGCGACTGCCGCACCGGCGGTGTGTTTGGCGGTGTTCGCAATTGCGACTCCTGATGGATCGTAGGCCACGGCTTTGATTTCACCGGGCTCGAATGCGACGTCGGAAAACCGATAGAGGAATTGGTTTTCAGGTTTGGCACGACCGCGCGAGTGTCCGTTGACGAAGAGCTCCACTTCGCCGCCGGTGTTCGCCGCGACGTAAACCGTTTTCTTTGTGCCGGCCGGATAACTCCAGTGGCCGATAATGGTGGCCCGCGGCTCGTACGTGAACATCTGGCAGACGTAGTACGCTTCCTTGGGCAGCCGCACGCCGTCCACTTCTCCACTTGCGCGGGCAACTTCCACGGTGACGCGGCCGCCGCTCGTGCTGTCGGAAAAAATCCAATTGGCGCCACCCGCGTGATTGGGCGCGCCGAGTTTGGTGACGTAGTGCTGAACTTGATTCACGGCAAACTGCTCGGAGGTGAGCTGGTAGGTCTGCCCTTTCGCCTCGGGATAACCAAAGTTCGGTGGCGAAGGATCGTCCCACACACGGCGGGGCGATTCCTCGCGGTCGTATTCGCCCTCGACGACCGGCAGCCGCTTGATTTCACGGCCGCCCTCGGTGCCGATGCCGACGTCCATGAACTCAGCGGTGATCGCGTCTGCCCGACGATGTGCATAGGCGCGGCCGCCATGGGGATCATACTTGTCCATGAGAGCGCGAAGCTCGGCGGCGTGTTCGTGCGAAACTTTTTGGTTGCCGCCCTCCCAAATGAATATCGACGGATTGTTGCGATAATAAATGAGCAGGTCGCGGAAGTTTGCCACGCGCAGTGCCCATGCCCCGCCGCGTGTATCGAATTCTCCATCACCGCCAGGTTGAAGCGCGACGATGCCGA
The DNA here is from genome assembly GCA_967755055.1 of uncultured bacterium. Taxonomy (GTDB): domain Bacteria; phylum Verrucomicrobiota; class Verrucomicrobiia; order Opitutales; family Opitutaceae; genus Opitutus. The sequence continues at coordinate 2,131 of CBRAFL010000239.1, forward strand.
GTTGGTCACCCGCGGAGATCTGCGCCGGACCGGCGGGAGTGTGGCCCCAACGCACGAAATTGCCGCCCGCGTCTTTCATCAACTGCATCGTGTAAGCGTGAAGCCAGTCGGGCAGCGCGGCGCCGAGGCCGGGCCATTCGTTCGTCGGCTTTTGTCCCCAGCCATGGAGTTTATAGTGCGCGCCGTTAATCCAGAGTCCCGTGTCGGCGTCCCAGCGGATCGCACGCACACCGAGTGGGATTTCCGCTTTGTCCACCACATGGCCGTCGGTGTTCAACGTAATAACGACGCGATAGAGATGCGGGTAACCGGGTTCCCAACGTCGCGGGTGGGCCAAGGTGCCGGTGAGTTTGAATTTTTCTGTCGCGCCAGCGGCGAGCGTGCCGTCCTGCTTGAGTTGCAGCACAGTCCGTTTGTCAGCGTCGACGACGTCAGCGCTAATCTTGAAACGGCCGTCCGTCATGCGTTCGTTGCGCACGGGAACTTCGAGTGCGATAGCAGCTGATTCCGGGGTAACGTCGGTCGCATAACCATACGGGCCTTCCGTCTGAAGAAAGCTGTAGAGCGGAAGCGTAATGTGCAGCGGATCGGTGACGATGAGCCGAACGTTGCGATAAATTCCGCCGTGTGCCGGATGCCAGTGCGGGTTATTCCACGGAATTTGATTGGCCTGCAATTCCTCGATGGTGTCGGGAATTTGCTCCATCAGTTGTTTTGAAACGCTGGTGAGGTTCGGGTGGGTGGCGGCGGTCGTCGCAGCCTGGGGCGCCATCGCCGGATCCATCGGATCTTTCATGAATCGGTTGTCGGCCATGACCGCGAGCACGTTGGAAGCGCCGAGTTTGAGATAAGGCGTGAGATCGAATCCAAACGGCGTGAATCCTCCTTTGGCTGTGCCGAGTTTCCGCCCGTTGAGGTAAACTTCGGCGACCTGACGCACCGCCTCAAATTCGATGAAAACCTTTTTGCCACTCCAGGCTTCCGGCGCGGTGAATGTTTTCCGATACCACGTGCGGCCGCTCCACTGCTCCTGTTCTCCGCGATGGCCGGGCAGCGACCAGTTGTCGAACGTATCGGTGTCGTTGAAAGTATGCGGCGTCGAAACCGTCGTCCAGGCGGAGTCGTCGAACGCAGGTGCGTCAGCGCCGGCCGGATCGGCCTTCAGGAATTTCCACTCGCGGTTGAAGTTCAGCGTCTCGCGATCGCCGGCGTGCACCGTAGAAATGGCAGACAGCACGAGCGATGACACGAGCAGGGGAAATACGAGAGAAGACTTCACGATTTGAACAAGATTAGAGTTTAGCAGCAGCAGCGGGACTGACTACATAGGTACCGCCTGCTTGCGTTGAAAAATCCAGCGTGTGCACCGGCCGCATTAAGACGTCCGGCAACTGCGCGCTGGGTGCGAGCTGAGGCGTGCCGGCGGCGACGGTTCGATAAAATGGATTGGGGTTCTCGCCGCTCGCCCCCTGCGGCTTAGCTCCGCCTACCTGAACCGGTTCGTACGTGCGGATGCGAACGTTTCCACCAAGCGAAGAGCGGATCGTCGCGGACTTCAGGTGTCCGGCGGACCACTCAAGATCGACCTCGAAGCCGCCGCGTGCCTTTAGGCCTCTGACCCGTCCACTCGGCCAGGCCGAGGGAAGCGCCGGGAGCAGTTGCAGCACGCCGGCGTGACTTTGTACCAGCATTTCCGTGACGCCGGCGGTGTAGCCGAAGTTGCCGTCGATTTGAAAAGGTGGATGGGCGTCGAACATGTTTCGATACAATCCGCCGCCGGTCATCGTGGTCTCAGTTGTGCCGACGAGATTGAAGAGATTGCGCACAATTCGATACGCGTGATCACCGCCGAGCATACGGGCCCAGAAATTAATCTTCCAACCCATCGACCAGCCGGTCGCTTCATCGCCGCGCAATTCGAGTGTGCGTGCGGCGGCGCGGAACAATTCCGGCGTGGTCTCCGGATTGATCTGGTTGCCCGGATGCAATCCGTAGAGGTGCGAAATGTGGCGGTGATTCAGTTCCGGCTCGGCGTAATCTTCGCGCCATTCCTGTACCTGTCCGCGAGCGCCGATGCGATAAGGCGCGAGCTTCGCAAGTTTGGCGCGGAGTTCGGCCGCGAGTTCCGCGTCGCGCCCGAGGTGTTCGGTGGCTTCGATTGTGCGTGAAAAGATTTCGCGGACGATCGCGAGGTCCATGGTCGCACCTGCGGACAACGAGGCTTTGCGACCGTCGGCGGCGATAAAGGCGTTTTCCGGCGACGTACTCACGGGCGTCACCAGTGTGCGGTCCTCTGCTTCGACGAGCCAGTCGGCGTAAAATTCAGCCGCGCCTTTCATCAACGGATACGCTTCGTCCGCGAGAAATTTTCGATCGCCGGTAAAAAGCCAGTGTTCCCACAAGTGACTGCACAGCCATCCGCCCGTCATGTTCCAAAACGCCGCGCGTGCCGCGCCATCGACTGGAAAACTGTCGCGCCACAGCGTGATATTGTGATGCACCACCCAGCCGCGGCGGTGATACATGTCCCGCGCCGTGCGAGTGCCAGTGACCGCGGACTCGCGAGTCATCTGGAAGAGTGGCTCGGTCAACTCGGAGAGATTGGTCACTTCGGCGGGCCAGTAATTCATCTCGGTATTGATGTTCACCGTATAGCTCGCGGCCCAGGGCGGGACGACAAGGTCGTTCCACTTTCCCTGAAGATTGAGCGGTTGAGAGCCGACGCGGGAGCCCGCGATGAGAAGATAACGTCCAAACTGAAATAACAGCGCGGCCAGTCCGGGATCGCCGGATTCGCGGAACGCCGCAATTCGTGCGTCGGTCGACAAAGCCGCTTTCGCGGGATCGCCGTCGAGCGTCAGCGCGACCCGCTTAAACAACGCCTGATAGTCGGCGACGTGCCGCTCGCGCAGCTCGGAAATTTTTTTGTTCGTCGCGTGGTGGAGATCAGCCGTCGTGTGAACGGCGGGATCGAGACCTTCGCGACTGGGGCTTTTTTCGTAGCCGTTAAAACTGCTCGCGGCGCTCACTCGAATCGTCACCTCACTTGCCCCCGCGACGCGCAACGCGCCATCTTCGTTCGTGACCTTGCCGTCGGTCTCCACGGCGAGACGAGCTTCGAAGAACATGCCCTTGCCGTCAGCATCGGCGCCGTAAAGCACTTGGGCCGCATGGGGCTTGCGCTTTCCGTCAGCCGTAAAGTTTTCTGGATACTTCCATTGATCGCCCCATTGCTCGACGGTCTTGAGATCGCGGCGTCCCACATAGCCGGGCAACTGGCCCCGCAGAACGAGTTCGTTAGCCGCCACGGCAGTCTTCGCATTGGGATGCGGCGAGGCGAACGAAAGCTTGAAATCGAGAGCACCGGCCTGGTTGGCGTGCAGTCGGATCACGATCACATGATCGGGCTGGCTGATGAACATTTCGCGCGTGAACTCCACGCCGTTGCGCCGATAGCTCACACCCGCTGTCGCAGTTGCGAGATCCAGCCAGCGCCGGTAATCCATCGTCGCGCCACTGCCCGCAAAGTCGATCCGGAGATCGCCGAGGGGCTGGTAACACTGCTGATTTCGGCCCAGCCAATGTTGGGTGACGTACGTATCCGCGTCGGCGTTCTTCCCGGCGCGAATGAGGCCGGTGACGTGATCGAAATCCTTGGTGATATCGATCGTGCGCAGGTCTGATGCGGGCTCTCCCGATGTCAGCGTGTCTTCGTTCAGTGCGAGTCGTTCCTGTTCAATCCCGCCAAAGACCATCCCGGCGAGCCGTCCATTGCCGAGCGGTAGCGCTTCCACCCACTTCTGCGCTGGCTGGTCGTACCACAAGGTCAGGCCGGGCGTGCCGGGCGCCGGCGTCGCCGCAGGTAGCGGGAGGGAAACGGTGAGCAAAAGCGCGGTGACGCAAAGGAGGATAATCGGGATTTTCATGCGCCTTGATTGCGCCGGTGGCTGCGGGCGTGAGCGAGTGGGTGACCGTCCACTCGCTCATGCTCGCAGCCACGAGAAGCTTTTTCAGCGGAAGGAATCAGGGTAAATGAGCCGGTGGGCATTCGGGGATTTTCCGGATGATGAGGCTTCAAACGCGGCATAGGAGCACGCGTTTAGTTTCATCGTTAATGTATTTTCTCCGGATTTCGTTTTCCCTGAAACTTTTCTCCGCGAACTGAGTTTTCGTCAGTGCATGCAACTCTTCGATTCGCTTTCGCGCGATATCCGTCAGTCCGTCCGCAGTCTCGCCCGTGAACGCAGTTTCACGATCACGGTTTTGATAATCTTTGCACTCTGTCTCGCGGCGAACGTCGCGATTTTTTCCGTTGTGGACAACGTGCTCCTGAAGCCATTGCCGTTCCGCGATCCGCATCAGCTTGTGCTCGTTAGCAACGCGTATCCGAAGGCGGGCGTGGAGCGATCCGGCTCGTCCATCCCACACTATCTCGAACGGAAAAAGGAGATCGCCGCTTTTGCCGACGCCGCGGCGACCCGCGATTGGGGCGCGACGATCGGGGAGGCCGGCTCGCCGGAACGCGTCGATGCGACGTTTGCGACGCCTTCCTTTTTTCGTGTGCTTGGCGTGAGCCCCGCCCTGGGACGCACGTTCACCGACGACGAAGGTTTTTACGGCAAGAACCAGGTCGTAGTCCTAAGCGATGGACTCTGGCGGCAACGTTTCGGTGCCGATCCGGCGGTGATCGGAAAAACGCTTCGCGTGGATACGGCACCTTACACGATCATCGGCGTGATGCCGGCGGGTTTCCGGTACCTTTCACAGACGCCGAAGCTGTGGACGCCGCTCTGTTTTTCCGACGACGACCGTAAACCGGATCGTCGTCATTCCAACAACATGGATATGATCGCGCGTTTGCGGCCCGGCGTTTTGCTCGCGGAGGCGCAGGCGCAGATCGACGCATTGAATGTGCGCGCGTTAAAGGATGATCCGTTCGCAAAGATCGTCGTCGAAGCGGGATTCCACACGACGGTCTTCGACTTGGGCCGCGATTATGTCGCGAAACTCCGTCCCGTCCTGGTGCTGTTGCAGGCGGGCGTGCTTTTTCTGCTGCTGATCGGCATGGTCAATCTCGCGAATCTGCTGCTGGTGCGCGCGACGGGGCGCGCGAAAGAATTTTCCGTCCGGCAGGCGTTGGGCGCGAGCTGGGCCCAGTTGGCGCGATCACTGGTGACTGAAATCCTCCTGCTCGCGATCGCAGGCGGCGTTCTCGGACTAGCCCTCGGAGCATCGGCTTTGCAGGGCATCGCGCAACTGGCGGCCGATCGTTTGCCGGTGCGGTTTGATGCGAACATCGACCTCACGGTGTGCGCGGTGGCGCTGGGCGTATCCATCGTGTTGGGACTCCTGCTCGCGCTGCCCGTCGTCTGGCATACGTTGCACGGCAATTTGACTGCGGCCCTTTCGGTCGAGTCGCGCGGCGGCACGACCACGCGCGCGGTCCATCGGCTGCGACATGGCCTCATCGTGGTGCAGATCGCGCTGGCGTTCGTGTTGCTGGCCGGCACCGGGTTGCTCGGGCTGAGCTTCGCCCGTGTGATGGCCGTGAATCCGGGATTTCGCAGCGATCACGCGCTGACGGGTGCCGTAGCTTTGCCATGGAATAAATATAAGGAGGAGAAAGACCGCATCACATTTGTCGAACGGTTGGCGACGGAGTTGAAGGCAATTCCTGGCGTCACCGCGGTCGGCGTCAGCAGTGGCGTGCCCATGAGTGGCTCGAACAACGACAACGCCATCTGGGTGGAAGGCCACGTGGTGCAGCCGGGGGAATCGTTGCAGGCTCATTTTACGACTGGAGTTGGCGGCGATTATTTTGAGGCGCTGGGCGTGCCGTTGCGCGCGGGGCGTTTTCTCACGATGGCGGATTCACGAGGGGAGGCCCGGGTGTGCGTCGTCGATGAGGAGGTCGCGAAACGCTACTGGCCGAACAGCAGCGCGCTCGGGCATCGGTTGTCCAATGACGAGCCGGGACCGAAGCAAAAATTGTACACGATCGTCGGCGTGGTGGGTGCGGTGAAACAAACTGATCTGGCTGATCAACGCGCGCGCGGAGCCGTCTATTTCGCTTACAAGGACTACACGTCGCTCGGGCTCACCGTGACGATGCGCACAGCTCAAGCGCCGGAAGCGGCGAGTTCAATGCTGCGTGCGACGGTCCTGCGGCTCGATTCTGAATTGCCCGTGCACGACGTGAAGACGATGGAAGCGCGCGTCGAGAGCAGCGTCGCAGGACGACAAGTGCCCTTGTTGCTTGCGGGAATTTTTGCAGGCGTCGCACTCGTGTTGGCGGCGGTGGGTATTTACGGCGTGCTGGCTTACTCGGTCGTGCAACGGCAGCGCGAGATCGGCGTTCGCATGGCGCTCGGCGCGCAACCCGGACAAATCTTGAAACAATTTCTCGGGGTAGGCGGTCGCTTGCTGGCGATCGGACTGCCGCTCGGTTTGCTCGGCGCGTGGTTCGCCGGACGCGCGATGACGAGCCTGCTCTTCGGTGTCGCGCCATCGAACGCGCTAGTCCTCACCGCCACGGCCGCGATGCTCGCCGCAGTCGCAATGCTCGCGTGTTTTCTGCCCTCGCGTCGTGCCGCAAGAATTTCGCCGATTGAAGCGCTGCGCGCGAACTGAGCTGA
>CBRAFL010000240.1:0-8751 GCA_967755055.1 uncultured bacterium
GCGTTCGCGCGAATATGTCACGTGCAGGATGGCGAGCAAGTTGATCGCTACCGCCGTTAATGGCAGCAGCACGAAAACCGCCGGGTTGAGCCAGTGACGGGTGAACGGATTGCGATCGAGAAGTGCGAAAAAATTTTCGATCCGGTCGATGACATGAAGATCGATGCCGAGCTCGTGTTTGAGCACCATGCATAAAACGAACAGCGCCGGTACCGCGACGAATGCGAGCCCGATGGCCGACGATCGACGCGTGTTGAGCAGCGCCAGTTTCAGCTTCTCGTCGGGTCGGATCGGAGGATCGGGGACGGATAGATTTTCAAGTGGATCGGACATGATCAACTCCTTCAATGCATCATGGCGGGTTTGGTTGCGCCCGGTTCATGATTTCGCGGACTTTCTGCAGGCCGCGTGAACAAAGTGATTTTACGGTGCCTTCCGGTTTTCCCAAGATGAGCGCGATTTCCGCCGTCGATAATTGCTCGAAGAAACGCAGGGCCAACACCTCGGCATAGCGGATCGGCAATGCGTTAATCGCCTGCCGGGCTTGCCGGAATTGAGCGTGTTGCGTCTCTGCGAGTTCCCATGCGCGACGCTCGTCCTCCAGAACATGGAGCAGGCGAACGTCGTTGAACTCTTCCAGCCGGTTAAGATTCTCCGGCACATAGCGTGTGCGACGGCGGAAATAGAGGTTCACCTCGTTCGTCGCGATACGATAGAGCCAGGTCTTGATCGGCACGCCTCTCCACGTGAAGCGATCAATCGCGAGAAACGCTTTGAAGAACGTTTCCGACACAACGTCGTTGGCGGCGTGATAATCACCCGTGCGCCGCAGGACGTATTTTTTTATCGGCACGTAGTGTTCGTCGAACAAAACGCCGAAGCGGGTTTTGTCCCGCCGGATTTGTTCGATGAGATCCTGGTCGTTCATGGTGAGGCGGCTCTCCGACAGTGTTGACTACAATGCACCACCATGGCGCCGGTTGCAGCAAAACGGCGTTCAGGAATATATAATGATAACGAACTCGGCGGCGCGGCCAAACCTGCGGGCAAACCGCAGAACGGTAGAGGACGAGTCGTTTTGAGCAAAATTTGCGCAGCGGGTAACGGGCGTCCCGGCTATTCTCGATTCGTTTGCGACAGCACAATTCCTGAAGCGAGTCTCCTGCATTTTCATGAACGCTTTCATTTCAACTCAGATATTTAACTGCCGACCTTTACCGAGGAGCGTGCTGGTGCACGCGAGAAGGCATGAGAACGGCGCGCGATGAATCTGAGGGCGTTCAAGCTTCCGTTGTCGGCGCGCCGGGCGTGTCGGCGCCCGCAAGTTTTGACGAGATCACGCGCGCGGTTGAGTGCGTTGGCGAACAGCGCACGGCGGAATTGCGAACGGCAAATGAGGCGCTCCGCGCCGAAGTGGCTGAACGGAAAAAAACCGAAGAAAACGCGGGACTGATCCGTGCCCTGCTTGATCAGTCGAACGATGCCATCGAGGTGGTCGACGTGGGGACCGGGCGTTATCTGGACGTAAACGAGAAAGCGTGTCAGGAACGGGGATACGACCGCGCCGAGTATCTGGCGATGACGGTGTTTGATATGGATGCCGAGCTGGATCGTGCGAGCTATGCCGCGCAAACGGAGCAGCTCAGGCGCGCCGGTAAGATGACCCTCGAGAGCTGGCATCGTCGGAAGGACGGCAGTCGATTCCCGGTGGAGGTGAGCCTCAGCTTTGTCACTCGCAATCGCGACTACCTGGTTGCGATCGTACGCGACATCACGGAGCGCAAGCGTGCGGAGGCGGCGCTGCGCGAGGCTGAGTCAAAATATCATTCGATCTTCGATAATGCCGTGGACGGAATTTTCCGGAGCACGGCGGAAGGACAGTTTCTCGCCGCGAATCCGGCGATGGCCCGCATTCTTGGCTATGCTTCAATCGAGGAACTGATTCAGGAGAAGATCGGCGTTCCGTGGCTGCGCTGCGCTCGTCCCGAGGAGGGCGCCAGGTTGAAGAGCATCGTGGAAAAGCAAAGCGAGGTCGTTCGTCTCGAATATCAAACCTGCCGGAAGAGCGGAGAAAAGATTTGGGTGTCGGAAAATATTCGAACGATGCGCGACGTTAACGGCCATGTGTGCTGCTACGAAGGCACACTGGAGGACGTCACTGCGCTGAAGACAATGCACACGCAGTTGCTGAAAGTATCGCGCCAGGCGGACATGGCCGAAGTCGCCACCGGCGTGCTGCACAATGTCGGCAACGTGTTCAACAGCGTGAACGTCTCCAGCACGCTCGTTACCGAAAAGCTGGGCAACTCGCACCTCGGCTATCTCGGGAAAGCGGTGGCTTTGCTGCAGGAACATGAGGCCGATCTGGGCGCGTTTCTCACCAACGATCCACGCGGGCGGCAGTTGCCAGGTTATCTTGGGTTGCTCGCCGTTAACCTGGCAAAAGAGCGGGAGAGTGTCGTCGAGGAAGTCGAATTACTCCGGAAAAATGTCGATCACATCAAAGACATCATCTCGATCCAGCAGGGCTACGCCAAGATGTCGGGTCTGGTGGAGGTGGTGCGCGTCACGGAGCTGATCGAGGATACGCTGAGGATGAACTCCGCCGGACTGGCGCGGCGCGATGTGGAAATCGTCCGCGATTACGATCCACAGGCGCCGGAAATTTTCACAGTGAAACAAAAGGTGCTGCAGATTCTGGTTAATCTCGTCGGCAATGCGAAACACGCGTGCGACGCCTCAGCGCAGAAAAATAAACGCATCGCGGTGAGCGTGAAGGCGAATGAGGATGGTGTGCGAATCGCGATCACCGACAACGGCGTCGGGATTCCACCGGAAAATCTTTCGCGCGTTTTCGAGCACGGCTTCACCACGCGCAAGAACGGCCACGGTTTCGGTCTGCATAGCGGCGCGTTGACCGCTCGTGAATTGGGCGGCGCGTTGACGGCCCACAGCGACGGCGCGGGGTGTGGCGCGACCTTTGTGCTGGAACTTCCGCGACAACAAGCCTGAGCCATGAACCTAAACTCACAGGACAACCGCCGGATTCTCGTGATCGACGACAACCGGAGTATCCACGAAGACATTCGAAAAATTCTCTGCGAGAGTGTCCCTACAGCTCCCGGGCTCGCTGACGCGGAGGCGGCGTTGTTCGGCGAGAAGCCCGTGCTGACAGAGCTGGTCACCTACGAAATCGATTCAGCGTACCAAGGTCAGGAAGGGCTCGATCTCATCGAACAGAGTCTGCTGGAGGAGCGTCCTTACGCGATGGCGTTTGTCGATGTGCGGATGCCACCGGGATGGGACGGGGTGGAGACGACAGCAAAAATCTGGCAGCGCTACGCCGATCTGCAGGTGGTGATCTGCACAGCTTACACGGATTACTCGTGGTCAGAGATGGTGCAGAAGCTCGGCTATTCGGACCGGTTGGTGATTTTGAAAAAGCCCTTCGACAATATCGAGGTGCTGCAACTCGCGAATTCGCTCACGGAAAAATGGCGTCTTTATCAGCAGGCGAAGAGCAGGCTGGAGGATCTTGAGCGTATGGTCCGTGAACGCACGCAAGCGCTCGAAGCGACGAACGCCCGCCTCGCCGCGGCGAATGGCCAGTTGCAGCAGGCGATGGAACAGGCGCACAAAATGACCGCCGCCGCGCTCGTCGCCAATCAAGCCAAGAGCGTATTTCTCGCGAACATGAGCCACGAGATTCGCACGCCGATGAATGGCGTGCTGGGCGTGCTCAATCTGCTGCTCGATACGCCGCTGGCGCCCGCCCAGCGCGAGTTCGCCATCATGATGAAGACGAGCGCGGATTCGCTGCTCGGAGTGCTCAACGACATCCTGGATTTTTCAAAAATCGAAGCGGGCAAGCTGGTGTTTGAAAACGTGACTCTCGATCTGCCGGAGATCGCGCGTCACGCGATTGATCTGCTCGCGGGAAGGGCGCGCGACAAAGGAATCGGATTGAACGCGACGTTTGATCCCGCTGTAGCACGGCACTTCGTCGGCGACCCTTTGCGGTTGCGGCAGGTTTTGGTCAATCTGCTGAGCAACGCGATAAAGTTTACGGAGCGCGGTGACGTGCGTGTGGAGATCACGCTCGTGCGAGAAACTGACGTGGACGTTGAAGTGCGTTGCGCGGTTTCTGACACTGGCATCGGCATCGCGGAGGACGCTCAGCAAACTCTCTTCCAGTCGTTCACACAGGCTGATACATCGACGACGCGCAAATATGGAGGCACGGGACTCGGCCTCGCGATCAGTCGCAAGCTCGTCGAATTGATGGGCGGCTCGATCGGGGTGAACAGCCAACCGGGCGCGGGCTCCACGTTTTGGTTCACCGTCTGGCTGGCGAAGGCAGGCGAGGAGGCAGCAGCCAAAGGGCCGACGCCGGCACGGAATGCGAACGCTGGACCTGCGACTGAGCAAACGGGATTGCGCGTGCTGCTCGTCGAAGACAATCGCGTCAACCAATTCGTGGCGCTGCGGCAACTGGCGAAATTCGGATATGAAGCGGAGGCAGTGAATGGCGGAGCCGAGGCAATCGCGCGCCACACGTTGGCGGCGTACGATGTCATTCTAATGGATTGTCAAATGCCGGAGATGGACGGGTTCGAGGCGACCCGGCGGATTCGCGCATGGGAAAAGGCGGAGAGGCGGCCGGCCGTGCAGATCATCGCGCTCACGGCGAATGCGATGCAAGGCGACCGTGAGATGTGTCTCGCCGCTGGGATGAATGACTACCTCACGAAGCCGGTCGACGAAAGGGAGATGCGGGCGGCTTTGGCTCGCGCGTGCGCGAACGTAGCGCGGGACGACGCGACTCCCGCGTTCGAGGCCGAGGCACCGATTTCACCCTGCGCTTATCCCGTCACTTAAAAATATGAACATCGAAAACAAAATAGATCCTAACGATGGCCGCAAAGCAGGCGCACGGCGTCGTTGGATTTTGATTCTAGTTTGTCTGTTCATTACCTGGTCGAACGTGAGCTGCACGCGAAAGGAACTCGTGCCCTTGCGCGTGGGCAGTGAGGCGTGGGTGGGTTATGAACCGTTTTATATCGCCCGCCATTTAGGATATTTGGACGAAGCGCAGGTGCGCCTGGCGGAATTCACGTCGACGTCGGAAATTATTCGCGCTTTCACCAACGGGACGCTCGACGCATCGATGATGACGCTCGATGAGGCGTTGTTGCTCGCTCAAGATGTGCCCGACACTCGCCTGGTGTTGGTGTTGGATGTTTCGAACGGCGGAGACGTGATCGTCGCGAAGCCGGAGATCGCCAGCCTGAAAGAACTGAAAGGGCGTCGCGTCGGAGCCGACACCTCGGCGCTGGGCGCGTATGTGCTTATGCGTGCCTTGCAACTGGCGGGGTTGAATCCGCAGGACGTTGAGATTGTGCCGTTGGACGACTCGGACCATGAGAGCGCCTTCAAGCAAGGACGCGTCGATGCCGTGGTCACGTTTGAGCCTATGAGCACGCAACTGCGAAATCTCGGAGCGCGGCAAATCTTCGATAGCACTCAGATTCCCGGAGAGATCGTGGACGTGCTGGTTGTGCGCGACGCTTACCTGCACGCGCATCCGGACACGATAAAGCATCTCATTCAAGGCTACTATCGCGCGCGGACATATCTCAAAGAGCAACCGCAGGAGGCCGCGAAGTTTGCGGCGCCGCGCATGAAAATCACGCCGGGCGAATTTCTCGCTTCGCTCAAACTGCTGCTGCTGCCCGAGGCGAAAGAGTCGCTGCGCATGCTGATCGGGCCGCCGCCGGCACTGTTGAAAAATGCGCAAGCGATGGAGACGATGATGCGTGAAAAGGGTTTGTTGAGGAAGACCGTGGAGGTCGAAGCGCTCTTCGATGAGCGTGCGCTTTCTGCTCTATTGCCGTGAAGACACTTCGATCTCTTCCGCTTCGCGTCCTTCTGCCGCTGCTGCTGCTGAGCTGTGCCGCAGTCGCCGGATTGATCTCGTGGAAACTCAACTCGCGGTTGCTTGCGGGCGAGATCGAGGCGCAGTTTCTGGATGAGGCGAGGTTTCGCATCACTGGGTTGCAGGCCAGTTTGGAATACTACATTCGCAGAGGTGATACCAGTGCGGTGAACCTGACCGTATCCGCGACGGCCACACGCAATGAAATGATGGCCGCGTATGTCCTCGACGGGCGGGATCGTATTCTAGCGGCGACGAGGGGAGTGACGATTGGCAAGTCTGCGAATGCAATCGGGATCGATCTTCCCGAGGATCTTAGAGCTGAGTACGCGACGCATATTGCTGAAGTCAGAGCTACGACGAGGGGAACGATTCTGCTCTCGAAGGATCGGCAGGTTGCGGTCGCTTACTACCCACTGTTGGTGGACGTTGATGCGCACGCTCTGCGGCCGATACGGCACGGGCTTCTCGTGCTCGTCTTCGATATGGAGGTTGCCGAGGCTCGAGCGTTTCAAGCGACCGGACGGCAGGCGCTCGATAACACGCTCGTCTTTGGCGGACTCGCTTCGTGTGCGTGGATTTTTATCCACTTCAATCTTACCCGGCGCGTGGCGGGTCTGGTCTCCACCACGCGGCAATTCGCCTCGGGAAATCTCGCTGCGCGCACGGGCATCGTCGGAAAAGATGAACTCGCCCAAGTGGCCGGTGCGTTTGACTTGATGGCCGACCGTATCGCCGAGAATACCCGCGAGCTGGCCACGTCACTCGCGATGTTGAACGCGACGCTCGACTCCACGGCAGATGGAATTCTGGCGGTGAATCTTTCCGGCCAGGTGGTCTGTTATAACTCGAAATTTGCGGTGATGTGGGGGACTCCGTCCGCGTTGCTGGAACGAAGGAGTGGCGAGGAAATAATGGGATTTCTTGTTTCCCAAGTCAGGAATCCAGACCTGTTCGCGCAAAGAATAAAAGAGCTCTACTCAAATCGAGGGGCGGAGACATTTGATGTCGTTGAGCTGAAGGATGGCCGGACGTTCGAGCGGTATGTTCAACCTCAGTATGTCGCCGGTGAAACGGTGGGTGCAGTGATCAACTTCCGCGATGTCACTGCTCGAAAACGTGCCGAAGCCGAATTGGAAAAAGCTCACCAGCAGTTGTTGGAAACCTCCCGTCTCGCCGGCATGGCTGAGGTTGCGACGGGTGTGCTGCATAATGTCGGCAACGTGCTCAACAGCGTGAACGTTTCGGCCACGCTCGTCGCCGACCACGTGCGGCACACGAAGGGCGTCAATGTCGCGAAGCTCGCCGCGCTGCTCGATCAGCACAAGACGGACCTCGTCGATTTTCTGACGAACGATGTCCGTGGCCAGATGATTCCGGACTACCTGGGCAAGATGGCGGAAGCTCTCTCGACCGAACACAAAGTTGTACTCGAGGAACTCGAGTACCTGCGAAAAAATGTGGGGCACATCAAGGACATCGTCGCCATGCAGCAAACCTACGCCGGGACAGCTGGCGTGACTGAGACGATCTCGGTGCCGGACATGCTCGAAGATGCGCTGCGCATCAACTCGGGTTCACTCGCGCGACACGATGTTGACACGCGCCGCGACTACCAATCCCGCCCGGTCGTGACGACTGACAAACACAAGGTGATGCAGATCCTCATCAATCTTGTACGTAACGCCAAGTACGCGTGCGACGAATCCGGTCGCACGGACAAGCTCATCACGGTGCGCACGACCAGTGACGAACGGGGCGTGAAAATCGCCATCATCGACAACGGCGTCGGCATCCCCGCGCAAAATCTGACGCGAATTTTTAATCACGGCTTCACGACGCGCAAAAACGGCCACGGCTTCGGCCTGCACAGTGGCGCTCTCGCCGCGCGCGAAATCGGTGGTGCACTCCACGTCTACAGCGAGGGCTTGGGTCTCGGCGCCACCTTCACTCTGGAAATTCCCTACAAACCGAACATCGCCTCCCATGAGAACTCCGCCTGTTGAAAAACTGCTTTGGCCAGGACGCTGATTTATGAATGCGAATCAGCCAGAGAATCGCCGGATCTTGATCGTCGACGACAAGCGAACGATCCACGATGACTTCCGGAAAGTTCTCCTCGCGGAGGACAACGGGCGCGCGGAATTGGAACGCGCTTCTTCGGCGTTGTACGGCTCGGCTCCGGCGACGGTCCACCTTGCATCGGTGGAAATAGACTCGGCTTTCCAGGGCGAAGAGGCCGTTACGCTTGCGATGCAGGCGAGGGATTCCGGTCGGCCCTACGCGCTCGCATTCGTGGATGTGCGAATGCCGCCAGGCCCCGACGGTCTCGAGACAGTGGCACGTCTTTGGGAGCAGGATCCGGATCTGCAGGTGGTCTTGTGCACCGCGTTCTCAGATTATTCTTTCGAGAAGATCGTGGAGAAACTCGGGCGCACGGATCGCTATATCATCCTCAAAAAGCCATTTGATCCGATCGAGGTGAGGCAACTCACCGATGCGCTGCTTGAAAAGTGGCGTTTGGTGCAAGCGACGAAATTTCGGCTCACCCAGCTGGAGGCAATGGTGCACGAGCGGACTTCTGAGCTGGAGACTTCTCACGCGGCGACGCTCAAATTGATGGTCGGTGAGATTGAAGCACGTGCCCGCGCCGAGCAGGCGAACGCGGATCTGCGGGCCGAGATGGCGGAGCGCGCAAAACTGGAAGGTGCGGTTGCGTTGCACGAACGTCGCTTGAACGCTTTTTTTGGCGGCGCCGTTATTGGGCTGGTTCTACTCGATGCAGAGCTGCGTTATCTGCAGGTCAATGAGACGTT
>CBRAFL010000241.1:0-8603 GCA_967755055.1 uncultured bacterium
GTTTGTGGCTGGGGGGGGGCCCGCCCCCCGCCCCCGGGGCGCCCCCAAATCCCCCGGCCCCCCCCCCCCCCGCCACCTACAATTCGGCCGCAGCGCTTGCTCCGAGAATTTTTACTGGGGAAACTTTTCCTTGGTTCAGCTCTCCACTTCCCAACCCGATTCATGAAATCCCTCCCTTCACTTGGCATGTGCGCTCTCCTTTTTTTCAGCACGACGGTTCAGTGTGCTGAGTCAAAATCGGTGCCGCTCTGGCCCGGTCAGGTGCCCGGAGAAAAAGCCAGTCTCCCGCCGGAAGTCGATACGACCAAGCCCACCGAGGATATGGTTGCCGGAAAACGTGTGATTCGGCTCGGCAATGTTTCGACTCCGACGATCACGGTTTACTCGCCGGATCCGGCGAAGAATACCGGTGCTGCCGTGCTCGTTTGTCCGGGCGGCGGCTATTTTATTTTGGCGATGGATCTCGAAGGGACCGAAGTATGCGAGTGGCTCAACTCAATCGGGGTCACCGGTGTGCTATTAAAATATCGGGTGCCGGGACGCGAGGGGCTGCCGAAATACGGGCCACCGCTGCAGGACGCTCAACGCGCTCTCGGCCTCGTGCGCAGCCGCGCAAAGGAACTCGGGATTGACCCCCAACGGATCGGCGTGCTCGGTTTTTCGGCGGGCGGCCATCTCGCCGCGATGCTCAGCAATCATTTCGAAGCGCGGACGTATCCAATTGTTGATACCGCCGACGAGGTGAGCTGCCGGCCGGATTTCGCCGTCCTCATTTATCCCGGGGGCCTGACGAAGGATGGCCGGCCCACCGAACTGTCGCCGGAATTTCAGATCAAGGGGGGCGTGACTCCGCCTAGCTTTCTGGCGATGGCCGGGGATGATCCGATCGGCGTGGAGAATCCGGTCGCCTACTATCTCGCGTTGAAGCGGGCGAATATCCCAGCGGAGTTACACCTGTATCCCAAAGGTGGGCACGGCTACGGACTGCGTCGCACGAAAGACACGGTGACCACGTGGCCGGACCGTGCTACTGATTGGATGAGAGCGTCCGGCTGGCTGGAGAAGTAACACACCCCGCCCTTCGGGCACCCCTCTCAAGAGGGGACTTCGGCTGCTTCTATGTTGAGAAAATCCCCTCTTTGAGAGGGGTGCCCGAAGGGCGGGGTGTGTGATTGGGATTTTTCACCCAGTCCGGGAAGCGCAGAGAGGGCGAGCACGGACGACTCGGATGCGCCGGAGGCGCACGGGGGCTTGCTCGCCTACGCGAGTCGCCCCTCCGCCTCGCGACCGCGAACGACACTCGTCAGGGCTTCGCGGATTTCATCTGGGCGTCGCGGATGGCTTTGAATTCATTGCCTTCGCGCCACGTGGGCCAGGTGTCTCCGTCGGCGACGCGTTGGCCGACCTTCATTAGGAATTCCGTGTCTTGCGCGGCACCTTCGAATGTCCAGTCGGGCCGCACTTCGTCGGTCACTTTGTGGTAATCGTGAGCGATGTAGTCCTGGATAAGTTTTTCGCCGAAGTCCGCTGGCTTTCCGATAAATTTATTCCCCGATTTTGGATAGTAGGCGGGCACACCAACCTTCGCGAATTCGAAGTGGTCGCTGCGAAAATAGGAGCCGTGCTCGGGATGGAGTTCAGGTTTCATCTCGCGGCCCTGGCTGGCCGCGACCGCGGTGCCGATATCGTCGAGAGTGGAAGCGCCGTAGCCAACCGTAACCACGTCGCTGGTCGCGGTGAATTGGTTCGCGCCGTCCATGTTGATGTTCGCGAGTGTTTTGTTTAGCGGATACAGCGGATTCTGCGCGTAGTAGCGAGAGCCCAGCAGACCTTTTTCTTCGGCTGTGACTGAGAGGAAAAGAACGCTGCGCTTCGGGCGCTGCTCCTGCGGGAGCGCGACAAACGCCTGCGCGATTTCGAGCAGAACGGCCACGCCGGCGGCGTTGTCGGCGGCACCGTTGAAAATCTGATCACCCTCGAGCCGGGGGTCGCGACCGAGATGATCCCAGTGCGCGGTATATATCACGTACTCATCGCGCCGCGCGGGGTCCGAGCCCGGAAGTTTGGCGACGACATTTTTCGAGTCCACGTCGCGCAGGTCGCTGTCGATCGCGAAGGAGGCCGTTGCGCCAAGGGACACCGGTTTAAAATCGCGATGCGCGGCCGCTCGCTTGAGTGCTTCGTAATCGTGGCCAGTCGCGGCGAAGAGTCGCTTCGCGGCATCGTAGGTCAGCCAGCCTTCCATCGCGATGTGGCCGGCGTTTTTGTCGGGTGTGCGAAGTTCGAAATTTTCGCGGCTGCGACTGCCGATCACGACGGCAAACGGGTAAGCGGCGGGTCCGGTTTCGTGCACGATCAAACACGCGACTGCGCCTTTTGCGGCGGCGATTTCATACTTATAAGTCCAGCGACCATAGTAGGTCATCGCCTTTCCGCGGAAAACTTTTGGGTCGAGCTCTCCGGTGGCAGGGTCGACCACGGGTGGGTCGTTGATGAGCATGACGACGGTCTTGCCACGCACATCAACGTTCTTGAAATCGTCCCAATCGTACTCGGGTGCGACGACACCGTAGCCGACGAAGACCACCTCGCTGTCCTTCACCTCGAGGTGCGGAGTCACGCGACTCGTCGGTCCGACGAAGTCGTTGATCGGAGTAAACGGCAGGGTTTTTCCGGCGACGTTAAACGACAACGTGGGATGCGATGTGATGCCGACGAGCGGCACGGGCTGAAGGTACGTGCCATCCGGATTACCGGGAGTGAGCCCGATTTTTTTGAATTCGTTAACCAGATACGCCACGGTTTTTTCTTCGCCGGGAGAACCGGGGGCGCGTCCTTCGAATTCGTCCGATGAAAGAATTTTTGTACGGGCGAGAATACTCGTGGCGGAGATCGCTGGTGCTGCGACTGCGCTGGCGGACAGCGCACAGGTGATCGCGACGATTCGCAGAATACTTCCGACGGCGGCGAAGGGTCGCGGGTTATTTTGGATCGGTGATTTCAACATTAAGATAAAAGCGTGTCCATAAAGCGTCTTGTTGCCATCCCCGAACGCGGGGAGACATGAGCCAGTTCTTAGCGTTGAAATAGAGAGGCGCGAGCGGGCACTGTTCCAAAAGCCGAAGCTCCGCCGCGTGGAGGAGAGCGTCGCGTTGAGACAGATCGGGACTGAGTTTCGCTTGTTCGATCAGGGAATCGTAGCGCGAATCCGACCAGCTCGGGTAATTGCCGGGGGCATTGGAGGTGAACTCTTCCAGAATGTTTGCCGCATCCGGAACGTCCGGAATCGCAGGCGCGAAGCCGATATCGAAGCTGCCTTCACGGAGCGCGGTCACGTGCACTTTTGCGTCGTGTTTGATGATGGCGACTTCGACGCCGAGCGCTTTTTTCCACATCTCCTGGACGACCTCGACCACAGGCGTGCTGGTCCAGGTCGTCAATTCGAGGCGCGGGAAATGCGCGCCACCAGGGAAGCCCGCTTCGGCGAGGAGGGTGCGGGCGGTGGCGATGTCTTTCGCGTTGTCGACTACCGGCGTGACGTCGCGGTCGAGGGACGCGCGCAAAGAAGGCGGGATCAGTTGATATGCGGCGACGTGGCCGCCGCGCAGGACGTGATCGACGATTTTGCGACGGTCGATCACGAGCGAGAGGGCGCGGCGTACGCGAACGTCGTTGAGCGGTGGACGATCGGTGTTGAAAGCGAGATAGCGCGTTTCAGCGAGGGGAGTGCGGTGGAAATCCGCGGGATGTTCGCGCGGGTAGGTGGCGAGTTTCGCAAAAGGAATCGTCATCGTGACGTCGATCTGCCCGCCCCGGTAGGCGCGCTCCTCGGCGTCGTTGCTGTCGAGCACCACAAACCGAATTTCTTCGAGGCGAACGGCCGCGGGTGTGTGGTAGCGTGGGTTTTTTTTGACGATGAGATGCTGATGCAGGCGCCACGCTGCGAAGGTGAACGGACCGTTGCCCACGAAGTTGGCGGGCGCGGTCCAGTTGCGTCCCGCGGTGGCGACGACTCGTGGGTTGATGGGAATCCACGGACCGCTCGCGGCGTAGATCAGAAAGTTCGGCGATGGCCGCTCCAACGTGACGATGAACGTGTGAGCATCGGGTGCGCTAAATCCGACGGTGGAAAAATCGCTGATGGTGCCGCCCACGAAAGCGCGCGCGTTTTTCACCATATAAAAGAGAGAGGCTTTGGAGGCGCCGGTTGAGGGCGTGAGCAGGCGGCGGTAGGAATCGAGAAAATCCCGCGCGGTTACTGGCTCTCCGTTGGACCAGGTGCCGTTCGCGCGAAGATGGAACGTGTACGTGAGACCGTCGGCGGAAATTTCCCAATGGTCCGCCGCGCCGGGAAGGACGAGTTCCTGCGGTTTTCCGGCGGGGTGCGTGGGGGCGGGTGTGACGAGGCCTTCGCTGAGGGCGCGGATGATAAAGAATTCGTCGGGCAGTGTGGCGGTTGCTGGATCGAGATCGCCGGGCTCGTTGAGCTGGCTAATGCGAAGGACCTGCGCCGACGATGCGGTGGTGTGCGCCTGATTACGTTTCGCACAACCCGACGCAAGGCCGACAACGATGCAAATAGAGGTGGAAAGTAACGTCTTCACTGCGGAGGCGTGGAGGTGAGCACGACGGATGCCCGATTCAACGTTCTTCAAAAAAGTGACACAGACGGGAACAAACCGCGCGTTTCCTCGCGCCGACGCCTGGGCAATCACTCGGTTTCCAGCCTCACGTGCTTGTACGGATGGTGGTCGAGCAACGTGGAATTCCATCCCTTCACCGACGGTTGAATCAGGAAGACGTGAGTGTAGTGGTAAATTGGAATCATCGGTACGGCGTCGAGGAGCAACGCTTCCGCTTTTTGAAACAAGGCGAAGCGGGCGGGTTCGTTGGTTTCCCGTGCGGCGGCAAAGAGCAGTGCATCGTAGTTCGGATTTTTCCATCCGGTGTAATTGTTGCCGGAGTCGCTGCGCCAGATGTCCAGGAACGATGCGGGGTCAACAAAGTCGCCGGTCCAAACGGAGCGCATAATTTGATAACTGCCGGCGCGACGTGCTTCGAGGGTTCCTTTCAATTCCTGATTGGCGAGACGCACCTCGATGCCGAGTTCGCGCCGCCACATTTCCTGAATCGCCTCGGCGATGACGCGGTGGGTCTCCGACGTGTTGAAGAGCAGCTCGAAGGCCGGGAGCCCTTTACCGCCGGGGTAGCCCGCGTCGACGAGCAACTGGCGTGCGGCGGGGAAATCCGTGGGGACCCACGCAGCCGCCGTGTATCCGGCGGTGCCGGGAGGCGTGAACGCTTGCGCGGGCAATTGTCCGCCGCGAAGAATTTTTTCGACGATGGCGGTGCGATCCACGGCGAGTGCAAGGGCGCGACGGATACGCATGTCGTTGAGTATCGGACGGGTGGTGTTAAGCCGGTAAAAATACGTGCCGAGAAGGGGATCGATTCGAAGGGAGTTGGGAGCATCGCGCCGATAAACCTCGATCTTGCCCGGCGGCAAAGCCTCGGTGAGGTGAAGTTGGCGCGCGCGAAATGCCCGTTCCTCAACGTCAAGGCTGTCGATCGCGTGAAAGTGAATTCCTTTCAAGCGGACTGTGGCGTTGTCCCAATACGTCGCTGATTTTTCCACCACGATTTCCTGTCCTGCGCGCCAGGAGGTGAGGTTGAACGGACCATTGCCGACGAATTTGCCGGGAGTCGCCCACGGGTTGGTGCGATCGGAGACCGAGCCGAATTTTTGAATCGTGGCGAGATGCACGGGGAACCACGCCATGTGGTTGAGCAGGGAAAGAAAATAACCGGTCGGATGTTCCAGCGTGACGCGCAACGTGCGCGCATCCGGCGCGGACAACCCGACTTGCTCGAAACCCGCGAGGCCTTTGTTGAACCCTTGGGCGCCTTGAATCACGTAGAGAAGGCTCGCGTAATCAGCGCCGAGCGACGGCGTCAGGATGCGGCGCCACGAAGCAATAAAATCCTGCGCGGTGACAGGATCGCCGTTGCTCCACTTTGCATCCGCGCGGAGGAAAAACGTGTAGGTGAGACCGTCGGGTGAAACTTCCCAACGCTCGGCGACACCGGGAACGGGATGGAGATCAACGGGATCTTCCGCAACGAGACCTTCCAGCAAAGAGGACAGCACACTGAAGTCGCTCGCTTGAGTTGCCAGGTGCGGATCGAGCGTCGCGAGATCGTGACTGATGCCGCGGTGGAGGATTTGTTCGCGATTGCCACGTTCGACGGCGGTTTCGCGCTGCGTGCAGGCGGAGAAAAGGCAGAGAACGGAGACTAGGCACAGGCCGGCGAAGGCTGAAAAGAGGGACGGGACGCTCGGAGTGGAGGGGCCACCTCCGTGTGGACCGGATCGGAAACGGACGACACGGAGGTCGTCCCTCCGCCCGATCCATGTCGAGTCCAGCGCGCAGTGAAGGTGAGCGGAATTTTCTTTGCGCATTTGGTCGGTTAGCTGCGCTTGAGCAGCACCACGGCGTGGGCGGCGATGGCCAGGCCACGTCCGAGATCGCCGACTCCTTCGTTCGTGGTGGCTTTCACGCCGATTTCGTCGGGCGTCAATCCGGTCGAGCGCGCCAGCACGGTTTTCATTTCAGCAATGCGGGAAAAGATTTTGGGTTTCTCGGCAATCACGGAGGCATCGATATTCACGACGTCGTAGCCGAGTTTGACGACTTCGGCGTGGACGCGTTGAAGCAGTTTTTGAGAATCGATGTCCTTGTAAGCGGGATCGGTGGGCGGAAAAAAATGGCCGATGTCCGGCAGTCCCGCGGCGCCAAGGATGGCGTCGCAGATCGCGTGAGTGAGACAGTCGGCGTCGGAATGGCCGTCGAGTCCGTAATCGGTATCAAACGTGACGCCGCCCAGCACCAGTCGACGGCCCGACACGAGACGATGAATGTCGTAACCGTGGCCAATGCGGAAGTTCATGAAAGAGTGAATCCAGCAGGAATCGTGACGCGGTTGCGATTTTGACGACGATCACGAGAACGACGGCATCAGACCTTGGCCGCATCGCGGCTGAGCAGAAATTCCAGATAAGCGAGATCCGCTGGCGTCGTGATCTTCGTGTTCGGGTACGGATTTTCCAGCAGTGCGATCGGATGGTGAATCATTTCGACGGCGGCAGCATCGTCCGTGATGTGACGATCGAGCGCGGCGACGCGGGAATAGCCGCGCACAATCAGATCGCGCGAGAAAACTTGCGGCGTTTCCATCGCCCACAGTCGCGTGCGATCCAGCGTGCGAAGCCGCGAGTCGTCGCGGCCATTCGAGGTTCGCAGCACGGTGTGTTCTTTAACGGTGTCGGTGATCCGGTGGGCCAACACGACAGCGTTTTCCCGGCGGACGATTTTGTGGAGCGTCACGAGCTGATCTGGACGAATGAGCGGGCGGGCGCAGTCGTGAATAAAGACATACGCGATATCGTCCGGCATGGAGGCGAGCGCGTTCATCACCGAGTCCTTCCGTTCGCGTCCACCCTGAACCAATGCGGAAGGAGTAGGCGCATAGGCGGCGAGCTCTGTCATTTGCCGTTGGTCGCGATACACGACGACGTAGAAATCGGCTACGCCGCTGGTCATGAATGCGGCGGCGCTGTGAGCGAAGACGGGCCGGCCGGCGAGGGGGGCGAGTACCTTGTCTACAACAGCGCCCTGCATTCGTGAGCCGTTGCCAGCGGCGAGGAGGATGGCGGCGGTTCGGCTCATGAGGAATGGAAGAAGGTGGGGCGCGACCGCTGGGCGCGACGAGGGTAATTCCGGCGGGCCCAGCGGTCCCGCCCTACCTTAGGGGCTTTCATACGTTAAGTTCTGCGATGATCGCTTTGGCAGCTTCGACAGGATCGGGGGCTTTGAAGATGGGGCGGCCCACAACGATGTACGTTGCGCCAGCGTGTGCGGCTTCGGCGGGTGTCATCACTCGCGTCTGGTCATCGGCTTTCGCGTCACGGGGGCGAATGCCGGGCGTGATAAGAGCGACGGTCGGAGGCAGGACCGCGCGCAACGGAGCGATCTCCAAGGGAGAGCAAACGAGACCGCGCAGTCCTGCGTCGATGGCGAGCCGGCCGAGACGGACAACTTGATCGGCGGGAGTCGCGTTGACGCCGACGCTGGTGAGATCCTGAGCGCTCATGGACGTAAGCACAGTTACACCCAGGAGAAGAAGTTCGGGAGCGGATTGTCGCTGGGCTTTCACCGCCCACGCCATCATTTCGGGACCACCACCTGTGTGCAAGGTGAGCATCTGGATGGGGAGCTTCGAGACGGATTCCACCGCTTTGGCGACGGTGTTGGGAATATCGTGCAGCTTGAGATCGAGGAAAACGTTGAAGCCGAGATCGGCGACTTCGCGCACGCAATCGGGGCCGCACGCGGTGAACATTTCCAGACCTACTTTTACCCAACGAACGGTACCAGCGAGCCGTTTGAGAGTGGGTGCGATTTCGCGCGGTGAAGGAGCGTCAAGGACGAGAATCAGGTCACAAGCCATGTTTGGGAGGACCATTCATGAACAGGAATGCGCAACAATCGAAGCCAAATTTCGTGTGTCTTCGAAACACTCGGAGGTGGTAAACCGCTAATGGG
>CBRAFL010000242.1:0-8577 GCA_967755055.1 uncultured bacterium
TGTCCGGGCAAGGTGCTGAAGTCCGTGTTGAGATTGTCAGCCACGTACGACCAATTGATGCCGAGTTGAAATGAGTCGTTCAGCGCCACCTCGTAGATCTCCACTTCGAGATCGATCTGCCGCACGACGTTCGCCGTTACGCTGACGAGATAACCGGCGATCATCTCAATGTTCCGGTGGCTGTCGCGCACGAGGACAGTGCCCGCAAGGCTGTTGATGGTATAGCTGCCGGTCGGCGAGATCATGGACTTCAACTGGTCGCCCAAATCACTCCAAAAATTAATCGTCGAGGTATTCGTCACGGTCATGGTCGAGCCTTCGGACGTCCCACTGGACGCACCGGAGCCGCTGCTTTTATTGCCGCCCGAACTGATCTGCACCGCGTTGGATCCCTGCCCGGCGCGCGTCACATGGATGTAGTCGATCTGGAAAAGTCGTGTCTGCTGGTTACGCACCCGCAACAAACCGCCGTCCTGGACAAAATAATATCCGCTCGCATCGAGCAGCGCCTGCATGGCGACATCGAGAGGGAGATCCTGAAACTCAACCGTCACTTCGCCCTGGATGTCGAGATCTGGAACAATGTTCAGATGATTCGCGCGGGCGAAGAGGGCGAGCGCCTGTTTGATCGGCACATTATCCGCGCGAAAACTGAACAACGTCGAAGGGACCACGTGCGCTGCATCAGACGTCGGTGCCACGAGCGCAGCGGACTCAGTCCGTTCCTGCGCTGAACAGAAACCGGCCGAACAAGACGCAACACAGAAAAGAGTAAGCGGCAGGCGAACTCTCATATCAAAGTGACGCGGCCAGCTTCGGCGCGCCCATCGGTGTGACCAAAGTGAAATCAACGCCCAACGAGAGGAAATCGCGTCCTTTCCAGTGTGTAACCCACACGCCTTCCTGCGTCGCCGACTCGATTTTGATTTTCGAAATTTGATCACCCGGCTGGTGAATTTGTCCGTTGATCACAACATAGGTCTGGCCTTGTTGAGTCCAAATCGCGGAAAGCCTCATCGTGTCCACCGAATCCGGAACCGTGATACGATCGGCAGCTGAAGTTGCCACCGGTACTTTTGGACGGCTGGCAAACGGATCGCGCGCGGTGCCAGTGAGTGCCAGCTGCTTTAACGCCTCGTCGATGGACGACGGTGTTTTCTCGGGAGACGATTGCTCCTCTGGCACTGATTGCGACGCACCGGCGGCCGGCGCTTCAGTGATGACCGGAGCTGTAACAACACGCTTCGGACGAAGAGACGCTCCCACGAACGCCAAGGCGATCAGCGCAAGCGCGGTTACGAACCAGGGGTTGTTTAGGAGTTTTCTCATCGGGGTAGCGGGTACGCCAGGCGGAAGTTTATTTCCACAAGACGCCAGCGATGTTCATCGGCACGAACTGCCAGTCGGATGAGGTCGATTCGCTTTCCCGTCGTCGAAAAGCGCTCCATCAGCCCCATATACGAGTTGAACACATCCAAATTTCCCGGGAGCGGAACCAGCTTTGCGCGCACGGGCAGATAGCCGATCACAGCGCCCGCAGCCGGCGCGCTCGCCGTCGGATCGGACGGGACAAAATTCGCATCCCAACCTCGATCAGCCGCGTCCCTTTTCAGCGTGCGCAGAAATTCCGGAAGTTCCGCAGGTGAGTCCAGCAACAGCTGCGAGGCAACCGCTGCGCGATCGGCGAGTTCTTTCACCTGCTGCTCCGGGCAGGCGAGTTTCAACGTCGCAATTTCCGATTCGACAGCGAGCAGCGGTTGCAACGCGGCTTGTTGCTCGTGAACGCGCGGTGCGTGATATAAAACGGTCCAGTCGAGCAGCAGCACCATGGCCGTGCAGGGCAGCACCACCGGAATTGCTCGTCGCAGACGCATCGAAACGGGTGCGTCGGGCCAGCCCGGCACCTCAGTAAGAATCCGCCAGCTCGTGCGCAGCCAGCCGAATAATTTAGTTTTCAAACAACCCTCCTTCCAAGCTGAAGCGATGCACCGGCGCCGCGCCCGACTCGGCCGCCGGCATCAACATCAGCGTCCGGACCGCGTCGTTGAACCTCGCCCGCAACGCGCTCTTCTCGACCGTGCGCTGCAGCGTCGCGAGCGTCTCGCGCGCCGTCTCCTCGTCTCCGTCGATCAAACCCTCGAGCCGGAAGGTCCACTTCGCGGTGATCGGATCCCACTTTGTGACAAACTCGGTAAATTGTGTATCGACCGATCGGATGCCGCCGAGATAGGCGAGAAACCGCGGAGCGATCGCGGGTAATCGTCCATCCGAGGCTTCTCGGATTATTTCTCGACTACGGAGGACGTCGCTGTTTCGTCGGCGCAACTCATCTCGCTCCGTCGTGAGCTTCGATTCGCTCGCTTGCAGCCTCGCCAGCTGCCGGCCGTTCTTTTTCCAGTTTTGAGCGTCGGTCCAGATACTCAGCGCCACGAGCGCAAGACCAAGCCAGCAACCGACGACCAGCGCGCGCCGAACAAATTGCCGGCGGCGTTTCCGACCGAGGTAACCCACGACGAGATTGGTCGGGTGCCGGGGCGAAAGCCGCGCGATGGCTTGCAGCCAGTCCGACACGTTCGCCGGACGAACCATCAGCTCTTTCTCCGCGCCGCACCGTGTCCGCACTTCCACTTGCATCTGCTCGCTCGCCGCACCCAAAAGTTCGATACGATCGATCACCGTGCCAAACTGTTGCTTCGCGTAAAGGAGCGACCGGTTTACCTCGACTGCGATTCGCGCCGGATCCGAATCCCACCGCCCCAGCATCGTCCGGGAAAACAACAGTTCTCCGTTGCCCCGCGCCGCCAGGAGAGTCGTCGCATCGCCAGCTTCCGCCGCCATCAGCACCATTTTCTCGCCATCCGCAGGAGTCGCCTCGCGCAGCAGTTGCAGCGGCACTGCGAGCGGGAGAATGCGTGTGAGATCCAGATGGCGCGCCAGCAGAAAATTGCTCAGACGACCGTAGAAAGCAGTGGGCAGCAGGTGTAACAAAAACGCCGACTCCTGCCGGACCGACACCGTGCGCTGGCTAACCCACATCACCGGCTCGCGTTCCTTTTCATAACGTTGAACCCGCCCGCGCAAATACGCCCGCGCCGCGGATTCGGAAAACGCCGGTGCATGCTCCGCCTGATGCACGAACTGATCATGCTCCAAAATTAGAAAGGCTTCGCTCCCGGCAAAATTCAACGCCTCTAACGCGAGATCGAGACCGCTCTCAAATTCTTCAAGCGTGCGCGCCGGCGCCGGCGATTCCCACGAGCTCACCCTCACCTGCCGACGAAAAACCGCCGCCTGCAACGTGCCATGCAGCCACGCCAGCCCGAGCATGTCGCTGTTCTTCCGGCCCGGCCGGCGCACCGTGGGTTTGGTTTGAGTGGTAGCAACATCTGTGGCGGTCGATTCGCCAGCGGTGCGCGTGCTCGTGAAGTCGGCGGAGATCATGGTGGCAGCCAGCCTCCCGTATCCGTGAAATAAAACGTCTTGTTCGTCGTCCCGCCCGTGTAGCTGAAATCGAGCGCTGCAGCCCCTGACTGGCTATAGAGATCAAGTCGGTCCTTCGCCGTCATCGTGAACGTCACGGGTGGCGTGGTGCTCACAAAGGAACTTCCACCGCCCGCATTTCCGTTCCCATTCGAGCCTCCATTCCCATTTCCATTGCCGTTGCCATTTCCGTTTCCACCCGACGATCCGCCGCCGCCGGACGATGCGACGCTGTAGGGAAGATTCACGACCGACTGTACGGCACCGCTCGCGAGGGTGAGCTGATAACTCACCGCTTTGGTCAGACTTTTGTTGACGAGGACTACGGTGAACGTCGCGAAATCTGTTTTGTAGATGGAGTGAAGATTGATCCTTTCGATCACCAGATATTCTCCACTACCAGAGACCGCCGACCAGCCGGTCCAAAGGCTCGCACTCGCTCCGGTCGGTACGCGTCCATCCGGCGTCTGCCAGATATCGTCGAAGCGAGCGAACGAGTTGATGCTCGTCGCCGCCGGTGGTGTAAGGCCGGAACGCATACCTGAAATGATCATCGCTCGCTGCGAAACGGCCGACCCTGTCACCGGCTCCAAGACGTACGTGCGCGACACAAAACGTCGATTCGTCGCCACATCGGCGGGATTGAGATCGGCGTACGTTGCGAGCTGCGTGCTCCAATTTGGCAGCGCGGGCGGAATGGCCGTCGTCGGCGGGATGGCGTTCGCCTGAAGGTACAGCTTCACCTGCGCTCCCAGATTATGCAGCGTCTGAACTTCAGCCGAGACCGCGGCGCGATCCATCGACTTCAGCACGTTCGGCACGAGGACGCTCGCCATGATTGCCATGATCGCCATGACACCAATCATCTCGATCAGCGTGAATGCCGCGGGAACGTGCCGACTGATACCTCTGCCTGGACGTTTCATTTTGCGTCCCAGAGTTGCAGGATCGGAAGGATGACCGACAAGGCCACCGCGCCGACGATCGCGATCAGTGAAATCATCATCAACGGATCGAAGATCGCGAAAACGATTTTGATCCGGCGGGGGATGATCTTGTTGTAATAGTCCGAAACGCTTTGCAGCGCGAAATCCAGGCTACCCGAGGTCTCGCCCGTCGCAATCATCGTGACCATCGTGCGGGGGAAAACTTTTTGTTGAGCCATGCACTTATGCAGTGGCGTGCCTTCCAACACACCGAGCCGAACCTCTTCGACGGCCTCTTCGATCGCACGATTTCCGACGAGGTGCCGGCAGATTTCGATGCCGCGCAGCAGTGGAATTCCCGCACGATAGAGCATCGCCAGATTGTTGCTGAAGCGGGACAGACTGAACATCGCCATCAACGGGCCGAATATCGGAATCTTCATTACGCCCGTGTCGAACGCGCGTGCGAATGCCGGCGTACGCATGGCGAATTTCCATGCGAAGGGCGCCGCGATGACCGCCACGAGCAGCACCGGCCAGCTCCGTAGCAAGCCCTGGCTAATTGCCATGACGATTTGAGTGAGGAGGGGAATTTTAAGATGAAGCTCGGTGAGCAAGCTCACGAATCGGGGCACGACGAAAGTGAACAGCAGCAGCACTAGCATTAGCGACGCACCCAGGACCATCACGGGATAAATCAAAGCCTGGCGGATTTCTCCCGTCAGTTGGTCGAGCCACTCGTAATAGCTACTCAAGCTGTCGAACACTTCCGGCACGCGACCACTCGCCTCACCCGCTTTGATCATCGCCGTGATCTGTCGGGAAAACACCCGGGGGAAACGGCTCATCGCTTCGTTCAGCGGCACGCCAATCGCGACCTGTTCGCGGAGGCCCTGCAACATCCCACCGAGCTTCGTGCCCTCGTTGTCCTCCGCGAGTCGTTGCAGTGCGATCGGCAGCGTCACGCCGGCTTTTAGCAACAGCGCCATCTGCACAAAAAACGCGATCAGCTCGCTGCGTTTGACGTTCGTCGTACTCGGACGGTCGGCGAGCTCTTCCACGAGCGCCGCGCCCTCCTTTGCTTCAAGCAGCCAGACGCCGGCGGTTTTCAACCGCGTCTCCAGAGTGCCGATACTATCAGCTTCGAGCGCACCCGTGACAGCCTTTCCGGTGGCGCTCAGCGCGCGATAATGGAAAACGCTCATGGTCAGGAAGTGAACGCTACCCGGAAAACTTCCTCGAGCGTGGTTGCGCCCATGTGCGCCCGACGGATGCCATCGTCGAACAGCAGCGGCATTTTTTTCTCACGGGCGAGATCCTTGATCTTCTCTGAGCTGCCCGTGTGCAGCAGCGGATGATAATCGTCGTCGATCACCAACACTTCAAAAATTGCGACACGGCCGCGGTAGCCTTGCTGTCGACATTCCGGGCAGCCGCGGGGCTTCCACAACGTCGGCTCGTGATCCGTCGGCACCGGCAGATTGAACGACCGCAGATGCTCACAGGGATTATCGACGGCTTGCCGACAGGTCGGGCACAACCGCCGCACCAACCGTTGCGCGATGATCAAATGCAACGTCGCCGGCAACAAAAACGGCTCGACGCCCAAATCGATCAGACGAGGAACGGCGCTGAAAGAATCGTTCGTGTGCAGCGAACTCAACACGAGATGGCCCGTGAGCGCGGCGCGCACCATGAGCTGCGCCGTTTCCTTGTCGCGCGTTTCGCCGACCAGCAACACATCAGGGTCCTGACGTAGAAGCGTGCGCAGGCCGCTGCTAAAACTGAGCCCGATCTTTTCGTTTACCTGACTCTGCCGGATATGCGGCAGCCGATACTCGATGGGATCTTCGAGGGTGAACACGGCGCGTTCGAGACGGTTCACCGCGTTGAGCGCAGTGTAGAGCGTAGTTGTTTTTCCGCTACCGGTCGGGCCCGTGACGAGAATCACGCCGTGCGGCCGCGTGACAGCGGTGGCAAGAACCGTTTCGTCAGCCGGGCGCAGCCCCAACGACTGAAGATTGAGCAGCAAGTTGCCGCTATCGAGGACGCGGAGCACCACACTCTCGCCGTAGTTGGTGGGCAGGCACGAAACGCGGATATTTAGTTCCCGGCGGCCGAGTGTGAAACTAAAACGGCCATCCTGCGGCAGACGCGTTTCGGACACGTCGAGATTAGCCATGACTTTCACGCGCGCGATGAATGCGTCTTGAAGATCCTTCGGAATGAGCAGGAACGATTGCAGCACGCCATCGTTGCGCATGCGGATCCGCAGCGATTTCTCATCAGGCTCGAAATGAATATCGCTGGCCGCCTTGCGCACCGCGGCCGCAATGATCTGTTCGACGGCGCGAATCATCGGAGCTGTCGTATCGTCGCCGCCCTTACGGCTGCTGATTTTCATCAGCTCGTCGATCGTCTGGTCGAGGGACCCTTCGCGATCGTGAACCGCACTGAGCTTTTCGAGAATGTCAGGTTTCGGCGCACTGAGCACCTCGACTTTCAGGCGCGTTAACTGCTCCACGCGATCGATCGCGACCACGTTAAACGGATCCGCCATCGCGAGCGTGAGAACATCGTCCACGCGACGGCACGGCAGGAGGACGGCCTCCTTACAATACTCGTAAGGCACCAGCGCGAGCAGCGCCGGATCGATCTCGAGTTTGAGAACGTTGACGGTCGGCGTCTGCGCGTCCTGCGCGAGAAACGACGCGATGTCCTGCTCGCTGACAAAGCCCAGCTGATGCAGCACCGCGCCGAGCAAACGACTCGTGCGCTTCTGTTCACGCAGAGCCAGCTCGAGCTGGTGAGGGGTGATAAGCCCCGCTTCCAGGAGCCGGTCACCGAGACGTTTCGGCGGGGCGGGAGGAGTCGCAGGCAGCGCAGTCGACATGGAAAACGGAGCGGGCTGGATTGGCCCGGAGTCCGTCAGAATCAGAGAAGACTCCGTCGCAGGCCGGTTACTGATGCGCTAAATAGATATATACTGTGACCGTCGTGGCAGCGCCGGCTGGAGCAGCATAGGTCACTTTGCCCGCAACGTCCGCGGCGACTGAGGTTGTGCCTTGCGTGAGTGTTTCGCCATCAATCTTCAGACTGAGATCACGAGCATCATTGAGCGGAACTCCGGCGATAACGGCGGAGACAACATTCACGCCAGCTGCGAGATTGGTCGTGCCGTCGAGGCGATAATTGGTGCCCGCGCCCGGAGCGACCGCAGGTGCTGACGCGAGACAAATGATACGGGACTGGGTCGCTTGCGAAGTGCCGCCGACAGCAACCCATGGGCCCGCGGTGTTGTTCCACGCAGCTCCGGCGATGGGCGTCGCGCCCGGCTGCGTGCCAATTTTAACAGCGAAACGCGTATCGAGAATATTCGTCGTCATCAGCAGATCATCGATGCGTGAGGCTGCGACCGTCACCGGAATGGAACCGTATTTTCCGGCGAATTCCGTCACCGCGGTCCGCATCGTGTTCACTGAACCGACTGCGCTCGTGACTCGGGAGGACGCGATGGTGGAGAACACCTTGGGGACAATAACGACGGCCAGAATCGCGATGATGGCGAGAACGCCGATCATTTCGACCAAGCTGAAACCGGATCGACAGGATGAACGCGAACGAGATATCGGGGCAGAATTATTCATGGGTGGGGTCACAAAGATGTTTTGTATATCGGTAGCATCTTGGGTCGGTTGAGAGGAAATCGCGGGCAGCTCCGGGACCCGCCAGCCTTATGATGCCTCTGAAATGACGCGGCGATCGATATAGCCGCCAGGGAAGCACACTATGCGCATGGGTCACCGCCGGATGACGCGGCTTGGATAACCTACTCGCGTGCTATGGCATTACTTCGTTTCGCAATATCAAGCGTGGGCGTTTACCACCCACAATGGTGCGAGCATATAGCCCCACGAAAAACTCCTTGTCGTTAATCGGGGATTGCCGGCCAAAATACAATTGTCTGCATAAATTGACGCGGCATGGACATTCCAGCGTCAACCCCGCGCCGACGATGCAGTTTCCAGCATACCTCGCTCGCCAGCGTTTGCCTGGCTCCCGACCTGCGACGGCAGAATCATCGCGCGGAGGTGCACGGTCGGAGCCGGAAACACTCTCGGAGCTTCCTAAATCCAGACCGAGTTCCGCCGGGTCGTCTTTCGACGGGCGT
>CBRAFL010000243.1:0-8546 GCA_967755055.1 uncultured bacterium
AGGAAGATCGTGATCGTTTCCACCGCGCCACAGATTCGTTATCCGGATTGCTACGGCATTGATATGTCGGAACTCGGAAAATTCATCGCGTTCGACGCGACCGTCGAGTTGCTGCGGGAACGGGGACAGGCGGATCTGCTGGAGGAAGTGTATCGGTTGTGCCGGGACGAAGTCGCGAAGGAAGGCACCACGAATCATGTGCGGCAGCTTTACGAACCGTTCACGCCCGAGGAGATCTCGGCTAAAATCGTCGAACGCGTACGTCCGCAGGGCATTGATTGGAAAGGCGAGATCGAGATCATTTTTCAGACGATCGAGAATCTTCACGCGGCGGTGCCCGGGCATACGGGCGACTGGTATTTCACCGGCAAATATCCGACGCCCGGCGGCTATCGCGTCGTGAATCAGGCCTTCGTGAATTACTACGAGAAGAGCGAAGGGCGGAGCTACTGAGATTTATGATTTACGATTTACGATTGATGATTGGGCTGCGACGCGTAGCTCCCAAGGATCGTGCTTCGCGAAGCAAATCGCAGATCATAAATCATAAATCGTAAATCCAGAGATGTCTCTCTCCTACGAATCGTCCGGCGTTCGTTACGATCAACTCGATGCGTTTAAACGCGCGTGTCAGAAAGCGGCGCGCACCACGGCGGGCGTGTTGAAGGGTCACGGGTATTCCGAACCGGCGACGACGCGCGGTGAGAGCGCGTATTTGATCGAGGCGGCGGATCATTTTCTGGCGCACGTGGAAGAAGGTCTCGGCACGAAGAATCTCGTGGCGGATGCGGTGTACGCAGCGACGGGCAAATGTTTTTATCGGGAGATCGCGATCGATACGGTTGCGACGATGGTGAACGACCTCGTCACCTGCGGCGCGTTGCCGATTTCGGTGGCGATGCATGCGGCCGTCGGCGACTCCGGATGGTTTTCAGATGCGAAGCGCACGGATGCATTGGTGGCTGGATTTGCCGAGGCGTGTCGCGAAGCGGGCGCGGTTTGGGGCGGTGGTGAAACGCCGACGCTCGGTGGCGTGGTGGAGCCGGAGGCAATCGTGCTCGCCGGATCTGCGATCGGAAAAATTTCGCCGAAGAATTTGCGGATCACGGGCGACGTTCACGAAGGCGATAAGATTATTTTTCTGGCGAGTTCGGGTGTTCAAACGAACGGACTCTCACTGTGTCGCCGGGTCGCGGCGCATTTGCCGCAGGGTTATCAGACGCCGGTGGGTTTTGGCGATCCGCGTACGTTTGGTGAGGCGCTGCTCGCGCCGTCGGTGATCTACGTGGCGTTTGTGCGCGAGTGTCAGAAACGCGGACTCAAGTTGAATTACGTCGCGCACGTGACGGGTCACGGCTGGCGCAAATTGATGCGGCTGGACGAACCGTTCGTTTACGAAATCACGAATGTGCGGACGCCGCTGGCGGTATTTCAATTTCTCGAGCAGGCGGGGCCGATCACGCGGGAGGAAATGTACGCGACCTTCAACCAAGGGGTCGGCTTCGCGGCTTACGTTTCACCGGACCTCGCGGACCAGACGCTCGCGGTGGCGAAGTCGGCGGGCTATGACGCGTGGGTGGCGGGCACGGTGAAAAAGGAAGGGACGCGCAAGGCCGTCGCGATTCCGTCGCTCGATTTGGTTTACGAGGGACACACGCTGCAGGTGCGCTGAGCATGGCCTCTTCACGCTGCGAACGTTCGATGGCGGGTTGTGGTCGAAAATTTGAGTCAGCGGTGGCGAGTGAATCCAAATGAACCGCGAAGAGCTGCAGAAAAATATCGCGGCGATCCGATGGTTTCATCGCATCAAATTGGACGAAGGCGTGGTGACGCCTGGGCTCGACGACACGCCGGCGAAATTGCGCCGGGTGAAATTGCCGGAAGATCTCACGGGCAGGAGCGTGCTCGATATCGGAGCGTGGGACGGATTTTTTTCTTTCGAGGCGGAACGGCGTGGAGCGAGTCGCGTGCTGGCAGTGGATTCTTTCTGCTGGAGCGGAGAAGGCTGGGGCAGTAAAGCAGGCTTTGAACTGGCTCGGCGGACGCTGAATTCAAAAGTTGAGGACGCTGAGATGGAAGTCCTCGATTTGGCGCCCGAGAAGATTGGCACGTTCGACGTGGTTTTGTTTTTCGGAGTGCTCTACCACATGCGTCATCCGCTATTGGCGTTGGAAAAAGTGTCCAGCGTGACCAAGTCGCATCTGATCCTGGAAACAAAAGTGGACCTGCTCTCGCTAAGTGCGCCCGCGATGGCTTTCTATGTTGGAGACGAACTGAATCACGATCCGACCAACTGGTGGGCGCCGAATATTTCGGGATTGTGCGATATGTTGCGGGCCGTGGGATTTCGAAAATTCGAGATCGTCGCAAAGCCGGGCTTTTGGCTGGGCCGCTGGTTGCGAGCGCTGCGCCATGGTGATTCGCCATGGAGGGAATCGCAGCGCGGCCGGGTGACGGTGCACGCGTGGAAGTGAGCCGAGCCCTCGGCTCCGTCCACCGGAAAGTAACCTATTAGGTTACTTTCAAAAAGATGCTGATCGACATCTCCAACCGGTTTTTTAGCTCGAGACACGACCCTGGCGACGTCTGCATGACTGCGCTGCGCCATTTGGTTTCGTAACCTATTAGGTTACCAGAGTGGAGAAGCGGAGACGCGGCAAAGCGGAGAAAATGACAACGAGACGCGAAATCCTTAGTTAAGTTAACGGCTCGCGGCGCGTTCGAGGCGGTCGTTGATCGCGTCGGCAAGTCCTCCGCCGGTGGCGCGCTCAAGGTGGATGTGATCGAAACCGCTCGTGTCGACGCGTCGCAAGACTGCGAATAGTCTGCGGGCGGCGCCGTTCAGCTGACCGCGCTCATCCAACCAGAAAATGTTTTTGCCGATGACGCCGTCAGGCTTCGCCAGAAAAATCCAGGCTTCGCGGTCACTGCCTTGCGCGACCGCTTCGAGCGATAATTGATCGTGCAGCAACGAAGGTGTGCGGGGGCTGTAGTGGCGCTTTAGCAGCCCTGGCGCGATTTGCGCGCGACCCTGCGAGGCGCGGGGCGCTGCGAGCACGCGTACGCGGAGAACACGTTCAAGGTCTGCACGTGTCACGGCACCGGGACGAAGCACTCGTGGACTTTTGGGATTTCGAAGATCCACAATAGTGGATTCGACCCCGATGCTGGAGGAACCGCCGTCGAGAATGTGGGATATTCTTTTTCCGAGTCCGGCTTGTACGTGAGCGGCTGTGGTCGGGCTGATGTAGCCAAACGGATTTGCGCTCGGTGCGGCGAGGGGAAGACCGCACTGTTTCAGGAGACGACGAAACAATGGATGCCGCGGCATGCGGACCGCGACGCTCGGCAATTGAGACGATACGATGCCGGGAACGATCGCGCGTTTCGGCAACACCATCGTCAATGGCCCGGGCCAGAACGCGTGGGCGAGTTTAAGCGCCGCATCGTTGGGCTCGGCGATGGTCTCCAGTTGCGCGAGCGAGTAAATGTGAACGATCAGTGGATCGTTTGTAGGGCGCCCCTTGGCACGGAAAATTTTTCGACACGCGCGGGCATCAAGCGCGTTGGCGGCGAGGCCGTAGACGGTTTCGGTGGGAACGGCTACGAGCTCGCCGGCGCGGAGAAACTTCGCGAGCAGGGCGACATTTCTTGGCGTGCCGCGGTAGATGCGGGCGGTGGGTTTGGCCGTCATGGCACGAAAAAGGCCGGAGCCAAAGACTCCGGCCTGGGAAAGGGGCGCAACCGAATCGATTACTGAGCCAGCAGCATGTTGCGCGAATGCTTGATCGTCTTGGTGATCGCGCGCTGGTGCCGGGCTGACAAGTGGGTGTACTTACGGGGCAGGATTTTGCCGGTGTCCGTCACGTAGCTCCGCATCACGAGAGGCGTGGTGAACGGGATCTGGTCAGGAGTGAGGCTCTGCTGCGTGGGCTGTTCGTTGGTGCTCATGTCGGGAAAAGGGGATAAACACACTGTTCGGTGCAAGTGATGTCAACCCGCATTTTTGAGATGCAAATCACGTTGGGTTCGGTTCATGTTCGCCGCGTTTTCTGTCCCCGTAGCTCAACTGGATAGAGCAGCGGTTTCCTAAACCGCTTGTCCCGGTTCAAGTCCGGGCGGGGGCACCAGACGTTATTCGGCAAGGAGCAACGGTGTCGGTGTGGTCTTCTAATTCTGACTAGCTGGATCGCCACGCCCTCGTTTCTCGGGCTCGCGATGACAAATCACGCATTGAAAAAAGCTAACGGCACATCGCTGTGAAGCCGCCGGGTAACTATGGCAAAGTTCGACGAAACATTTCGTGCCTCTGGCGCGTCTCGACAACTGACGTCATCTGCATCAATCGTCCCTCAGCCATGTTTCACTCCCGCACCCCTCATTCCTTCCGACGCTCCGCGCGCCGCGCTTTCACTCTGCTCGAAATCATGATCGCACTGGCGATTCTGGCCCTGCTAGTCGGGTTGGCCGTCGGTAATCTCGATACGATTTTCGGCAGCGCCCAGGCCAAAACCGCTCACCTATTCGTTAACGAGGCAATCAAGCTCCCTCTCACGAGTTATCGCATTCAGATGGGCGATTATCCCTCCACGGCCGAAGGACTTCAGGCGTTGATCACGGCTCCTTCTGCGCATGCAGATCAATGGCATGGTCCCTATTTGGCTGATGCCAAGCTTCCACGGGATCCATGGGGTGAGCCATATGTTTACCGCTATCCCGGCATCAAAAATAAGTCTGGTTACGATATCTTTTCCAAAGGGGTCGACAAAACCGAGGGCACCAAGGACGACATAGGAAACTGGTCGGAGGAGAAATGACGGATGCGGGCTGACGCACGCGCCCATTCGCGTGGGAACTGGAAAAGTATTGCGACGAGACGAGCCGTCGCGGCCTCGCCTTTATGCCCAGTGGACCGTCGGTCCAGCGCGTTTACGTTGCTCGAGATTCTTCTGGCAGTCGCATTGATCGGAATTTTAAGCGCGGCCATGGTTTCAATCGCGCCGCGTCTCACTTCCGGCAAGTCCCAGACTCCACAGGAAATTTTTTGGGAGGCCGCTCGTACCGCGCGGCGGGCGGCATTGAAAACTGAGACGGATGTTCGGCTCAGTTTTGATTCCAAAGAAAAGGCTTTCGTTATCGAAGGCAGCGAAGGAGTTCAAAAATTTGCAGTGCCGCAGACACGCGACCTCACGATCGATCTCTTGCAGGCGCAACCGAGCGGCGGTGGATCCGTCCTCATCGGCGGACAACTCGTAGATACGCAGACGCTACCGGCGGTTTCGTTCTATCCTGACGGCACGTGTACGCCTTTCCGCGTTCAGTTTCGCACGACGGGGCCGGCGCACATTCTGTCGATCGATCCGTGGACGTGTGCGCTCGTTTTACCCGACGAGAAAAAAACCTGAGATGCGCGTCCGTGGTTTTACATTACTCGAAGTGTTGATCGCGTTAGCCGTGTTCGCGCTGTCGGCGATCGTGTTGGGGGCGACGTACGTCAACGTGTTGAATGCCTATCACGTCGTTAATCGGACCGATGCGCACGAGGAGGAAATCCGTTTCGCGCGTGCGCAGCTGTTGGCGGAACCCGATCGCAAGAAAGCGGAAGAGGGCGGCGATTTTGAAGCAGCGAAAGGAGGACGCGTTTCATGGCGGGCGAAAATCGAAACCAGTTCCACCGCCGATGTGTTTCAAGTAACGTTTACCTGCGAGGTGGCGGAGACGAATGCGAAAACGCCCTCGGGTCCTGTGACGCAAACGTTCATGCTGTTGCGTCCAACGTGGTCGGAAGGCATCGACATGTCGAAGCTGCGACAGGATGCGAAGGATCGAATCATCGCGTTGAAGCCAAAAGTATCGTGAAGATTCACGCTGATCTTTTTTTGGGGCGACTTCGCCGAGGCCGAGCGCACGGGCGGTCGGGCTTCACGCTGCTTGAGATCTTGCTCGCGCTCGCGTTGGTGGCGCTCGTTTTGGTTTCGATGAATACATTTGTGTTCTCGATGGGTGAACTTTGGGGACGTAACGCCGATTTGCGCCTCTTCGATCAGCATGCGCGCGGGGTCACGCGGTTTCTCGAACACGAGCTGCGTGCGGCGGCGTTTCCGCCGGCGGGTTTGGCCGCAAGTACGATTTCAGGTCAGGAGGTGCGCGCGCAAAACGGCGTCACGGATAATCTGCTCACCTTTGAATTGCCCGAGGGCAGTCGGCTCTTGACCTGGCCAGACCGGCCGCTGCCGGAGGTCGTCTGCTCGTTGCAGGTGCGCGACCGGCAAGGCCTGCTTTTGCTGTGGCACTCGCGACTTGAGAAACGGTTTAACGACGATCCGCCGCGCGAGACGGTGATCACGCCGCTGGTGTCGTCGATGAGTTACGATTACTACGACACGACATTTAAGAATTGGAAAAACGAAACGCAGCTTCGTCGGGATAACGACAACCACATCATCGTGCCCCAGCGGCTGCGGCTGAAATTCACGTACGGAAAACTGGAGCGCGAAAACGTGATCGCGTTGCCCTCGACACCCGAGGCGCTGCCGAATTTTTAATCGTGAACCGCTCGCGTCATTCTTCATCGGTTCGGATTTCCTCACGCGGTTCAGTCCTCGTGATTGTGCTCGTGACGCTGATGTTTGCGACGGTCGCGCTGTTGCTGTTCGAACAAAAGGCGAGCGACGATTTGCTGGTGGATGCGCGGGAAGCGACGGGACGGCGATTGCGCCAAGAAGCTTACTCAGCTCTCGAGGTGACGTTGGGCGTGCTGGAGGATTTTCGCCAGGTGAATGGCGGGCTGCGCAGTCCGGCCGAAGGGTGGGGCGACCCACTCGCGTTCGCGGGCTGGACACCTACTGAGGGTCGAGCAGTCGAAATTACTTTCGAAGATGAAAGCGGAAAACTTTCCCTGCCACATGCGCAGCTCGCCACGTTGATAACTTTATTTCGTGGCTGGGGTCTCGTGCAGTCAGACGCCGAACGGCTCGCGGACGCGATGTTGAGTTGGATGCGGAAAGATTACGTGTCGTCCACCGCGCGATTGCCGGATTACGATCAGAGCGCGCTGCCTTACGGGCCGCCGCTGCGATCGATGCGCAGCTTTTCCGAACTGGCGGCGATGGATTACGCGCGGCAAATGTTTTATGATGAGAAGGGCCAACCTAATGAGCTTTGGCACCGTTTCGTTGGGGCGATTTCGCTTTTCGATTTCAAGGAAACCAATCTCAACGGCCTCAATGGTAATCTGCTGACGGACCTCGGTCTTGCCGATGAGTCACGTCAGCGGCAGTTCGACGATTATCGCAATGGCACGGGCAGCCGCGCGCGCCAGGGTCCGGCCTTTTTTCAGACCACGGCGGACGCGGCTAGTTTTTTGAATCCGCAGGCGGGGATCACGGGTTTTGGAACCGTGATCAGCGCGTTGCGCATCAATCTCACGGTGCGGCAGGGTCGCTCAAATTTTCGGCTTTCGGTCGTGATTGCGCCCTCGGGCGGCGCCACGGCGGTGAAGGAAGTGGCAGCGAGTTCCTCGACAAATACCACCCCGAATGGTCAAACGCCGACTCCGGCAGCCTCGACCGCCGAAAACCCGGCGGCTGCGAAAAAGCTCAACTATCCATTTACTCTCTTGGAAATTAGGGAGAATGCTGAGATTTCAGCTGTCCCCACACCACCGACCAAGGCATGACCCTTTCGCTTTTAAAAATTCTCAGAGCCGGTCCGCCGCCGCCCAAAGTGGTTTTGCTGCCGGACGCGTTGTTCTTCACGAGGTCCATCGCTGTGCCACCCGGCTCGACGCTGGCGGAGGTGACCGGTCAGGTGGAAGTCGCGCTTGAAACGCTTTCGCCGTTTCCTCCGGCTCAGTTGTATCATGGGTTTTATTGGCCGGCTGGCGCGGACCGGGCGTTCGTATTTGCGGCATATCGCCGGCGTTTCACGAGTGAGCAGCTGGCGGGCTGGGATGGTGCGGAGCTGGTGCTTCCGTCAGTCGCTGCTTTGCTGGGCGGTGACATCAAACCGAATACGACGATGGTCGTTCCGTCGGACGAGGGATTCACTGCTGTTTATTGGGATGAGTCGCCGGTCCCGGCGAAAGTCGTGTTTCGTGCGATGCAGCCGGATGCGACCGACGCCGATCGCACGCGAGCGCAGGAGCAGCTCTTTAGCGCCGCACCGCGCAGCCGCCAGATCGTCCTTACTGCGCCGCCGGTTCCCGTCACGTCGGTGAGCGATCGAGACCTCGTTTTCAACGCGGAGAGTTTTACGTCCCGTCTTCCTGCCGCACAGGCGGGCGCGCTCGATGTGCGTGACAAGACAGCGCTGGCGGCGATGCGTAGAGCCAGGAAACGCGACCTCGCGTTGTGGCGGGGATTTTTGGGCCTCATCGCGATGATGTTGATCCTGGGGCTCGCGGAATTCGGGTTGGTTGCCGCGGGTGTCTGGCAGAAAAATCTTTTGGCGCAGGTCAACGCGCAGCGGCCGGTCGTGGAAAAGGTCATGATGGCCCAGCAGGTGACGACGCGAATCAATGAGCTTTCGACGAAGCGATTGCTGCC
>CBRAFL010000244.1:0-8478 GCA_967755055.1 uncultured bacterium
CTATTTTTCCACCTCTTGCCGTGCTCATTGGCGGCTGGACGGCGGAACTGTGGCAGACGCGCGTTGTGCGGAATTTTCGGGGTGCGCTTGTCGTGTTTACGAGCGTCGCCTTTGTGCTCGGCGTGGCGCTTCTCGTTGTGCTGTTCAAGCCGGGTTTGGCCGCAGATGAGGCGAAGCTCGCGATGATTCGACCGGACGGCCTCGTCGCCGCGGTGGCTCTGCTGGCGGGCGCGATCATGGTACCGGTATTTTCGTTACGCGGTCAGTTGCGATCGGCGATGGTGACGCTCGCGATTTCGCTCGGTGCCTTCTATCTGGCGCTCGGCGAGTCGCAGGACAAAGTGGCGCGGCCGGGCACGAAGGAGTTTGCGCTCATTGTGAAAAAAAACTTCCGGCCCGGTGATCGTGTTTATCACTATCACGATTTCTTTCACGACTTCACGTTCTACGCGCAGCAAACGGTTGGCACGGTTGACGCGTTGAACACGGAATTGGAAACCTGGATCGATCCGGCGGCGCAGGCGAGCGGGCGATTTATCGACGAGGCGCAGTTTCGCCGGCAATGGAGCGGGGCGGGGCGGTTGTGGGTCGTGGCACGAAAACGGGACGTTGATGGCAAACTTTTTTCAGAACCGGGCTTTCATTATCATTTGCTTGGAGAAACCGCCGCGCACTACCTCTTCAGTAATCAACCGTGAATACCGCCGCTGCTCTTCCTTTCCTGCCGCTGACTCGCCCGACGATGGACGAGGAGACAATCGTGGGTGTTGCTGAAGTTTTGCGTTCAGGATGGCTTACGTCGGGGCCGAAAGTGAAGGAGCTCGAGGCAAAGCTCTCGGAGTTTTGCGGCGGTCGGCCGGTGCGCGTTTTCAATTCGGGCACGTGCACGATGGAGATCGCGTTGCGCATCGCGGGCGTGGGTGCTGGTCACGAGGTGATCACGACGCCGCTGTCGTGGGTCGCGACGAGTAATGTGATCCTCGAGGTGGGTGCGAAACCCGTGTTCGTCGATATCGATCCGGTCACGCGTAACATCGATCTTGAGCGTATCGAAGCGGCGATCACGCCGGCGACGCGCGCGATCATTCCGGTGGATCTCGCCGGGCTGCCGGTGGATCGCGACCGGCTTTACGCGATCGCGAAAAAGCACGGCCTGCGCGTCGTAGAGGACGCGGCGCAGGCGTTTGGGAGCACGTGGAACGGGAAGCGCGTCGGTGTGATCGGTGATTTCGTGTCGTTCAGTTTCCACCCGAATAAAAATATCACGACGATCGAAGGCGGCGCTCTGGTGTTGAACGACGAACGTGAGGCGAAGCTCGCTGAGCAATACCGGTTGCAAGGCGTGGTGCGCACGGGCTTCGACGGCATGGAGGTCGAGGTGGTGGGCGGAAAATTTAATCTCACGGATGTCGCCGCGCGCGTGGGTCTCGGGCAGCTGCCGCGAATCGACGAGTTCAATGCGAAACGTCGAGAACTTGCGCGCGTGTATTTCGAATTGTTCGAGGCGCCGGCCATGCGGGCGCTCGGCCTCGGCCTGCCGCCGGCGGATTTCACGCAGACGAACTGGCACATGTTTCAAGTCGTGCTGCCGGAGGAGAGGATGACGATTAAACGCGCCGACGTTATGGCGAAGTTGCAAGCGGCGGGGATTGGCGCGGGCGTACATTATCCAGCGATACACTTGTTTGCGGTTTATCGGCGGCTCGGTTGGCGCGACGGCGATTTCCCGATCGCGGAGCGCGTGTGCCGAAATATTCTCACGCTGCCGCTCTTTCCGACGATGACGCGGGATGATGTGAAACGAGTCGTGAATGCATTGGTCGAAATCGTTTCGGCGAATTTGAAATCATGAACGCAAACGAGCGCACGAGCCAGATCGCATGGATTGTAGAGGGCGGAGGGACCGGCTCCGTCCGGTCCGGTTTGGAGTCGCTGCGGACGACACGGAGGTCGTCCCTCCGCCGGAATACCATTTTCTCATGAGTGCCACGCCCCAGGTCTCGGTTGTCATCCCCGTTTACAACGAGGAACTCAATCTGCCGACGCTCTTCGCGCGGCTGTATCCAGTATTAGATGCGCTCGGCCGCAGCTACGAAATCGTCTTCACGAATGACGGTAGTGCGGATCGATCGATCGAGTTGTTGAAAGCGCAATATGCCGCGCGGCCGGACGTCACGCGTGTGATCGATTTCAATGCCAACTACGGGCAGCACATGGCGATCATGGCGGCGTTCGAGCGCGTGCGCGGTGACGTGATCGTTTCGCTCGATGCTGATCTGCAGAATCCGCCGGAAGAGATCCCGAGTCTTTTGGCAAAAATCGACGCGGGTCATGACTACGTAGGCGGTTACCGGCTGAAACGGCACGATACGTTTTTCCGCACCTATGCTTCGAAGCTGATCAATTTCGTTCGCAAGCGGACGACGAACATCGAGATGACGGATCAAGGCTGCATGTTGCGTGCGTATCGGCGGCCGATCATCGAGGCGATCGTGCGCAGTGGCGCGATCAACACGTTTATTCCGGCGCTGGCTTACAGTTTTTCCAGCAATCCGGCGGAAGTCGGAGTGGCGCACGAGGAGCGCCACGCGGGCGTTTCGAATTATTCGTTTTATCAGCTTGTCCGTTTAAATTTCGATTTGATCACCGGCTTCTCGCTGGCGCCGTTGCAGTATTTTACGATGTTCGCG
Organism: uncultured bacterium; assembly: GCA_967755055.1. Lineage (GTDB taxonomy): Bacteria > Verrucomicrobiota > Verrucomicrobiia > Opitutales > Opitutaceae > Opitutus. The sequence continues at coordinate 2,691 of CBRAFL010000244.1, forward strand.
CTGCTCTGCTCGGGAGGAAGCTTCGTGCTTGTGGTGATTCTCGCTCTGCGGCGCTTGATCATCGGGCCGGAAGAGGGCGGAACGTTCACCTTGTTCGGCATTCTGTTTTTCCTCCTCAGTGTCACGATGGTCGGGATCGGATTAATGGGCGAATACGTGGGCCGCACCTATCAAGTCGTTCGCGTGCGGCAGCGGTATTTCGTGAAGGAAATTTTTGAGAAGAAGGAGTGAAGGATGCCTTCACCGCGCATTCTTTTTTTCGGGTATAGTGAAGTCGGCTACGAAGGGCTTTCGCTGTTGCTTGAACGTGACGACAACGTCGTCGCGCTCATCACACACGAGGACAACCCGCACGAAAAAATCTGGTTCAAGACGCCGGCGGTCGCAGCGCGGGAGAAAGGTATTCCGGTGTTCACGCCTGAGTCGGTCAACACGCCGGAGTGGCGCGAGCGGATTTCTGCGCTGCAACCGGAACTGATTTTGTCGGTTTACTATCGGCATATGATCGGGACCAAGATTCTCGCTCTGCCGCGATTGGGCGCGTGGAATCTGCATGGTTCGCTGCTCCCAAAATATCGCGGTCGCGCGCCGATTAACTGGGCCGTGCTTCACGGCGAGCCGAGGATCGGGATGACGCTTCATCGCATGGTGAAAAGTGCCGACGCCGGAGCAATCGTTGATCAGGAAGGCGTGGATCTTTCGCCGCGCGATACTGCGGAACAGGCGTTTCGAAAAGTTCTGCCGTGTGCGCGTCTCGTGCTCGCGAGGCAAATGGATGCACTGCTTTCCGGTTCCGCGCGCGAGACGCCTCAGGATGAAACGCAGGTCAGTTATTTTGGCGGACGCACGCCGGAGGACGGACGCATCGTTTGGACGCAGACGAGCCGGCAGATCTTCAATCTAATCCGTGCGGTCACCGATCCATATCCCGGCGCATTCACGGAGGTCGGTGGCTTTCGAATGATGGTGTGGTGGGCGGAGCCGGATTCGGCGGTGACGCAGGGCTGTCGTGGAATACCGGGCGAGATTCTTTCGCTTTCGCCGTTGGTTGTCGCAACGGGGGATGGAGCGCTCGAGCTCACGAGAACGGAATGGCGCGGTGGAACGGCGCCGGAATTACGAGTGGGGCAGAAATTGTAGACGGACTATTCTCCTGCGTGGCGTGAGGGCCATGCCACAAAGCTGCGAACCGTTGCGCGCGAGCGCGCCACCTACCAATTCAGTCTTTCAGCCTTTCACGCTTTCAGTCTTTCTCTCCTTCATGCCTCTCAAAGTTCTCATCCTCGGTGCCAACGGTTTCATCGGCAGCTCCCTCACGCGAGCGATTCTCACGCAGAAGGATTGGGACGTTTATGGGATGGATATCGGAAGCCACAAGCTGGAGGACAGCCTCGGCAATCCGCGTTTCAAATTTGTCGAAGGCGACATCACGATCAATCGCGAGTATATTGAGTATCACGTTAAAAAATGCGACGCGGTCATCCCGCTGGTCGCGATCGCGAATCCGATCCAGTACGTGAAGGATCCGTTGCGGGTGTTCGAACTGGATTTCGAGGCGAACCTCGCGGTCGTGCGGCAATGCGCGAAGTACAAGAAGCGTATCATCTTTCCCTCGACGTCGGAGGTTTACGGCATGAGTACGGACAGCCAGCTGGACGAATCGTCGAGCTCGCTCGTGTACGGACCGATCGAGCGCCAGCGCTGGATTTATGCGTGCTCGAAGCAACTGCTCGACCGCGTGATCTACGCGTACGGCGTGCGGGACAATGTCGATTATACGCTCTTCCGGCCGTTCAATTGGATCGGCCCTAAGCTCGACGACGTGATGGAACCGAAAGAAGGAAGCTCGCGGTTATTCACGCAGTTCATTTCAAACGTGATCTTTCAAAAGCCGCTTCAGCTGGTCGACGGCGGAAAGCAAAGTCGCTCGTTTACGTTTATCGATGACGGCGTCGATGCGCTCCTGCGGATCATCGAGAACAAAAACGGCAAGGCCTCACGGCAGATTTTCAATATCGGTAATCCGAAGAACGACGTGAGCGTGGCTCAGCTCGCGAAGCTGATTATCGCGGCTTTCAAACATTATCCGGAGTACGCCGAGCATGTGGCGAACGCGAAGACGGTGGTGGTGCCGTCGGGGACATATTTCGGGAAGTACTATCAGGACATTCAGAAACGCGTCCCCTCGATCACGGCGATTAAGAAGCAGCTCGGTTGGACGCCCAAAGTGAATCTCCAGCAGGCGATCAAGCTCACGCTGGATTATCATCTCGCGCACAAGGATTATCGGTTGGAGTGAGATGGAGCGTTGGCTTGCTTGGACGGCTGCGGTTGATCACCTTCGAGTCATGTTGCCCGTCGTACTAAAGGCCCACTTCGATGGCCGAGAGATCAAGCTCGATGAGCCGTACGATCTGCCGGCCAATGCCCGTTTGATGGTGATGGGGCTTCCATCAGTGGCGGAGGAAGCGGACTGGCGGGCGCTCTCGCTCGCGGGATTGGCGCGTGCTTACGGAGATAACGAACCGGAGTATCCGCTGAGTAGGGTTGCTGAACCTCGCCCGGAATGAACGAAGGCGATATCGTCCTGATCGCTCTTCCGCAGGCTGACGGACAATTCAAAAATCGTCCGGCGCTCCTCTTAAGAAAGGTTCCTCCGTTTGGCGATTGGCTGCTCCGCGGCATTAGAATTCTCGGGCGATTGAGCGGATTTTTTCAGCCGTAATCATGCCGATCCGTCTTGCACTCAAAGTTGATGTCGACACCGACCGCGGTACGCGGATCGGCGTGCCGAATCTCGTGGCTGATCTTAAGGCAGTCGGGGCGCCGGCGTGTTTTTTGTTTTCGCTCGGGCCGGACCAAACGGGACGCGCGATCCGGCGCGTTTTCCGGCCGGGATTTTTCCAGAAGGTGAGTCGCACGAGTGTGGTGCAGATTTATGGCCTGCGCACCTTGCTCAATGGTACGCTGCTGCCCGCGCCGCATGTCGGCCGGCGCAATGCCGCGACGTTGCGCGCTGTTCGCGACGCCGGATTCGAAGTCGGCATCCACTGTTTCAACCATTACCGCTGGCAGGATTACGTGCACTCGATGCCGATCGAGGGAGTTCGCGCGGAGTTCATCGCGGCGCGTGCGGAATTTCGGCGGATTTTTGGGATGGACGCGCGGACGGCAGGAGCTCCGGGTTGGCAGAGCAATGCGCGTAGTCGTCAGGTTTACGAGGAAGCGAATTTGCTCTACGCGAGCGACACGCGTGATGGCTCGCCATTTTTTCCGCGGATCCACGGCAAAGTTTTCGAGACGCTCGAAATTCCGAGCACGCTGCCCACATTCGATGAGCTGATGGGGCGGCCGGAATATCCGGATACCCAGATTGTGCCGCATTTTCTTTCGCAGCTGCGCGCGGATCAGGTGAACGTTTTCACACTGCACGCCGAGATCGAAGGAATGGGGCGGCGCGGGCTTTTTCAGGAATTGCTCCGGCAATGCCGGCGGGCCGGAGTGGAGTTTATCCGGCTCGACGATTTTGCGCGGGAAATTTTGGCCGATCGCACAGCGATTCCCGTGCGCGATCAAATCATGGCAGCCATCGACGGGCGCTCGGGGTTGGTCGCGGCGTCACGGTAATTTGGGTACGCGGAGAAACGCGTTGTCGGCTGGAGGGGATCGTCGCTCGTGCGTCACACGACGTGGTCTGGTTGGGAATCAAGCGGGTAGGGCGAATCGTCCCGATGAGCCGTCATCTGAACGGCACGGCGGGACGTACTCCTGAGGCGCACAAGACTCGCCCTGCCTTAAGGCAACACGGCCTTACTTTTTATCGATGCGCGCGAGCAGCCACGTGCCGACGCCGAGCAGGATAAGGTTGGGCAACCAGAGTAACAAATCCGGACGGTATTCGGGATGCCGATCGAGAACTTTCACCGCCATCGTCAGCAAATAATACGTCAACGTCAGTCCGACGGCCACGGCGAAGTTCGCCGAGGTTTCGCGTCGTGAGACTTTGATACCGAGGGGAACGCCAATGAGTGCGAGCGAGAGCACCGCCAGCGCCGTGTTGAATTTATCCTGATAGATTAACTCGAGTTTCATTCGGTCCAGCACGGCTTTCTTCGCCTCGGGCGGACTGGCGGGCAGCGGCTTTTCCGCGAGTTGGGTGCGGGCGGCGCGCAGTTCGCTGTAGGTGAGCCATTCGTCTTTCATGCGCGGACCTGTGGAAGCTCCGAAAAACTGGTCAAGCGGGAGGCGAAATTGCTCCGATTGTTCAGCCGATCCGACCAGTTGCGCCTCGGTGAATGTTTCGGGCTTTTTTTTGTCACGTGTTTCAAGCTGCGCGTGCGACAGCGTGAGAAGGAGGGAGTTGGTCGCCTCGTCGTACACGAACGTTCCAGACTCGGCTCTGAGCACCCGGATCACGCGCCGATCTTTATCGAGTTCCCACAGCCAGAAATCGCGGAGCTCCGCACCTTTTTTTTCACCCACGTAGACAACGTAACCGGTGAAGTCGCGGATGAAGGTTTTCGGTACGATGAAGCTGAGCGGGTTTGAGCGCATCGCGTGGGCGAAATCCTTGTGATACTTCACGCGCGTCCGGGGCATGGATTCGAAATTGAAATAAAGTCCGACCGCGACGCCGAGCACCGCGAGCAGCAAAACCGGACGCGTGATGCGAACGAGGCTGATGCCAGCAGCGCGCATCGCGGTGATTTCGCTGTCAGCGGAGAGACGGCCAAGCGTGAGCAGGACTCCCGTGAGCATGCCCATCGGCAGCGCGAAGGTGATCGCGAGCGGCACCAGCAGAAACACGAACTTGATCACCAGAGACGTGGGAAACGTTCCCGCGAGCACGTGCGGCAAAATATCTTTCGCGACGTTCGGAACGATGACGATAAACGTGAACAACCCGACGGCTGCGGCGCAGGTGAAAAAGACGCTCTTGAAAATGTAGCGATCGAGGAGGCTCAAACGGAAAGTGGACGTGAGTTCATCGCAGACAGCGGGAAGGCTGCAAGGTGAATGCCGCTCAGATGGATGCGTTTGCAGAAGCTTCAGAAGCCAACAGGGACGCGAGGTCGCGGAAATCTTTTAACACGACGAAACGGCCGGGGGCATCAGGAGTTTTCTCGGTGCGATCGAGTGTCCATTGGATGTGATAAGGGATGTGCGCGCCCGACCCGCCGAGCATGAGCACGGGAAGGATGTCGGATTTGAGTGAGTTGCCCACCATCAGAAATTCGGTGGCCGCAATGTCGTGGCGACGCAGGATCATCGCGTAAGTCTCAGGATTTTTTTCCGACACGATCTCGATCGCGCTGAAATGCGCCGCGAGTCCGGACTTCCCGAGCTTGCGCTCCTGGTCGCGAAGATCGCCCTTGGTGATGAGTACGAGGCGATGGGAACGCGCGAGGACTGGAATCGTTTCGCTCACGCCGTCGAGCAACTCGACCGGATGCGCGAGCATTTCGCGCCCAAGTGAGAGCAGCGTGCTGATTTCTTCCGTGCTGATCTTGCCGCGCGTCAGCTCGATGGCCGTCTCAATCGCGGACAACATGAAACCTTTTACGCCGTAGCCGTAGAGTTCCAGGTTGCGAGCCTCGGTCGCGAGCAGGGTGCGATCGACGGTGGCGGCATCGTGATAGTGCGAGAGCAATGCCCGGTAGCGCTCCTGGACACGCTCAAAAATGATTTCGTTGTGCCAGAGTGTATCGTCGGCATCGAGGCCGATGACTCGGATGTGTTGCATGGCGGGATGAGAAACGGCGGAGGTGGAGGAGCGCAAGCGCGAGGG
>CBRAFL010000245.1:0-8462 GCA_967755055.1 uncultured bacterium
AGGAATCATGCGCTGCGGTCCTGCTCATGCGAAAACGGTGAATGCACGGAGTTTTGGAACGCTAATCTCCGCTGATCAACGCTGATTGCCCGAATCGATCGATTCACCTAATCGGTGAATCAAGGCACGGGAGTTCGGCTCGGAACACGCGCCAGGCTCGCATGTGGTCCAGGCCGATAATTGTTGGTTAACGCCGATAGAAGACGTCGGGCCGACAATGTTGATTTTCACGGCGGCGCGACGGCAGACGTAACAATCCATCCGGCTGTGTTCCTCGACCCTGCGTGCGATCGATCTCTGGCGTTGAATCCGTTGGATGCGGCGGTGAGGGTGGGGCGCTTTCCAAGCGCTCTTTCTTCCCATGAAACTCTCCCCCTTGGTCGTGCTCGCAGTCGTTGTTGCCAGTCTGCTCAATGCCTCCCTTTTCGCCGCCGATACCGCTTTGGCGCCCAAAGCGGTTGCGCCGGCCGCCGCTCGTCCGCAGCCGCCGACGCGTTCGCCCGACGCGCCGGGCGCACCGAGCTTCATCCGCCTCGACGGCAAAGCGGGCGTGAATCCGCCGATCGACGCAGTGGGCAATTTCATCATCGGTCCAGACTACACGCCGGCGCCCGAGTTGAACATCGTTGAAGGCGTGCCGCACGGAAAGGTGACGCAGTTCACGATGAATTCGAAGGACAGCAGGTTCTTCAACCCGGGTATCGCGCGCGATACTTTCGGCACGGTCGATCCCCGCAATCCGAAGACGCTCATCGTCGAAACGCACCCGATCGACTACCAGCGCACGATCACTGTGTATGTGCCCGCTCAATACGTGCCGGGCCTACTCGCGCCGTTCATCATCATGCACGACGGCCCCGCGCTCGGGCGCACCGATCAGAATCTGCCGCACGTGCTCGACAATCTCATCGCGCAGAAACGCGTGCCGCTGCAGGTGGCGATCATGATCGCGCACGGCGGCGGCGACGCGCAGGGCCACGAGCGCGGTCGCGAATACGATACGATGTCCGGCGCGTTCGCCGAGTTCATCGAAGCCGAGGTGCTGCCGTTGGTGGAAAAAAACTGCGGCGTCACGCTGACGAAAGATCCGGAGGCGCGCGTCGCGATGGGCAACAGCTCCGGCGGCGCTGCGGCCCTGATCATGGCGTGGTACCGCCCGGATCTTTATCGCCGCGTGATCACGACGTCCGGCACGTTCGTCAACCAGCAGTGGCCGTTCAACCCCGAGACGCCAGGCGGCGCGTGGGATTTCCACGCGAAGTTGATCCCGGAGAGCCCGCGCAAGCCGATCCGCCTCTGGATGGGCGTGGGCGACCGCGATCACCTCAACCCGAATGTCATGCGCGACGACATGCATGACTGGGTCGAGGCGAACCACCGGATGGCGAAGGCCCTCGCGGCGAAAGGCTATCGTTACCAATACGTCTTCGCGCTGAATGTCGGTCACGGCATGGGCGGCGCGCGCACGCAGACGCTCGCGCAGGCGCTCGAGTGGGTCTGGCACGACTATCCGGCGAAGTGAGTCGAAATACCGGGGAGAAAAATCGGAGCTCGATCGTTTTTACCGCAAAGAACACAAAAAGCGCAGAGACCCGATATGGAGGCGATGCGTGAGGAGCGAGCTTTGAGTTCTTTGCGATCTTTGTGGTTAAATTGGACTGTAGATAAGTAACGGAAAAGACGGGAAATTCACCGCAGAGACACTGAGGCACGAAGATCGGATTGATCGGGAATCGGAGCTTAGAGCCTACAGCTTACCGCTTAAAGCTTCGTGCCATGAATCATCGTCGTACCAGTCCGCAGACCTTCTCCGGTCGCAGTGAGTCGGATCTCGCCCGACTGGCCGGGCTTCGCTCGGACGATGACCAGGCACAGTCCACTAAAGGCTCGTCGCTCGTGTGAGGTGAATGATTCGAAGCTCGTCGGGTCTCCGTTGTCGGTCGCGACGATCTCGCCGGGGCCTTCGATCGAAAAACGCAGCGGTTGGTCGGCGCGCGGCGCGGTGACGCCCTGTTTGTCCGTGATGCGAACCGTGATGAAGGCGAGGTCCGAGCCGTCGGCGCGGATCGCGGCGCGGTCGGACACGGCTTCCAGCGAGGCGGCTTCGCCGGCGGTCTGCACGGACGAGCGGGCCCACTCGCGGCCGTTTTTGTAGGCAACCACTTCGAGCCGGCCCGGCTGATACACGACGTCATCCCAGCGCAGCCTGTATTCAAAGTTCCCCTTCGCCTTTCGGCCGAGCGAGCGGCCGTTGAGAAACAGTTCGGCTTCGTCGCCCGAGGTGAACACGTGCACGGGCGTGACTTCGCCGACGCGTTCCGGCCAGGTCCAATGCGGGAGAATATGCGCCATTGGTTGCTCCGGACGCCAGCGAGACTGGTAGAGATAGAACCGGTCTTTTTTGAAACCGGACAGATCGATGATGCCGCAATACGAACTGCGCGAATCGTAGTAGGGCGTCGGCTCACCGAGGTAATCCCAACCAGTCCACACGAATTCGCCGGCGACGTACGGATGCCGGTCGAGCGAGGCGAAAACTTTGTCCGCCGTGGAACCGAAGTCCACGGCGTGGAGTTCGTACGCGCTCACCTGACGAATCTTTGAATCGCCGCCACGGCCGTCTCGCACGGGAGCGCTGACCATCGGTGAAACCGGAAACAGGTAAACACCGCGGCTGCTGAAGGCGGACGCCGTTTCGCTGCTCATGATGACCTTGCCCGGGAACTTGTCACGGAACGCCGGATACTGCGGTGGCGTGCGGATGCGATCGGTGCCGTTAAACTCTGGTTCCTGACGGATGCCTTCGCCTTGGTAGTTGAGGCCGATGACGTTCACCACAGCGGGCAGAGGCATATCGGACTTGGCCCAGTTCATTGCCGTGGTCGTGGGGCGAGTGGAATCCTCCTCGTGCGTGATGTCGTGCAGCCGCTTCGCCACGGCGGCGCCAGCGGCGTCGGTGTATTGTTCGCCGACTTCATTGCCGATGCTCCAAAGAATGACGGACGGGTGGTTGCGATCGCGGCGGACGAGCGCGCGCATGTCCTGTTCGTGCCAGTCGGGAAAGATCAGGTGAAAATCGAGCGGCGTCTTCTTTCGCTCCCACGCGTCGAAGGACTCGTCGATGACGAGGAAGCCCATGCGATCGGTGAGTTCGAGCAGTTCGGGCGCGGGCGGGTTGTGGCTCAGGCGGACAGCGTTGCAGCCCAACTCGCGGAGCATCTCGAGCTGGCGCTCGGCGGCGCGCACGTTGAAGGCTGCGCCCAACGCGCCGAGATCGTGATGTTGGTTGACGCCTTTGAGCGGTATGTGCTCGCCGTTCACGAACACGCCGCGCTCGGGATCGAATCGCAGTTCGCGGATGCCGAAGCGCGTCTCATAAACGTCGATACGTTCACCCGCGCGCGACACGCTCGTCACCGCCACGTAGCGATGGGGCTGTTGCGTCGGGGGCGGGCCCCAGAGATGGGGATGCGCCAGTACGACAGAGCCGCTCGTCGTGGCGCGACCGTTGGCTGCGATGGTGACCTCGGCGGGCGGGAGGCTCGCGACGACGGCGCCGGTCCGCTGACCGGCGGCATCGAGCGCGAAAATTTCCGTGGCGACGTTGACGGTAGAGGGGGTTGACTCGGCGTTGGCGAGGGCGACGTCCAGATTGATTGTGGCGGTATCGCGGGAAACCTGTGGAGTCGTCACGAACGTGCCCCACTGGTCGACGTGGACGGGCTGAGTTTTCGTCAGCCAGACATTGCGGTAAATGCCGCCGCCCGGATACCAACGCGAGGAGGCGGGTGGGTTGTCGAGGCGGATGGCGAGTTGGTTCACGTCGCCGGGATGCACATAAGGCGTGAGGTCCACGCGCCAGGATGAATAGCCGTAGGGCCAGCCGCCCACGAGATGTCCGTTGAGCCAGACGACCGCATAGGACATGGCGCCGTCGATCTCGAGGAAGATGCGTTTGCCGGCGTCGGCCTTCGGGATGTCGAGCTTGCGACGATACCAGCCGATGCCCCAACTGGGTAGCCGGCCCATGCCGCCAAAATTTCCGGTGGTGATGAACGGACCGGCAATTGCCCAGTCGTGCGGCAGGTGGACCGATTGCCAGGTGCTGTCATCGAAGTCCGCCTGCACGTAAGCCACGTTGCCGCCCGGGTCGCCTTCTGGGCGCACGTGGCGACGCGCGGGATCTTTGATGAAGGCGTTGCCGGTGGGGAGTATCCAGGGTTTAAGCACTGGCTGCGCGCCAGCGGCGACGGCGGCCGACTCGGAAGGCCGTGCGTCGGCTGGGCCATCGTCGCGTCGCTCACCGATTTCCGGCCGCACGTCGTAGAGCAGGCTGACGGTGTTGCCGGGTGGATCGTTCTGCTGGAAGCGCCAGCCGTCGTTGATGGAAATTCGCTCGCGTGGCGCCGACTGCGCGATGGTGGAGGCTCTCGTGATTCCGGTTAGGGCGAGGAGGACCGGCAGCCAGAGGGTAAGTCGCAGAAAGGTGATCGTTGATGGGGCAGGGGAGATCATGCGGAGCACACCGGAAAGCACACCCTCTGTCGCCGCGAGTCCAGTCGAAGCTCGCGCAGCGGGCATGCAGCCTCGATGGAGTAACCACAAAGACCTATTATTACAAAGGCACGAAGAAGACGCCTGCGTATTCCTTGCTCCAGCTCGAACGAACTTTTCCGAGCTCCAATCCGATTTAACCACTGATGAACAGGCACTGATCCGGATTGACGGAGATTTGGCCGCAAGAGGCACAAGACGCACAAAAATCGGAGACCCCGATTTCGAGCGCTACTTTCGATGTCTTGATTCACCGATTAGGTGAATCGATCGATTCAGGGAATTAGCGTTTATCAGCGCAGATTAGCGTTCCCAAACTCCGCGTCTGATCAATGCCGGGATCGCTATAAGCTGTAGGCTATAGGCTTTAAGCTTCTGGCCACAAGAGGCACAAAATGCGCAAAAATCAGAGATCGGTTTTTGTGCTTTTTGCAGCCATTTCCGATTGCCCCGCGTTTAACGACGCAACCGCGCTCCGAATTGCAGCCCGCGGTTTCGTGCCTCTCGTTGACGCGCCCTAATTCACCCACCCCACCTTCATGAAACTCCCGCCGCTTAAGTTGCGCCTGCTATCAGGCGCGACGTTGTGTCTGCTCGCTTTTTGTCTTGTCGCCCACGGCGAACCCGCCGCGGCGAAAACGAAGGTCGTGGAGCTTTTCAACGGCCGCGATCTTTCCGGCTGGACGGTTTTCAACGACCTCACCCGAGGCGATGGCATTGGTACGTGGACGGTTCGCGATGGCGTTATCGTGTGCCTCGGCAAGCCCCGCGGATTTTTGCGCACAAATGACGTCTTCAAAGACTATCGGCTGCGGCTGCAATGGCGCTGGCCCGAAAAACCCGGCAACAGCGGGGTGTTTGTCCATGGCTCGGGAGAGGATAAAATCTGGCCGCATTGCTACGAAGCGCAGCTCGCATCCGGCAATGCGGGCGAGCTCCGTGCCAACGGGGGCGCCCTTTTTCAGGCGACCAGCACGGCGCAGGACAAGTCGCGACCGAAATTCGCCGCCTCGAGCGAGCGCCCGCCGGGCGAGTGGAACGACTATGAGATCGTCTGTCGTGGAAACAGCATTACACTTTTCTGCAATGGCGTTCGTCAAAACGAACTCGACAACGCGATGCTGTCTTACGGCTGGATCGCGCTGCAAAGCGAAGGCGGCGTCATCGAATTCCGTGCGATCACTCTCGAACCGCTTTGACGCACGCTTCCACGGTATTCCCTTCGCGATCTCCAATCCGATTTAACCACTAATGACCACTAATGGACACTAATCCGGATTGGTCGAGCTGTCGGAGTGGGCCGCGGATATCGGCAGCGAGAAGGAAACCGCTAATGAGATTTCCCAATGGGGAAATCTTTCTCTGGTGGCTACGGCTCATCGCCTGTGCCCTGAGGTGATGGAGACCGCTAATGGCGGCCTGCGATCAACAGATGCATGGCGAGAAGACCGTCGCCTTTTCAGAACCCAACTTCCTATGCCTCGATCACCGATTAGGTGAATCGATCGATCAGGGAATTAGCGTTTATTAGCGCAGATTAGCGTTCCAAAACTCCGAGCTGATTCGGGGAGAAAATGCTCCAATCCGATTTCACCACAAGAGGCGCAAGATGCACAAAAATCCGAAATCGGTTTTGTGCTTCGTGAGAATGCAAAGAATGCTGGAGTCAGAAAAATAGGGTCAGAAATATAAACGGAATCTTACACAGCGCTCCGAGCTTCGCGTTTTCCGATCGGGTGATTCCCAGTATTTTTCTGCCTGCTATTTTTCTGACATCGATTTTGCTCCGTCGTCTCGCTGCACAGAAAAATAAAAAACCTCCGCGAACATCGTCGCGGAGGTTTTGTTTTTTGAAGTCAGTCTCGTGTGCAGCGCGTCAGCCGCCCTTGGCCGTAGGCGGGGGAGGCGTTGGGAGGTAGGCGTGGGGACGCGCCACCGTCGGCCACCATTTTCCATTCTTTTTCTGCGAGACCATCGTCACGTGTATTTTCAAGGCTGGGATCGCTTTGCCATCGGGATCCAGCATGCCGGAAACCTCGGTTGAATATTCGGTGATTGCCACGTCCGGTGTGAGCAGCCGGACGTCGACCTGGCCGATCGAGAAGGTTGAACTGCGCATCACCGTGGTGTGTTCGTCGGTGAACAGCTTCTCGATTTCAGCGTGTCCCTTGGCGACGCGACCGAACGGGTTGATGAGATCAGCATCGGCAGCAAACACGGCGGTCATCGCTTTCGCATCGTGGCGATTCCACGCGGCGACGAAATCGGTGACCGATTTGCGGATGGCGGTTTCGTCGGAATTCGTATCGGCAGCAGACATGACGCACGGAGCGCCAGCTGCGAAAACAAGCAGAGCAAGTAGCGGGTAGATTTTTGTTTTCATGGGGGGTACGCCGTTTTTGTTACCGCTGTCTTAGAGGCTTTGCAAGGCCGGCGCTTTCCTATACAGCAATCACCAGGTCATCGCCTGGCCCGATTCGCCCCTCACTTGAAGTCTTCAAGCATGCGCGGGTATCGCTCGGGGCCTGATTTTCCTCCGCGCTCTTGCCAACCTGCGTCGCCTCGGCAAAATCCGTCGAAATGAGCACGCTTACCAAGGCCAAGAAAGCCGTTCGCAAGTCCTCCCACTCGAAGTCGGCCAAGGCGAAGAAGTCCGTGCCTGCATGGATTGGTAGCGCCGTGGGCAAAGCATTTGTGAGGCCGGGCGTTGACCTCACCAAGCCCACGCTGCCTCCCGGCGAAGATCTGTGAAGATCAAATACGTGCTCGATACGCACGCGTTGGTTTGGTCCGTGCTTTCGCCCGATCGGCTAGGCCTCAAAGCGCTTCGCGTCATCGAATCGGCTGGTCCTGGAGAACTCGCCATCACGTCGGCGACCATCATTGAGCTGGGTCGATTGATCGACGCCGACAAAATCGACCTGAATTCGCGCCGCCCTTCCGATATTTTCGGTGACGCGTTGGCGTATAACGTCGTTGTCCCGACCAGTCTTGAAGCCGCGATAAAAGCTCCGGTGTTGGGCCTCCCACATGCCGACCCTTACGACCGGCTGATCGTGGCGGAAGCACTCGTTTTAGGTGTCCCGCTGATTACCAAGGACGGCACCATCACCGATTCCAGGCTCGTTCGTGTGATTTGGTGATCCTGTGTCTCTCCGCTGTGAAGCCTCGGGCCGGACCCCTTTGCTGAACGCGACGTTGCCTCACGTGTGCAATGTTGCCCGCAAGCAGTCGCTCTTTCGAAAAGAGCACAAGTGCCTTCGAGCCTTACGCGATGCTTAGTATCCGAGTTTTTATGACGGGCGGCCGCCGTCAAATCACGGTGACCTCACTACAGCGTCTTCAGCCAGGCTGATGAACTGGTCCCAATGCAGCGTTTCCACTCCTTGTCCGGATGTGGTTAGGTTTCTCGCCATCGCCGCGCCGAGCGTCTCGACCCGAATGCCGCGATACTTGCGCCACCGACCGCGCAGCAGCGGATGCAGCGACGGCCATGTCGCCAGGATCACGGCCTGCGTCCAACCGTAACGATTGATGGGCGTGAGAATATTCGACGGGCGAAAGAGACTCAATCGTTCAAAGCCAAGCGCTCTTAAACCGTTTTCCAATTCGCCTTTGGTGCGCAGGTAAAACAACGACGACTTGGCGTTCGCGTCGACCGCACTGAGCAATTCAAAATGGCGAATGCCCGCCTGCTGGCACGCCGCGGCAAACGCCAGCACGGCGTCTTTATCCACCCGGATAAATTCTTCCCGGCTGACTTTGGAAGCGTTGCCGATACCGAGCGTGCAGATCGCCACCTGATGTCCGGGAAGGAACGACTGGTAAGCGGCGGGATTCAGCACGTCCACCGTGTGCTGCGTGATCGCCGGTCGTTTCGGTGCTGCGAGTGGGTGGCGCACGAGCAG
>CBRAFL010000246.1:0-8409 GCA_967755055.1 uncultured bacterium
CGCGGTGGCTTTGGAGACGATGACCATCAACAGAATCGCGAACGGCACGGACCAGATCGCCGGCTGTTCGCACAGGATGCGGAGCAGCGGGTGATGCGCCCAGAAAGTATTCAGCGGCGCGAAGCCGGCGAAGAATTTCCCCATCGGCCCCTTGTCGAGCGCGAGCGTGCTGAAGTTCGTCAGCGCTGCGGCAACAAGCGCGCACAAACCGCCCGTGAGCATTCCGGTCGCGGCGCCTTTCATCGTCATGCCGCGCCACCACACGCTCATGAACAGCAGTGGAAAATAGCTGGCAGCGGCGATCGCGAAGGCCTGGCCCACCATGAAATTGATTTCCAACGCCTCGACAAAGGTGCCGAGGAGAATCGCCACGCCGCCGACGAGCACGGCGCAAACTTTGAAGGCGACGAGGCGTTCAGCAGCGTTTGATTTTGGACGGAGCATCCGACCGTAAACGTCGTGAGCGAGCGCTCCAGTCATCGAGACGAGCAGACCGCTGAATGTGCTCATGAACGCGGCGAACGCGCCGGCGCACGTGATGCCGCTGAGAATCGAGCCAAGCACGCCGTAGTGCGCGCCAATCAACGTGGGTAGTTCGAGGACGACCTTATCCGTGCCTTTCGCGCCAACTCCGGAATAGAGCTCGGGCATCAGATTGCGGCCGATCACTCCAAAGATCGGCGGGAAAACGTAGAACACGCCGATGAGAATCATCACCCACATCGTTGTCCGCTTCGCCGCGGCACCGTCCGGATTGGTGTAGAAGCGCACCAGAATGTGCGGCAAGCCGGCTGTCCCGCAGACGAGCGCGATGATGAGCGAATACGTGTAGAGAAGTGAGTAAGGCTTCTGGTGCTCGGCGAGGAAAGCGGCGCGTTGCTCAACCGGGAGGACGGCGGCGGCAGCGCTCACGGCTTTTGTGGTGAGCGGGCCAAAGGGAGAAATCCACGCGGTGTCCTTCGGCGCTTTTTCAACGAGCGGTTTGCGTTCGACCGAAACAGATTGGACCTGAGCGGCGGGTTCGCCGGGCGCGGTGTTCGCCGCCAGTTGGTGATTATAAAAACCGTAGACCGACAGCAGCACGAAAATTGGCACGCTGATCGCGAACAGCTTTATCCAATACTGAAACGCCTGCACGAGTGTGATGCCTTTCATGCCGCCGAGCGCGACGTTGAAGGTGATCACCGCGCCGACGAGGACGACGCCGCCCCAATAAGGCATGCCGGGAAAAATGTACGCGAGCGTCACGCCGGCGCCTTTCATCTGCGGCATCGTGTAGAAGAAACCGATGAAGAGAACGAAGCAGACCGCGATTTTACGGAAGATCGGTGAATCGTAACGGCCCTCGGCGAAATCTGGAATCGTGTACGCGCCGAACCGGCGAAGCGGTCCGGCGATAAAGAGGAGCAGGAAAAGATAACCGCACGCATAACAAACTGGATACCAGAGCGCGTCGTAGCCGGAGGACATCACCATGCCGGCGACGCCCATGAAAGACGCCGCCGAAAGGTATTCGCCAGAGATGGCGGAGGCATTCCAGCCCACCGAGACCGAGCGGCCGGCGACGAAGAAGTCGCTCGCGGTTTTGGATTTCTTCGCGGACCAGAAACCCATGCCGACCGTCACGACAACGGTGATGAGAGAGAACGTGAGAATCCACGGATCGACGCCGTCGAGAAGAGCGAGGTGAGTCAGCATGGTGTCAGCGTTTCACGGAGTTGACCTCGTCCTGCTCGAGCGCGATGGAGCGCTTGATGAAGGCGTAGGAGATGATCCACACGAAGGGGAAAAACAACACACCGAGAATCAGCCACGTGAGCGTGAATCCGCTGACGCGCGTCGCCATCAGTTCGGGCGCGAAGTAGTTCAGGAGCGGCATTCCGAGCAGCGCGATGAGAAAGGTCGCGGCGCACGAGATGGAGAGGCGGAGTTGGCGGCGCATGAGCGAGCGGAGAAACGACTCGCTGTGGACAACGTCGTCAGACGAAGGGGTTGGGTGGGCCATGCCCGGCAGACGATGCGCGGGGCGAGCGACGTGACAAGGGCGGAGTGAGCACAGTTGACCGGAGCGTCCGCCGTTGCGCGGATTCAATGCGGCCAGGTAGCCGCACGCGTTAGCGTGCGGTCCGCATCGTAACCGATGCGGCTACGATGCGGGGGCGGACCGGATACGACGAACCGTGGCGCAACAGCGCGCTACCTACACTGCGGGCGGCGGCTCGCTGCTCGCTGCGGTCTGCTGCTCGTCGGTCTCGACGATGCGGGCGATGCTCATGAGTTTGTCGCCTTCCGCGAGGGTAACCAAACGCACACCTTTGCCGCCGCGGTTGACTTCGCGAATCGTGTTTACCGGACAACGCACGCTCTGACCTTTCGCGGTGAGCAGCATGATCTCGTCGGTGTCGCGCACGCTGAGCGCGCCAGCGAGTTTGATCGAGCCGTCCTCAGGAAGGTCGATCGCCCACACGCCGCTGCCACCGCGGTTGATCAAGCGGTAATCTTCGAAACGCGTGCGAACACCCAAGCCCGCCTGGCTGGCGACGAGGAACTTGGCTTTGTGATCGACGACTTCGATGACGTCGAGGTAATCGCTTTCGAGTTTGAAGCGCATGCCCGTAACGCCACCTGTCGCGCGACCGGTCGGACGGAAAATATCCTCGTTGGTCTCGGGGTCGCGCTCGCGGAAGCGAACGGCGAGCCCTTGGTGAGAAACGAGAATCAGTTCATCGTTACCGGTGGTGAGAACGCTGCCGATGACGCTATCGCCTTCACTGAGATTGATCCCGATGAGGCCGCCTTCACGGGTGCAGTTGGCATAGTCGGAGAGCGTGCTCTTTTTAATGATACCGCGCTTGGTGGCCATGACGAGGAAGCGATCCTCGACGAAATCTTTCACGCAGAGCATCGCGGCGATCTTCTCGCCTTCGGTGAGGCGAAGGAAGGAGGCGACGGATTTACCCTTCGAAGCACGAGTGCCCTCCGGTACGTCGTAGACTTTCTTCGCGTGGCACTGGCCGGTGCTCGTGAGGAAAAGAATATAGTCGTGCGTGCTCGCGGTGAAGAGATGTTCGACGAAATCCTCGTCGTACGTCTCGGCACCGATGACGCCCTTGCCGCCGCGCTTTTGAGAGCGGTATTCGGCGACGGGCGTGCGTTTGATGAAGCCGAGGTGAGAAACGGTGATGACGCAGCCCTCGTTGGGGATGACGTCTTCCATCCGGAATTCGCCGGCGGCGCCGATGATTTCGGTGCGACGGGGAGAGGTGTATTTCTCCTTCATCTCGCCGAGTTCTTTTTTGATCAACGCGAGCAGCTTCGCCTCGGAATCCAGAATTCCGCGGAGCTCTTCGATGAGCTTCATCAGCTCGAGATACTCAGCTTCGATCTTACCGCGTTCGAGGCCGGTGAGCTGATAGAGGCGGAGTTCGAGGATCGCGTCGGTCTGGCGTTCAGAAAGTGGATACTTCGCCATCAACTTCACTTTCGCCTCTTCGCGATTGGAGGAGGCGCGGATGATTTTGACGAAGTCGTCGAGGTTATCCAGGGCGATGATGTAGCCCTCGAGAATGTGAGCGCGATCTTCGGCCTGTTTGAGGCGGAACTTCGTGCGGCGGGTGACAACATCGCGACGGTGCTCGATGTAACACTCAAGGAGTTCCTTGATGTTCATCTGCTTCGGCCGCTTCTTATCGAGCGCGAGCAGGGTGACACCGAACGAGGATTCGAGCGCGGTTTTCTGGAAGAGCTGATTGATGACGACCTTCGACTGTTCGCCGCGTTTCAGCTCGATGACGATGCGCGTGTTTTCGTCGGACTCGTCGCGAAGATCACGGATGCCGTCGAGCTGCTTTTCACCCACGAGCTCGGCAATGCGGGTGACGAGCGTCGCGCGATTCACGTTGTACGGAATCTCTGTGATCACGATCTGCTCCATGCCGCCCTTCATCTCCTCGGTGTGGGCTTTGCCGCGGGTGCGGACAATGCCTTTGCCGGTCTTCAGGTAGCTGAGGATGCCTTCGCGTCCGGCGATGACGCCGCCGGTGGGGAAATCCGGGCCGCGGATGATATTGCAGAGGTCATCGACCGAAATGCGGGGGTTGTCGATGATGGCGAACGTTGCCTCGATGATCTCGTCGAGATTATGCGGCGGGATGTTCGTCGTCATGCCGACGGCGATACCGGTCGATCCGTTCATCAACAGATTCGGCAGAGCGGACGGAAGCACGGTGGGCTCGGTGGTCGACTCCTTGTAGTTGGGAATGAAATCGACGGTGTCCTCTTCGATGTCGGCGAGAAGTTCCTCGGCGATATTCTTGAGGCGCGCCTCGGTGTAACGATACGCCGCGGGTGGATCGCCGTCGACGGAGCCGAAGTTGCCTTGCGGATCGATGAGCGGGTAACGCATCACCCACGGCTGCGCGAGGCGGACGAGCGTGTCGTAAACGGAGGAGTCGCCGTGAGGGTGATAGTTTTTCAGCACTTCACCGACGACGCCGGCGCATTTGTCGAAAGCGCGATTATGCAGCAGACCCTCGCGAAGCATCGCGTAGAGCACGCGGCGTTGCACGGGCTTGAGGCCGTCGCGCGCATCGGGCAGCGCGCGAGAGATGATGACGGACATCGAGTACTCGATGTAGGCCGTCTGCATGATCTCGGTGATGTTGGCGGAAGAGAGTTTTTCGGAGGCGGTGTACACGGAAAAAAGTAGTGAGTAGCGGGTAGTGGGTAGCGAGTAGGCGCAGGCGGTGAGCGGGAGTGAGTGAGAGTGCGATGGTTGGAATGCTCGCTACTCGTTACTCGCTACCCGCTACTTCGGAATCAGACATCCAGATACTGCACGTTGAGCGCGTTGTCTTCGATGAACTGGCGGCGAGGCGGGACTTCGTCGCCCATCAGCAGCGTGAAGAGCGCGTCGGCTTTCGCGGCGTCGTTGATCGACACTTTGAGAAGGCGGCGTTTTTCCGGGTCCATCGTCGTTTCGAAGAGCTGCTTCGGGTTCATTTCACCGAGACCTTTGTAGCGCTGGATCGAAAGGCCCTTGCGGCCGTTGCCGCGGATCTGCGTCACGATATCGAGCGGCGAGTGCAGGTCGGTTTTGTTTTCACTCTTCTGCCCGGGATTCTCGGTGATCGTGAAACGTGGTTCTTCACTCGGGCTGAAGCGGGCGATGTCGAGACCGATCGCGGCGATCGCTTTGAGCAGCTTCGCCATTTCCGTGCTCTCGTAGATCTCGTGGAGCGTGATCCGCTTCGCCACCGGTGCCGGTTTTTTCAACTCGACGGGACTGACGGTGCCGTTCGCCATCGTCGTGGGCTCGGTTTGTTCGGATACGTCCGCGTCCAAGCCGTGATTCTGGACGAATTGCGCGCGAGCGACTTCGTCGAGGAGGAATTCGTGACTCTCCTTGTTGCCTTCGCGAATACGCGCGATGTAGCGCGGCAGTGCGTGCGTGGCGGTGTCATGCTCATCCAAATACTCCGAGAGCGATGCGCCGTAACGCGTGACACCCGTGCCAAGTTTTTCCAGCGCGGCGAGCGCTTCGACGATTTTGTCGATTTGCGCGGGAGCGAACACGTGTTGGTCGGCGAGACGTGTGAGCACGACGTCCTCCGAGCCGAGTTCGAGGAGGATGCGGTTGAGCTGCTCGTCGTTGTCCACGTACTGCTCGCGTTTCTTGCGCTTGATTTTGTAAAGCGGCGGCTGGGCGATGTAGATGAAACCGCGGTCGAGCAGACCTTTCATTTGCCGGTAGATGAACGTCAGCAGCAGCGTGCGGATGTGGGAGCCGTCCACGTCGGCGTCCGTCATGATGATGATCTTGTGGTAACGCGCTTTGCTGGCGTCGAACGCTCCCTCGCCCTCGTGATCGCCAATGCCGGTGCCGACGGCGGTGATGAGGGTCCGGATTTCCTCGTTGGCGAGGACCTTGTCGATACGCGCTTTCTCGGTGTTGATGAGTTTGCCGCGCAACGGAAGGATCGCCTGATAGCGACGATCGCGCCCCTGCTTAGCTGAGCCGCCGGCGGAGTCGCCCTCGACGATGTAGATTTCGGTGAGCGCGGGATCGCGCTCGGAGCAGTCGGCAAGTTTGCCGGGAAGGCCGCCGCCGTGGAGGGCGCCTTTGCGAACGGTCTCGCGGGCTTTTCGCGCCGCTTCGCGAGCGCGAGCGGCGTTCAGCGATTTGTCGACGATGCGTTTCGCGACCGCGGGCGTGGAACTGAAATAAAACATCAGGCCCTCATACGTGACCGAGCCGACGACGCTTTCGACTTCGGGCGAGAGGAGTTTTACCTTCGTCTGCGATTCGAATTTCGGATCGCTGTGCTTGATCGAGATAACCGCGGCGAGACCCTCGCGGACATCGTCACCGGTGATCTGAGGGTCCTTGTCCTTCAGGAGATTGTTGGCCTTCGCGTGCTGATTGATCGCGCGGGTGAGCGCGCTGCGGAAGCCGGACAAATGCGTGCCGCCATCGGGATTGTGAATCGTGTTGGTGTAACAGAGAACCTGGTCGTTGTACGTGTCGTTGTACTGCAGGACCACCTCGACGTGGATCTCGAGAGTCTTGTCCTCGAGCGGAAGCGTGGTCTCTTTGTTGAAGCTGATCGGCTTCGGATGCAGCGGTTCCTTGCCGGTGTTGAGCTGCTTCACGAATTCGACGACGCCATCTTTGTAGAAAAACGTTTCGGGCTTCGTGACGGCGGGGCGTTCGTCGGTGAAGACGATTTCGAGGCCAGAGTTAAGGAAGGCGAGCTCGCGCAGACGCTGGCCGATGCGGTCGGCCTTGAAGACAGTCGTCTCTTGGAAAATCTCCTTGTCGGGCTTGAACGTGATGAGCGTTCCGGTGCCTTTGGCTTTGCCGATGACCTCGAGTTTGCGGACGGTTTGGCCGCGCTCGAATTTCATGTGGTGGACCTGCGCGTTGCGCGAAACCTCGACCTCGAACCATTCGGAAACGGCGTTGACGCACTTGGCGCCGACGCCGTGGGTGCCGCCGGAGAATTTGTAACCGCCCTGACCGTATTTGCCACCCGAATGCAGCGTGGTAAGAACGAGTTCAACACCCGGCAGACCGCTATCCTTGTTGATGTCGACCGGAATGCCGCGGCCGTTGTCGCGGATGCTGATCGAACCGTCGACGTGGATGGCGACTTCGATGCGTGAGCAGAAACCGGCGAGATGTTCGTCGACCGAGTTATCGAGTACCTCCGAAACGCAGTGATGGAGCGCGCGTTCGTCGGTGCCGCCGATGTACATGCCCGGCTTCTTACGGACGGCCTCCAAGCCCTTCAGTTGGCTGAGTTTTGAGGCGTCGTAAGCGTCGGCGCCAGCTTGGTTTCTTACGTTGCGATCGGAGTCGGATTCGTCGGCCATGAAAGGGTTTTAGTGGGTGAAAAGGGAAAGAGAAAATCTTCCGAATTTCGACGCGGCACGCGAGGGTTTTCTTGAGAAAAAACCATGGTCAAACCGGCGTTCCTTTTCGTTTTAAGCGGCGGCAGGTTGCGAGTGGCTATCCTCCCAGCCGATCAAGCCGATTTCGCGCGGTGGCGCGGGGTTGCGCATCACGGCGAGGACGTTTGGCGAATTGAACCGACGGCGGAGCTGAGAGCTGTGTCTTTTGGCTAATCGCCTGCGCCTTGAGGTGATGGAGCCCGCTGATCGCGGTCTGCGATCAGCAGACCCCATTACTTATTCTGGAGCCGATCAGGCGGAGGGGTGATATAAGGATCTGCCCATTGGCTGAGCCCATTAGCGGTTTCCTTCCTCCGTGTATTTCGAAGACAGACCCTAGAGCTGAGAGCTCGATCTTCAACGAGATCGAACTGAACTGCGAAGTGCGTGCGACAGCCCCAGCTCGACCGAGATCCTCAAGAGTTTCGTTTGACCGAGAAGGGGATTGAGGGGCAACCTCGCCGTGATGCCCACGCCCGCCATCGAAAAGCTGTTGATTCTACAGGACCGGGACACGCGCCGGCTCGGGTTGGAGGCACAGTTGAAAGCGGTTCCGCGGGACATCACACTCGTTGAGCAGAAGATCGCGGCGGAAAAGGCCGCGATCGAAACGGCACGGACGTCGGTCAAAGAGCTCGAAACCAAGAAAAAGCTCCTGGAGACCGAGATCGGCTCGGCGGAAGGCAAGCTCGCTAAATATCGCACGCAGCAGTCGCAGGTGCGCAAGAACGACGAGTATAAGGCGCTCGGCCACGAGATCGAAACGACCGAGGCAGCGATCAGTGTCTTCGAGGGTCAGGAACTCGAGATCATGTACGCGATCGACGAAGCTAAGAAGAAATTTGCCGCTGCCGAAGCGGAGCTGAAAGCGAACATCTCCGGGCATGAGGCGCGGATCAAGTTGCTGCGCGAACGCGAAATCAGTTTCGGAGCCGAACTAAAAGCCGCGCAGGACGA
>CBRAFL010000247.1:0-8376 GCA_967755055.1 uncultured bacterium
CAGCCGAAGTCCCCTCTTGAGAGGGGTGCCCGAAGGGCGGGGTGTGTTGCTTGCGCGGAAAATTTAGCCCTGCGCAGGTCACGCAAGTTTTTCACACAGTTCTCTTCCGCTCCCAGCTGCGAGATCCTCACGCCTTCTTCGCCGGTAGCGCTCGCGTCGCGACTTCGGTCTTCAACTTCGCCACGTAATCGTCGGCCGTCATGATGCCTTCATCGCCCCGGGCACGCGAACGAACTGAAACGCTGTTTGCTTCGGCTTCTTTCTGGCCGATCACGAGCGTGTAAGGAACCTTGTCGAGTTCGGCGCGACGGATTTTCGCTCCGAGCTTATCGCTGTGTTCATCGAGCGAGGCGCGGATTCCATCATTCTTCAGTCGGGTAAACAGCGCTCGCGCGTAGTCGTTCACCTTGTCGCTGATGGGCACGAGGCGCACCTGCTCAGGCGCGAGCCACGCGGGAAAATCGCCCGCGAAGTGTTCGATCAACACGCCGCAGAAACGCTCCATCGAACCGAAAGGTGCGCGGTGGATCATCACGGGGCGGTGCGACTGATTGTCGGCGCCGATGTACGAGAGATCGAAACGCACCGGCAGGTTGTAGTCGACCTGCACGGTGCCGAGCTGCCATTCGCGGCCGATCACATCTTTGATGACGAAGTCGATTTTGGGTCCGTAGAACGCAGCCTCGCCCGGCTCCTCGGTGAAGGGTACTCCGAGCGTTTTTGCGGCTTCGCGACAGGCGTTCTCGGCCTTGTCCCAGTTCGCGGCTTCGCCGGTGTACTTGTTGGAATCGGGATCACGCAAGCCCACGCGCACGCGATAATCCGCCATCCCCAGCGTCGTGAGCACGATCTTGACGAGCGCGAGGCAGCCTTGGATTTCCGCGGCGACCTGTTCCTCGGTGCAGAACAAATGCGCGTCGTCCTGCGTGAAACCGCGGACGCGTGTCATGCCGTTAAGCTCGCCGGATTGTTCCCAGCGGTAAACGGTACCGAACTCCGCGAGACGCACCGGCAGATCGCGGTAGGAGTGCGGCTGTGACGCGAAAATCTTGATGTGATGCGGGCAGTTCATCGGCTTCAGCATGAAGCCATCGAGCAGCTTCGCGTCGGGCAGCACGCGATCAGGCGTGATGGTTTCCTTGCCCGTGCGCGCATTGATTTGAGCAGCGAGATGGGCGGAAACGCCTTCGAGACGCACCACCATGTCCGCACACGAACAGCCTTCGCTGAGAATTTTCGCGAGCGACTCGTTCTCCACCACCGGCGTGAACTGCGATTCTTTGTAATACGGAAAATGCCCGGAGGTTTTGTAGAGCTCGAGCTTGCCGATGTGCGGCGTGAACACCTGCGAGTAGCCCTGTTTGCGGAGTTCTTCGCTGATGAAATTTTGAAGTTCCTGACGGATGATCGAGCCGTTCGGCGTCCAAAGGATCAGGCCTTGGCCAACGTCTTCGTCGATGTGAAACAGCTTGAGATCGCGGCCGAGTTTACGGTGATCACGCGCTTTCGCCTGTTCCTGCCGTTCGAGATATTGCGCGAGTTCTTCCTTGGTGGGAAACGCCGTGCCGTAGATGCGCTGCAGCTGCTTGTTCTTTTCGTCGCCACGATGATAAGCGCCCGCGATCGAGAGCAGCTTGAATGCCTTTAGCTTCGAGCTGTAACGCACATGTGTGCCGGCGCAGAGATCCATGAATTCGCCGTTTTGGTAAAACGAGATTTTTTCGCCCTCAGGAATGTCCGCGAGACGCCCAAGTTTGTAACGCTCCTGGCCGCGCGACTTGATGATCTCGACCGCTTCTTCGCGGGAAACTTCTTTGCGGAGGAACGGCTGGTTCTCGTCCGCGATTTTTTTCATTTCCGCTTCGATTTTAACGAGATCGTCGGCGGTGAGTTTGTGATCCAGGTCGATGTCGTAATAAAAGCCAGTGTCGGTGGGAGGTCCGATATCGAGCTTCGCTTCGGGGAAGATGCGAAGGATGGCGGTCGCCATGATGTGGGACGCCGAGTGGCGGAGTTCTTCGAGAGGAGACATGGACATGACGAGTAGTGGTTTTGGTCCTGCGTACGAATGCAGGGCCGAAGGGAAAGAGCGCCGGGAAATTTCGCCCATGTCAACGCGGCGAATGGAATGGCGCCAAAAGCAGGGTAGCCGCGCCGGTTACGGCGCGGTCCGCACGCGAAGGGCGGCGTTTCGAATTTCGCGTCGTCGAACCGGAAACGGTGGAGGGCTGCGCTCCGTCGCAGCCTGGCTTTCCGCGCGAACAGCGCTGACGGAGCAGCGCCCTCCATCAGAGCCAGTCCAGCTTACTTACGCTTTCTTCGCTAGCTCGAGCGAGTAGCCATCTTTGCGGTCCAGCATCGACCAACCGGCGGCGGCGATTTCTTTGCGGAGCGCGTCAGCGGTTGCGAAGTCTTTCGCTTGTTTCGCCGCCCAACGTTTTTCAGCGAGCGCGGCGATTTCGGCAGGTGCATCGGCTTTCGGTGCGGCTGAGGACGCAGTGAGATCGAGACCGAGGGCAAACATCGCGCGATCAAACGACGCGAGATCCGGCTGACCTTCCTTGCGATTGATAATCGTGAACAGCACACCGAGCGCTGCCGGAGTGTTCAAATCCTCCTGCAAAGCGGCGATGACCGGAGAAAACGCGTCGTGCACTGCGCTCGCCGGCGCCAGTGACGCGCGATGGGCACGTAAAGTCGCGAGCGCTTTTTCCGCAGCGTGCAACGAATCCAACGAGAAATTCAGCTGCTTGCGTGGGTGACCCGTGAGCAGCGCATAACGCAGCGCCATCGGCGAAAAGCCTTTGGCGACGAGTTCGTCGAGCGTGTAGAGATTGCCGAGGCTCTTGCTCATCTTCTTGCCATCAACGAGCAAGTGTTCGCTGTGATACCAGTGCCGTGAAAACTGCTGGCCGTTGCAGCATTCACTCTGGGCGATTTCGTTTTCGTGATGCGGGAAAAGCAGATCCACACCGCCGGTGTGAAGATCGATCGTCTCACCGAGATGTTTTTTGCTCATCGCGCTGCACTCGATGTGCCAGCCCGGACGGCCGCGACCCCACGGACTGTCCCAGGCGTTGTCCCCGTCCTCGGGCTTGTGCGCTTTCCAGAGTGCGAAATCACTGAGATCTTCTTTTTCGTCAGCGTCCGCCGCGGAGAGCTTGAGCGTACTGCCGATTTGCAGCTCGCGCTCTTTCACCCGTGACAACCGACCATAGCCGTCGAAGGAAGAAACTTTAAAGTACACGGAGCCATCGGCGGCGCGGTAGGCGTTTCCCTTCTGCATCAGGCACTCGATCATGTTCACCTGCTCCGGAATATGGCCAGTCGCCGTCGGCTCGACGTGAGGCGGAAGGCAGTTCAACGCTTTGCAGTCGGCGTGAAATTTTTCCGTCCATTGCCTCGTCACCTCTCCGAGCGGACGGTTTTCGTCGCGCGCCCGCCGGATCGTTTTGTCGTCAACGTCCGTGAGATTGCGAACGTGCTTCACCTTGTCGGCGCCGAATTCCAGCTCGAGTAAGCGGCGAAGCACATCGTTAACGACAAATGTACGGAAATTTCCAATATGCGCGGGCGCGTAAACGGTGGGACCACAATTGTAGAAGCGGAAAACGCCGTCGGCGTGCGAGGGCTGGAGTTCGCGAATCTCTCGCGTGAGCGAGTCGAAAAGCTTGATTGGCATGGAAAAGAAAGAGGAGAGAGGATGCGCTTTCGCGGAGACCGTGCCCGGAGGGAATTAGCGAGAAACGCGAATCCCCCAGGTGAGTTCAAGCTCGATTTCGGCCGGTCAGTAGGTTGCGCGCTCGCCGCGCAACAGAAGGACGGGCCGTTGCGCGACGAGCACCCAACCTACGTCCTGCCAGCGCAGTTAATGATCTGCCTCTAGCGCAGGGCTTTTTATCCGATAAAGGTAAGTTGCCCGTTATGGATCGCCCTCCAAGTCCTCCGCCGCAAACGCCTTCGAGCGTGACGCCGCCGTCGCCTGTGAGGTCGCGTTGGATGCTTCCGCGGTTGCCGGTTTTGATCGGCGTGGTGGGACTGGGTGCCGTCGTTACGACGGGAAGCTGGTTTAAACGACAGACAGATGCGCGTCAGCAAGCGGAGGCACACGCGATTCAAGCGGAAGTCGCGGGGCTGAAAAAGCAGGTGGACCAGTATCGGGAGCGATTTGAGAACTTGCGCTGGAACGCCGCGAAAATGCGCGCGTATGCGGACACCACCGCAGCGGAACCGCTCAAAACGTGGGCGCGCGAGCGGGCGGGAAAATTCGAGGCACTTGTCGCCCAAATTGATCAGACAGCCGTTGACGCGACGTTCACCGCTCAGGCCGCTGAAATCGAAAACCTTTGCAAACAAGGTAAAGCCGCTGACGCGCGCGACCGATTACTTCGCCTTCGTCCCGCAAAATTTCCATCGCCGACAGAATTCCGTGAGCTGCAGGCGGAGGTTTACCTGAAACCGCTGGCGAATTTTAGCCGTCAGAATCCCGCATACTATCGCGCGCTTCAAACGTTCGAACCTGAAGCAGCAAAAGAAGACATCGCGTCACTGCGAACCCAACTCGCTGCGGCGGACATGGAGACGATTACGCCCCAATCGCTCGTCATGTTTGAATTGTTGAGTGCGGTCGCAGCGCCGAATGATCCTGTGCTGGCGGACTGGTCGGCGGTCACCTCTGCGGCGGACTATTTTGAAAATCCCGACGCGACGACGCTGAAGCGCTGGCGTGAAGCGAAGAAAGCGCTTCGGGTGGAAGACTGGCAGACGGCGATCGCGCGAATGCAATCGATCACGCTCTCAACCGTGCGCACGCGTCAGCCGTTTCGCGCGGCGTACGGTCGGACGATTTTGAAAAATACTCCGGACCAAACCGGCGCAGCTTATCCGCTCATGTTGGAAGCCGCCGCCGCGGGCGACGCCGACGCGCGGAGTTGGGTGGCGCAGGAGGATATTGGGCGCGGTCGCTACGGCGAGGCACTGCGCTGGCTCGAGGCGAGCGTGAGTGACGGCGAGGTGGCGGCCATTCCGCAATTGTTAAAGCTGTATTCGATGAACGCGGACAGCGCGCCCCGCGATCTCGCGCGCGAGGCCGGTATGTTGCATCGGATCACGATCGCGCCCGATGCTCCTCCGCTGGCCTCGATGTTACTCGCGCGTCTTTACGAGAGCGGACAGGGCACACGGCCCGCGCCGGAGAAAGCGTTCACGTGCTATCTCCGCGCGGCCAATCAACAACTCGCCGCAGCGTGGATTCAGGCGGCACGGTGCTACCTTCGGGGCATCGGCACACCCGTGGATTTCGATCAAGCGCGCGATTGGGCGGCGCGGGCGTACGCAGCCGGCGAGCGGGAAGAATCCGTGCCGATGTTGATTGAACTCATGCAACGCGCGCCCGACCGAACGGCGGCGGGCGTGCAGGAGCTTTTCGAGCACGAGCAGATTGCCGCGCCCGGAGGTTTTCAGGATATCCGCAGTGAAGGACCGGGCGTCGCCCAACTTCGGATGCAGGTCGCAAAATTTCTCGATCAAAAAGGTGCTTTCGGCGCGGCAGCTCGTTTGTATGCGCAGACTGGAAGTCACGACGCGACGGCGGCGCAGCGGCACGCCGAGCTAACGACCGTGCACCCGTGCGAAACCTGCGTTGGCGCGGGCAAGGTCCAGAGTTCGGTGCCGTGTCCGACATGCGATGGCAAAGGCACGGTGACCTGTCATGCGTGCGACGGCCGCGGATACAATCTCATTCCCGGCGCGCCCCCGTGCACGACCTGCGGTGGATCGGGCAGCATGATCCAGGAAGGGCGGCGAGCGACGTGCTCGGCGTGTGCTGGCACCGGCAAGGGCAAAGGCAGCGAAATCAAACAGACCTGCGTTCAGTGCGCTCACGGGCGCGCGCCGTGTCGCGAATGCGTCGGCGGCAGAATCAAATTAACGAAAGAATGCCCGGAGTGTCACGGCACAGGCGCGCGAGCGCTGGCGGATCAGTGAGCGACGAACTTTTTCGTCCAATCTGGAGCGGGACGCCCTTGTCGCCTTCGCGCATGTTGATCTTCGACTCCGAACTCCGAACACGGCAGGCACGGAGGCCTACCGCTACGTTATTTACTCCAGCACCAGATCAACCTGATTCGGCGGCCCACCACGCTCCGGCCGCAACAGTCGCTGCAGAGCCAATGCGGCTTTGGGTGCGAAATCTTCCGCGTGATTATTGGCGATGAGGTGAACGTGTTTCGCTTTTCCTGCGAGCGCAGTCGCTCGTTGGGCGAGTTCGTCGATCTCCGCATCCGGGTAGGCGTACGTGTGTTTTTCCTCGGCTGTATTCAATTCCGTATAACGCGGATTGCGACCGTGAAGACGCAGGTAAGCGATGTCGTCGCGCGTCGCTTCGTCGGTTGGCGGCATGAGGGTGGCGCCCGGAATCTGTGGCATGTCCACCGATACCCAAACGAGGCGGCGCGCGCGGTAGTACTCGAATGTTTTCTCCCGCTGATCGCCGGTCACCCACGCCTTGTGTCGCAACTCCACCGCGATGGGCTGTGGCTCCAACTGCGCCACAAGTGCGTCGAGCTCTTCAAGCCGCCGCTTTGCGGGTGTGAAGCTCGGCGGCAATACGAGCAGGAAACAACCCAGGCGCTGCGCTTCGATCAGCGGACGCGCGCCCTCGAGCGTACTGTTCATCAACGCTTCGTCGGTTGCGGCCAGTTGCGGATTTTGGCAAAGCAGTTTGTTCAGCTTTAGATCGAATGTAAAACTCGGAGGAGTTTGCTCGATCCAACCCGCCACCTGTTTGGCGCTCGGGATGTGATGATAACTCGAGTTGACCTCGACGTGATCGAACCAGGCGGCGTACGCCTTCAATCGTTCTTTTGCCGGAACGCCTGGGGCGACGAGAAGCTTTTTGTATTCAGGATCCGCCCAACTCCCGATGCCAATATGAAAGCTCATGTGAGGGCTATCGCCATAACGGACTCGGAGACTTCCTAAAAGTAGAAACGCAATCGCCGCAAAATCGGCGCCAACCGCATCCCTTCCAATGCGTCCGTCGCATCACGCGAATTTCGTGCGCGTCAGCGGCAGCGTGCGAACGCGTTTACCGGTGGCGTTGAAGATGGCGTTGAGCACGGCGGCGAAGGTCGGCGGTACGCCGGTTTCACCGATGCCACCCATCTTGTCACCTTTTGCGATGATGTGGACGTCGATCACCGGCGCTTCGTGCATTCGCAGCACGCGATAGTGATGAAAATTCTGCTGCTGCACGCGGCCCTTCTCCATCGTGATTTCGCCGTAGAAAAGCGCGCTCAACGCGTAAATCGCGCCGCCTTGAATCTGCGCCTCGATCGTGAGCGGGTTGACGGCGGTGCCGCAATCCACCGCCGCCGTGATCCGATGCACGCGCGGCCAGCCGTCTTGCACCGATACCTCCGCAACCTGCGCAACAAAGCTGCCAAAACTTTCGTGGACCGCAATTCCGTGCGCGTGGCCTGGCGGCAACGCGGTTTTTCCGTATCCACTTTTCTCGACTGCAAGTTCGAGCACGCGACGTTCGCGTGATTCCGCGGGCAATAATTCACGACGCAACTCCAGCGGATCGCGCCCGGCGGCGTGAGCGAGTTCATCGATGAAGCATTCCACCGCGAGTCCCGTGTGCGTGTGTCCCACCGATCGCCACCATAACGTCGGCACCCGCACGCTTGGACTGTGCAACTCGACGCGTCGCGCGGGGATTTTATACGGCGCATGCGCTGCGCCCTCGACGCTCGTCTCATCAACGCCGTTCTTCACCATCGCCTTTTCAAAAGGCGTGCCCACCAAAAATGACTGCCCGACGAGGGTCTGGTGCCATGCGATCACTTTTCCGGCCGCATCCAAGCCGCCGACGAGCCGATGGTGAAACATGGGACGAAAATATCCACCCGCGAGATCGTCTTCGCGCGTCCAGACGGTTTTGATCGGCACTGAAATCCCCGCGGCGTGCGCCGCTTTCGTCACATGCGCGGCTTCAGTTATCCAGTCGGATGTTGGCGTCGCGCGCCGACCGAAACCTCCGCCGAGAAAAGTCGTGTGAATGAAAACCTGTTCAGGTTTCAGTCCGAAAACTTCTGCGACATTCGTGCGATCGATGGTTTGAAACTGCGTCCCGGTCCAGACATCCACGCCGCCATCGGAACGATATTCTACGGTCGCATTCAGGGGCTCCATCGGCGCGTGCGCGAGATACGGCAGGCTGTAATCGGCTTCCACCGTTTTGACGGCGCTTTTGAGCGACGCGACGATATCACCCTCGTTCTCTGCGACGTTTCCCGACTGGCGCGCGATCTCGGCGAAGCGTGCGGCTTGCTCAGTCGTGTCGATGAGTGAGTCGGGCGGGAGTTGCCACTT
>CBRAFL010000248.1:0-8283 GCA_967755055.1 uncultured bacterium
ATGATCGCGAGCCGCACATGATTTTTTGCGATCGCCGCGAGTGCATCGGGGCGATGACCGATCATTTGTTCGACGAGATGGCGCGCTTCGAGCAGCGCATAGTCCGAGACTTTGTCGGATGCGATGATGGGCAGGTCGCCAGCGCTGATATATTTTGTATAGAACGAAGAAAGTTTGAACTCGGCGCGAACGTCTTTGGGTACCGGCGACACGTGCGGCTCAGCGGCGCTGAGGGCATTGGCGACCAGGAAAAAACAAAAAACAGATCGTCGAAAGCGCATGACGTTCCTTGGGGCTGAAGCGATTTGAACAGGGTCGCCTGGCGAATTCCAGCATGCAATATTTCTAACGCCCGCGTTCCTAGTCTAGGATTGTCTTCGAAGTACTCGGAAAGGGGACCGCTCATGGGATCAGCCAATGGGCAGATCCTTATGTCACCCCTCCGCCTGATCGGCTCCGGAATAGGTGATGGGGTCTGCTGATCGCAGACCGCGATTAGCGGGCTCCAATCACCTCAAGGCGCAGGCGATCAGCCGTAGCCACCGCATCAAGATTTCCTCATTGGGAAATCTCATTAGCGGTTCCCCTCTGGGATTTGGATTCTTATTTTGAAGACACACTCTACCTACTCTATCCGTGCGGGCTCGTGTTAAGGACCGCGCAACACGACGGGTCCGCTCGGGGCGGCCGGAATGGCTCGCTTCGGCTCTTGCGTGATCAAAATTTCCGAAGGAGTCGGCGTGTTCGCTGGGAGCGTATACAAGAGGTTGCCGTTTTTGCCGTAAAACTGGCTGGGCACTTCGCCCACGCGATAATAAGTCGTTCCATCCAATGGCCTCACCCAGAGCTGGAGTGAGCGATCACTCGGGACTTCGGGCAGATTGTAGAGGTTGAGGTACCCGCGATGCTCTGTCTCATCGAACACCGACCAGGCATAGGGATCATTTTCGCCGGTGAGATCTGTCGGCGGCTCAGGCTCGGGTTGCACAGGTGGTGTCGCGACGGCGCTGCTGGCGCCAGGATTTGAATCGGGAACCGTCGGCGCCAGCGTCGGATATTCGGGCGCGACCGTCGAACCATCGAGCGCCACAATCCCCGGCTCGGTGAGCAAGCCACGCGCGATATCGAGCAGGCCCTTGCGCTTGCCGCTGGCGTAGCTGCGTTCGTCGACCAACTCCATTGCGGCCAGGCGACCTAATTTCTTTTCCAGCAATGCGCGCTGTGCGAGTTGCTGCATGAGCGCCTCATACTCCGCGCGCACAATCGAACTCGTCCGTTGGAGGTTCGCATAATCCGAACGCAGTTTTTCAAGCTGCTGCTGCTCGTTCGCTACGGATCCTTCCGCACCGCGCGTTGTGATGCCGTTGTTCCCTGTCAGCTGATTCTGCCCATGGCTTTGCGCGGGAGCTTCCGACTTTACGTTGACCAGCGGTCGCTGTTCGCTCCGTCCGCCGGCGATTCGCGGAACGTCAAGCGGGCGGCGAAAATCCAGCAGGTTCAAAGCCAGCAACAACGCCGCAGCGACTGGCCAGATGAAACGCGACCAAACAATGACGGGTGCCCGAGGTGCGGCGGGCGGGGCGTCCGTCGTCGCGGCGAGAATCGCGGAGAGCGCCATCCGCTGGTCCGATGCCGTCAATGGCTCCGCCGTCGCGGTGTCGCACGCAAAACCTGCAAGTGAATCCGCGCACGTCTTCAACGCCGCACGCGCGTGCGAATCGCGCGTGAGCCGGGCCTCGAACGTTGCCCGCTCGGCGACATCGAGTTCTCCGAGTAAATACTGGAGTGCCTGGTCGTTGAATTCTTCAGTCATGGGAGTTGACCAGTTGCCGCAGCTTGAGGAGGCCGCGACGAAGATGATTTTTCACGTTTCCGATCGGCATGCGCAGCGTGGTGGCGATCTCGTGCTGAGAGCAGCCACCGAAAAATGCGAGTTCGAGTGCCTGCCGTTGTGGTGGGGATAATTGCGTGAGGTGCTGGGTGAGAAAATCCCGCTGGTCGAGGGCGTCCCGCACGGGCCTCACGGGTTCGATGGGTTCGCGCTGAAGCGCTTCGTGCAGGAGACGGCGGCGGGCGCCTTTCCGAAGGCGGTCGAGTGCGGAGTTCCGCGCGATCAGGACCAGCCAGGCCACCACCTCGCCCCGTTCGGCTGAGTACGTGGCGGCCTGGCGCCAGGCTTTGATAAAGGTGTCCTGCATCGCTTCGCGTGCATCCTCCGGGTCTTCGAGGATGCGGCGCACGATGCCGTGGACGATCGATCCGAAATCCAAATACAGCAGCTGCAATGCCTCCCGATCTCCCGCCACGAGGCGAGCGATGAGCTGGCGGTGCCTCGCGAGAGCGTCAGCATCGAAGGGGGGCACAGAGGACGAGCGATGATTGGTTTGAATCAAAGTTTCAAACCTTCTGCGCTCGTCCGTCGTTTGAATCACGGGGATCCATTCAGAACCGCCAGCGCAGGCCCGCGGAAAGCAGTTGTGCGGTGCGTCCAAAACTGGGTTTGAGATCGGTGTACTGGTAGCTGAAAACCGCGTCCATCCGTTCTGCCAAAGCCCACGTCAGCCCGACCGCACCGCCAAACGTGAAATCGTCGTCGCGGTGATCGATTCTTGGAATGATGGAGATGTTGGGAGCATTGGTGCTGAAGTGCAGGGCGCCGCGGCTCGCCACCCAATTGAGGACGGGTGAGACGCTCAAGGATACGCGCTGGCTGACCGGCCAGATTAACTCAGGAGCCAATCCAACAATATGTACGTCGTCTGAAGATCGGATATGGAAGTCATATTCCGGCGCAAAGGTCGGCCCCCCGGCCCAAGTCGTGGTCTGGGTGCTCTCCAGATCGGCGATGTAGTGATACGACAACCGAAGGCGGAAGCGTTCGGAGAACGAAACGCCGGCCGAGATGTAGGGCGCGCCTTTGGTTCGGTCGTTGCTTTGTCGACTGACGGAAAAGTTTGGAGTCGTTGGCAGACTCGCCGTGCCGACCAACACCAAACTCCCACCGCCTTCGGCGAAGAACCGGGAGTCGGCGCGGGCGGCGACGGCGAGGAGGGAGACCAGGATTAAGAGACGCATGCTTTTCACTGTTTGGGTAAACACACCTCTTATTACGCAGGTCGTTCACGATTTGAGTCAGAGCGGCAAAAAAATGCCGCATTCATATCGCCCGTGGGTGATCCGGTTACCAACCCTGCTGCGCTTTGCGTCGCCGGCGGTCCCCGCGGCGAAATTAATCGGGCGAATCCTTATGCCCGGTCGTATTTTTCGACTGGTTTGGCGCCGGCGGCAGGGTACGCTCCCGTGCCAGCGCATTCATAGCCCCAGGAGTTGTTCATCCATGAAATTCACGCGTGTTCTCCTTATCGCGGTCATGCTCGGCACGTTTTTCACCGCCGTGAGCCGAGCTCACGATCGGCCTGGCGAAAAATTGGGTACCGTTATCTTCAAAGTGAGCGGCACACCGGAGGCGCAGGAACACGTGCTGCGCGGCGTGAAGCTGGTGCATCACATGATGTATCCGGAAGCCGATCATGAATTCCAGCAGGCTGCTGTCGCTGATCCGACCTGTGCCCTCGCGTACTGGGGCCGCGCGATGACCCTGCTGCATCCGTTGTGGCCCGATGCACCCACCGACGACGAACGCAAGTTGGGCGCGGAGCAGATCCGTCGCGGGCTGGCCTGTCCGCCGGCCACCCCGCGAGAGAAGGCATATCTCGAAGCGCTGAACAGCTATTTTGGCGACACGGTTGCGGGGGATCACGCGGCGCGGCTGAAAAATCTCGATGTTGCCTGGTCGGCGTTCGCCGAGCAGTATCCGGAAGACTTGGACGCCACCGCGTTCAGCGCGCTTTTTCATCTCGCACCGGCGCGATTCATGGCGAAGGACAAGTCGCATCGCGTTCAGCTCGAGGCGGCGGCACGGGTACAAAAGGTGCTCGCGAAGATTCCCGACCACCCCGGCGCGCAACATTACAAGATTCATGCGCTCGATTTTCCGCTCCTCGCCGACCGCGCGCTCGAGGTGTGCGACACCTACAGCAGCATCGCGCCGGATGTGCCGCACGCGCTCCACATGCCGACGCATATCTTCACGCGCCGGGGACTTTGGGATCGATCGATTGAGTTTAATCTGCGCTCGGCCGAGGCGGCGCGAAAGCTCACCCTTACGAGCGGCGCGCTCAACAGTCATTATCCTCATGCGCTCGATTATCTGGCGTATGCCTATCTCCAACGCGGCCAGTATCGCGAGGCCGATGCGGTTCGACAGCAGGTGTTGTCGATGAAGGGCCCGTATTCGGACGTGAATCGGTCCGCGATGGCGTTTTCCTTCGCAGCCGTTCCCGCGCGTTATGCGTTGGAGCGGCAGGCTTGGGCGGAAGCGGCGGAGTTGCCGTTGCACCATCCTGGGGCGTTCGCCTGGGGCTCGCAGTATATCAATTGTGATTCGATCGTTCACTTTGCGCGGGCGATCGGCGCGGTGCGGAGCGGACGGACGGATGCGGCGCGAGCGGAAATTCCGGAGTTGGAGAAAGTACAACGCGAACTCGCCGGAGCGAAACGCGCTGGTTATTGGGCATCGCAGGCGGAGACGCAGCTGCTGGCCGTGCGTGCCTGGGTGGAACTCGCGGCGAAAAATACTGACGAGGCGATCGCCTTGATGCGCCGGGCGGCCGCGATTGAAGGCACTGCGGATAAGGAAGCCGTTACACCGGGTGAAGTGCTCCCGGCCGGCGATTTATTGGGCGATATGTTGTTGGAAACAGGACAGCCGGCGGAAGCCCTCGCGGCGTTCGAAGCCGTGTTGGCCGCCAGTCCGAACCGGCTCAATACGCTCTATGGGGCCGGCTTCGCTGCAGAACGGGCCGGCGACATCGCGAAGGCATCGAAGTATTACGAGCAACTGACCAAGGTCGCCGCGGCGGGCGACGCCGGCATCACCCGGGTCGATCATGCGCGTGCCTACTTGTCCAAAAACCTCGTGAGTCGATCGGAGTAGCAGAAATTGCGCGTGCGAAATTCTTTGCTGAGCTGAATATCCTGGCGTTAGGCGTTCCCGCGAGACGTTCGGGAATAGTGACGGACGACGAGTGCGATGGGCAGGCCGACGAGGAAGAGGTGGCCGAGAATCGGCCAGAGCGGCAGTGGCAGCGGGAACGCACGCGAGTGATATGCGGAGAGCGGCAGCACGACCATGTTCATGAAAAAATAAACGGCGGCGCCAAAAACTAACCCGCTCAGCACGGCGTGCTTGGTCAGCACGGGTTGGCGGCGACTGGCGGCGAAAAAAACCGCGGCCGCTCCGCAGGCGATGAAATAATGCAGGGCAACGCCCAAGGCTGCGGTGGCAGCGCCACCTTCGAAGGTGCTCTTGCCGAGTAAACCGCCGGCAACGGATTGCATGACGCGCTGCACGCTCGTGCCGCGCCCACCGTAGTACACGAACGCGAACGTTAGATCACCCGTGCCTCCAAGGAGACCACCGAAGAAAATCGCTTTGAGCGTGTTCGCTGGAGAGATGCGCGGAGAGAGTGGTTGGCTCATGGGGATCGAAGAAGTGAGTTGAGTTGAGAAATCAACGAGCGGGCGCCTTAAGATGGAGAAGAGAATGGCCGCACGACGAATCCGAGATCCAAGAGATCATGATTCTTTGTACTACTATCCCTTAGATTCCTCGCGTGCCGCGAGGAATTTTTGCCCCACAAAGACGCAAAGACACAAAGTTTCGAACTTCTTCTTCTCTGTGACTCCGTGTCTTTGTGGTGAAATTCATTCGTTTGGTTGCGGCTCAACCGCGCTGTGCTCCTTGCGTTTTTTGCGGTAAACAATCCCGAATCGTTTCGTTGCGATGTTGGCCTTCACTCAAGCACCGACGGTTTAAGACTCCAACACCGTGAACGAGGTGGTTCCTTTACTGATCGACGTGGCGCGGCGAGCGTCGCGATCTCCGCGAGGGTGGCTGACCGGACCGCACCGTAACCGGTGCGGCTACAGTTTATTGGCTAGCGATTGGCTGGTGCCGTAAATTTGACTGCACGATAGTCGTCGCGCGTGAGCGGGGAGTTTGTCATGGTTTCCTCGATATGCCTGATTCCCTCGCTGATATTCCTGTTTGTGCCGGCTGCGGTACCTGCTGCCGGTTGCTGGTGGAGTTGGCGCCGGGCGATGATGTGCCGGAGGAATTCGTCGCGGTACACGAGGGAATTCGTTGTATGGACCAGGAAGGCGACGGCACGTGTATGGCCCTCGATCGCGCGACGAAGCTTTGCACCATTTACGATCGACGACCGGCGGTCTGCCGAATCTTTGAGCGGGGAAGTGGGTTGTGCCGGCGCGTGCTTGAGCGTTATGGACGCTTGAATCCGATGGGATAATTTCGGCGCATCGAATCCACTTAACCGCAGAGAACGCAGAGAACGCAAAGAGCACAAAGTTGCTGATCGGGTGAAGCTTTGTGTTCCATGCGCTCTATGCGGTAAAATTTCCGACGGTTCAATGCGATGAAAGGCGTCGCACGCACAAGGGAACGGCGGCCGATTTCAAATGCGGAACACAGCCGGCACGGAGGCCCGCTGCTACTTACTGAAAATAAAAAAAACGAGCGGCCGACAAGCGGTCGCTCGTTAATAAGAGGGGCGAAGCCGACGCCTCGCCCGTAAAAGCTGCGAAGGATTTTAGACCATGCGTGGCTTCCGGATCATCACTGCTATGCCGACGATCGCCAGCACACCGCCGCCGACCATGTACATGACGTGCTTGGGCTGACGTGTGCCACCATCCACGGCGTTGGCCACTTGTGTACCCGCGGTCGCTGCCGCGCCCGCGACCGAATCCTTGCGGTTAAGACCTTGAACAAAGAGGAACACGCCGAGCGCGATAAGAATGATGCCAATTATGTTTTTCATAGGGATATGGAGTACGTTAAGGACCGACCCGCGTATGAGGCGTGCGTTCCGCGTGTAAGGCGAACGATTGTTGTTCAATAGATAGCATAGGAGATGCGGTTGGGTGTCGGGTCGGTTTTGGATGGGGTGGCGATGGTGCTTATCAGTGACCTCGCGCGCATCGTGATCACGATCACCGACACGAGGCGAGCCGTGGCCCTGACTCCGGCCATACGAAGCGCGGGAAATCTTCGCGAACCGACAACGAAGTTGTCGATCGCTTGCAACTTGAAGTCGCAGGATGGGTCAGTGGACCGCGCCGGCAGGTGCAGCACGCAACGCTAGTACGAAATTGACTCCTCAATGACTCCGACGATCGATGATATTCGCGAGCACTACGACTCGCTCTCGCCTTTCTACCGCACTTTTTGGGGTGAACATATTCACCATGGTTTCTGGCACGGGGACGAGTCCTCGGCGGAAGCGCAGGAAAACTTAATCAGAGAGTTGGCGGATCGCGCCCGGATCTCGGAAGGCGATCGGGTGCTCGACGTCGGCTGCGGGCTCGGCGGGTCTTCGATGTTTTTGGCGCGCGAGTACGGTGCCATGGTCCGGGGGATCAGTCTCAGTCCCAAGCAAGTTTCTGAGGCGCGGGATCACGCGCGACGTCGCGGGTTGCTGGGGCGGGCGAATTTCTACGTGGAAGATGCGCATCACCTCGAACGCGATCCGGCGTTTTACGATGTAATTTGGATCATCGAATGCAGTGAGCATCTGTTTGAAAAACAGGCTTTCATTACGGGATGCGCGCGTCACCTCGCCCCCGGTGGTCGCCTGGCGATTTGTTCATGGTTGATCGGTGAACGGCTCGACGTGGCCCAAACAAAATTGGTCGAAACCGTGCGCGCGGGAATGTTGTGCCCCTCATTCGGAACGATGGCAGATTATCGAAGGTGGATAAAAGAAAGTGGGCTTGTGATCGAGACGGCGGAAGACATCACGCAACACGTGAGCCGTACCTGGTCGATCTGCCGACCGATTCTGGAATCACCGTTGGTGAAAACGATCCTCGCGGCGGGGAATGAGAAGTTGCACGCGTTTGCGGAATCATTTTCGGCGATTGATGAAGCCTATCGTACGGGTGCGATGACCTACGGAATGTTTGTCGCGAGCAAACCGTCCGGTGGTTGATGCTGCGTCGGCGGAATTTTGTCTCTAGTGGCTGCGAGCGTGAGCGAGTGGAGGGGACTTTGTCGTCCTTCGCATCCTTCGCGAGACACGCTTTCTCCGAGAGTTTTTCTCGCGAAGGATGCGAAGGAGACGAAGGGCCTGACCGTAGGTTGAGGTCAAAAACTTCGAGTTTGCTGTAGGTGGCGCGCTCGCCGCGCAACGTGTCCGGCGG
>CBRAFL010000249.1:0-8261 GCA_967755055.1 uncultured bacterium
CTGCTCTTCTTCGTGCTCGATGTGACCGTATTGACGGCGAATCTTATCGCGAAGCTCACGCCATATATTGCGCCAACGACAGAGCTCGATCAGGCCGACGCCATTCATCTGATCAATGAAATGACGAAGGCGGTTGCTGGTCTGGTTTACCTGCCGTTTTCAGTGCTGTTCATGATGATCGTCTCGCGCAATCCGTTGTTCGATGCGTACACGTGGCCACCAGTGTCGATTGCTTATTTCGGAACCGGACTGCTTTTGATTTTTTTGGCTGCTGTCACGCTCCAGCAGCGCGCGCGCGCGGCCAAGCAGGCAGCGCTCGACGTTCTCGATCGCAAACTCGTCGCGCATCTTGTCACGAAAGCGCGCCGCCCCGTCAAACCCGTCACCTTAAGGCGACGGGTCGCAGTCGGTCCGATGGGTCATGTCATGGAATCGTCGATGGAACCGGTCCAGACGGCTGCGCCGCCCATACCGGAGCGTGGTCCGGAAACGTCGGAAGAGCTGTTGCGCGAAAATCGCGATCAAATCAACGGGTTCAACAGCGTCGCTTTCCGTGAGTGGCACCACAATCCGATCTTTCGCGCCATCCTTATTCCCCTTGGCGGCGTCGGATCGCTTCATCTGCTCGAGCGATTCAGCGGGATGTTTTGATCGTCGCGTTTGTCGGCGTTTGGAGTGCTGAGATTCGGCTCGATCAGACGACGCGGTCGGTCAGCGTCTCCGCGCGCGCGAACGCAGCGAGATTCGCCAGGAAATGATCCACCAACGCCTCATCCTGATCGTATCGTCCCCCCGCGGTGTGCGGCGTAATGTAACAATTCGGTGTCGTCCATAGCGGATGCTCCGGCGGCAATGGCTCCGGCTCGGTTACGTCGAGGTACGCCGCACCCAGCCGGCCTGATTCCAACGCGTGCAGCAACGCTCCCTGATCGACCGTGGCGCCGCGGCCCACATTATAAAACTTCGCACCGGGTTTGAAACACGCGAGACGGCGGGCGTTCACGAAACCGCGCGTCGCCTCGTTTTCCGGGAGGATGTTTACAACGTGATCCGCCTCCGCAAGAGCACTGCTGATATTTTCCGCGGGGATAATACGCACCGCGCGTTCGCTCCGCGTTTGACGACGCAGCGCCAGGATCGTCATCCCAAAGGGCGCGAGCAAATCCGCGAGCCGCCGCCCAATCGCGCCAAATCCCAGCAGCAACACGGTCTGCCCGGTGAGCAGACGGGAGTGAGCGCGGCGTTCTTCGTAGTGCCAGGCGTGATCCGTTAATTGGGCCTGATGCGACGGCAGTAAATCGCGCCCGAGTGCGAGCATCATCGCCAGCACGTGCTGCGCGCAAGGATCTGCAAAAACTCCGGAGGCATTCGTCATGATCGCACCGCGGCTGCGCAGGGCATCCTTGAACGTCTCGTGATCGTAACGCGTGTAGCCCGCGCTGGAGAGCTCGATCCAACGCAACTTGGAATGGCGGATACAGTCGTCCACAGCGGGTTGCCCGAACGCGACATCCGCTTCCATGAGCGCCGGATCACCGGCGCCCGCGACGAGAACCGATGTGCTCCCGCTCTTCGAAAGAATCAAACGGTGCGGACGAACACCGTCGATCAGTCGCTGCGTAACGGCGGAAGGAAATTTCGTATTACACCAAATCGTTAAACTCATGAGTCGGCGAGACGGAGGAGAGGATGAAATGTTGCGCGATTATTCGGTCGAAGTTGAGAACGGCCGCAGGAGGGGAATTTGGCGGTTCACCATCGAGAGCAACTCGGTGTGTTCGCGAGCTTCGATGTCGTTGGAGTGGACAAGACCACGAGCGAAGGGCGGCTGTTCGCCCGGGCCATCCGACCAAGCGTCCCACGCATAACCCACGACGGCGGGTTGCGCGATGATGGCCCTCAGACTCGCTCGTCCTCGTCGCAGCATTCGTTCAACCGACGTCGCTCCACGGGCGTGCGACCGAATCGGCGGCGACGCGGTTGGCTCGTTCACCCAGCTGAAATTGCCGACGAAAAGCGGACCCGGCGCAGCAGCTTTCAGATCCTGCGAGTGAATCCAGGCGATATCCAGCGCAGGAAAAACACATTCGGCCAGCCACGCCGGCGGGTTCATGCGACTGGTCGCGCCACGAAGATCACGCGCGCCGAGGACGAGGTGATTCGGATCGTGAGCGCGGATCGCAGCCGACGTCGTCACAAAATATCGATGAGCAAATTCCCGCGTCCATCTTCCGTCATCGCGGACGTAACCTGGTGTGGCCAACCCGCGCTCGGCCCGCGTCGCTTCACGCAGGACTTCCTTGTTCTCCAATGAACAGCCCCACGCTTTCGCCAGTCGGGCGAGCTGACCGCCATGGGGTGCCAGGACAAATTCCCACGCTGCGTGATACGCCGCAAAACTCGGTTCGAGGCTCAGGCAAATCTGCAGCAGCGACGGCCGGCCACTCCCATCGAAACCACCCCAACGGAGTTCGTCATCCGTCAGCCAGCCCAGTAAATCGCGCCGCGCGGTCCAAGCCGGACACACCTCGGCAGCGCGTTGATGTGTGGCGCCGCTCCAGCCCAGATCAAAAACATCCGGCAGCCATACGCCCTTGGCCCGAATCAGCGTGGACGATGTGCAAAAATTTACCACGCCGACGAATGTGAGCCCCTCTGGCTCGAGCCCGACCGCCGAGCCCGCCCCAAGCGTATTGAAATCCCACGCACGGAGACGCGCCGCCGGATCATGCGGCGAATCGGGCGCGGATTGAACGTCGTTCACCGCCCGCGCAAAAAACGGAAGATCGTCGGGCCCGATCAGCCACCACGCGCCAGAGTGCGTCTGACCGACGCGAAAAAAGCCGGGGACACCCCGCACGGTCTCGGATTTAAAACGCTGCAACGCGTCACTCGACAACGCCATGGATCGCGACCGTGTCAGCCCAATCTGCGTTTGCAAAGCGCGATCGTCGGCAAAGGTCGCGGTAGGGCGGGACCGCCGGGCCCGCATTTAAGACCGGACGACACGGAGGCTTGTGCGCCTTCGGAGCGTCGTCCCTCCGCGTTTGCTCACACAGCCGCGCGAATCGCCTCGTCTCATTCTCGTTCTCCCTTTCGAAGCGGCAAAACGCGAAACGAGATACAAAAGACCGCCGCGATCGACGGCGAACTTGCTTTGTCGCTGGACCAAACGCACAAAGATGTCGCTCCCCTCGTCCATGGGTCTCGTTGTCCTGCTGATCGTATTCGCGCTGGTCGTATTGGTGATTTTACCCATTTGGGTATTCGTCAAGATCAGCTCGTTCACCTCTGAAAACGAGGTCTTGCAGGCCCGGCTTGCAGCGCTCGATCGCGAACTAGCTCAGTTGCGTCAGACCGTTCAAAGCCTGAGCACGACAACGGCCCCATCCCGCTCCTCCGCCACTCCACTCACAACGAGTCCGACCATCGCTCCCCAGCCGGTCGCGCCTCCTCCCACGCCTGTTCCGTCCAGTCCGCCCCTGGTCGCGGCACCGGCCCTCCCGCCAACGCCTGTCACTCCTGTCGCCACGCCCGCTGCGCTGCCGACTCGCGTTGCAATCCCGGAGGCGCCGACTCCACCCACCCTCCCGCCGCTTCCAGAGCCTGAACCCGCACGGGGAATCAGCATCGATTGGGAGCAGTTCATGGGCGCGAAGCTTTTCGCCTGGCTGGGCGGACTCGCGGGATTTCTCGCGGTGGCGTTCTTCGTTAAATATTCTTTCGAGCACGATCTCATTCCCGCGGAAGTGCGGGTCGCGATCGGCTTTGTGCTCAGCGCCGCACTGATCGTCGGCGGTTTGATGATGAAACCGGAGCGGTTCCGGATCACGGCTCAGGTGCTGTGTGCGACCGGAATCGTCAGTCTCTACGCCGTCTCTTTCGCCTGTCACGCGGTCTATCATTTTCCTTTTTTCGGACCCGTTGTGACGTTTCTGCTGATGGCGCTAATCACCGCAACGGCGTTCTTGCTCGCCGTGCGGATGAACGCACAAGTGATCGCGATCCTCGGATTGCTCGGCGGATTTCTCACCCCGGTTTTGCTCTCCACCGGACAAGATAATCCACCCGGGCTTTTCGGATTCATCGCGCTGCTCGATGCTGGGCTCATCGCGGTGGCGCTCCATCGGGCGTGGTTTCACCTCGTACCGCTCGCTGCACTGGGAACCGTGGTGATGCAGATCGGCTGGGCTCAAAAATTCTTCGCGGCACC
The DNA here is from genome assembly GCA_967755055.1 of uncultured bacterium. Classification (GTDB taxonomy): domain Bacteria; phylum Verrucomicrobiota; class Verrucomicrobiia; order Opitutales; family Opitutaceae; genus Opitutus. Next base: position 4,214 of record CBRAFL010000249.1, read on the forward strand.
AAAAGCCTCGATCGCGGTTACCGTGTGCCTCTGTTTCTGCGCGCTGTTTTTCGCGTCGACGGAAATCGCCCGCCGGCTGAATCGCTCCTCAATTTATCTCACCGCGTCAGCTGCAGCGATGATGCTGGTCTCGTTTGGATTTGGTTTCTTTTTTGAAACGTATCGATCGATCGGTGCCCAGCCCGGCCTGTTGTTCTCATTTATTTTTGCCACCGACTTATTCCTGCTCGCGCTGGTCTGGCGCGACGAACAGGCGACGAAATTGCAAGCGGTGGCAGGCGGACTCGCGTTCGCGCTACTCGCGGTATGGACCGTGCGTTCTCTCACCGACGAACTGCTGCCGTGGGGACTCGCGGCGTACTTGTTGTTTGCGGTGCTGCACACGGCATTCCCACTTGTGCTGCAACGCGTCCGACCCGAAGCGGCTCCTGGCTGGTGGACCCAACTCTATCCGCCGCTCGCGTTGCTGCTGATGCTTGGGCCGCTGCTGAAACTGGATGTCCTCTCGCTGCTTTTTTGGCCCGCAGTGCTCCTACTCGACATCGTGGCCGTTGCGCTCGCGTTGATTGTCGGTTCGGTCGCTGCACTGAGTGTCGTCCTCGTCCTCACCCTTGCCGCGATGGCTCTGTGCATTTTCAAAGCATCCGGGGTGGCGATGGAATTCGGCCCGTTGCTGTGGGTGATCGGCGGCTTCTCGATTTTCTTTTTCGCCGCCGGAATTTTTCTGGCGCGACGGCTCGGTTCGCGACTGCTCGAAGGCGCCGGCGAGAAAACGTCCAAGCTGTTTGGCAACACCGCCGCGCAAATCCCCGCGTTCTCCGCCCTGCTGCCCTTCGTGCTGTTGATCATGATGAGCCAGCGGATTCCGATGGCGTCACCCACGCCGCTATTCGGATTGGCGCTGCTGCTGTGTGTGCTCGTGATCGGACTGGCGCGGTTGCTGACGATCGAGTGGCTGCCGCTCTGCGGATTGATTGGCGTCGCGGCGCTCGAGTACGCGTGGAACGCACGGTCGTTCGATCCGACGAGCGCAACGCTTCCGCTCACCTGGTATTTGGGATTCTACGCGCTGTTTGCGGTTTTTCCGTTTCTGTTTCGTCGCCGTTTCGCCACTACAACCGGACCTTGGGCTGTCTCGGCCTTGAGCGGCGTCGCCCATTTCCCGCTCGTATATCTCCTCGTTCGCCAGGCCTGGCCCAATGATTATCTTGGCGTCCTGCCGGCGCTTTTCGCGGTGGCACCGCTCGTTAGTTTGATGGTGATTTTGCGGCGCCCCTCCGCCGACTCCGATTCATCCAAGCGGCTTAATCAACTCGCCTGGTTCGGCGGCACCGCGCTGCTTTTCATCACATTGGTATTTCCGATTCAGTTCGATCGCCAGTGGATCACGATCAGCTGGGCCCTCGAAGGCGCCGCACTGCTGTGGCTTTTTCACCGCGTGCCTCACGCCGGACTCCGCGCGACCGGAGCGGTGTTGCTGATCGTCGCGTTCGCGCGCCTCGCGCTCAACTCCGAGGTTCTGTCGTACCATTTGCGGAGCGGCACTCCGATTTTCAATTGGTTCTTCTATACCTACGGCGTCACTCTCCTGTGCCTTTTTGTCGGCGCCCGACTGCTCGCCCCTCCGCGCGAACGCGTGCTGGGAATTAATTTTCCGCCGCTCTTCAATGCCTTGGGCGTCATCCTGGCGTTTCTGCTGCTGAACATTGAAATCGCGGATTACTTCAGTCCCATCGGCAGCACGCTCACGTTCCAATTTGCCGGCTATTTCGCCCGCGATCTCGCGTACACCGTCGGCTGGGCACTGTTTGCCCTCTCGCTTCTCGGAGTCGGAATTTGGAAAGCGACGCGCGCCGCGCGCTACGCTGCTCTCGCTCTCCTGAGCGTCACGCTGCTTAAACTTTTCTTCCATGATCTCGCACAATTGGGGCAACTTTACCGCGTGGGCGCGCTCGTCGCGGTCGCCTTCGTTGCGATTCTCGCCTCGTTTCTTTATCAACGGTTCATTCCGAGCGATGATAACGCGACATCCTCCAAGCCCTAGCCTGCGGTCGCGAATCGTCGCGACCGGCGCTGTATTGGCTGTCCTGCTACCAGCGCTTCACGGCGCGGTTAATCCGACCGAGTGGAAAAACCAGCAAACGTTCGAGCTTCACGAAGCTGGACTCACGAAAATCCCACTTCCGCCGACGACACTGGACCTCGCTCGTCCCGGACTCGTTGATCTGCGTCTCGTCGGCCCACACGGCGAGGAAGTTCCCTACGTGGTGGAAATCGCCGCACCTCCATCACCCGTCACGCGGCCACCAAAATACTTCCGGATCGAGCTCCAAAAAATTTCCACACAACTCACGATCGAAACTGGCACGACGCTCCCGATCGACCGGATTACACTCGCAACGCCCGCACGCGATTTCGTGAAAGCCGCCCGCGTGGAAATCTCCGCGGATGGCTCGCAATGGGAACTCGCCGGCGACGGCTTTCAACTCGCGCGGCAGCCTGGAATTGACGCGCTCACCTTGCCATTGGGCAAGATTACGGCGGCGTACGTGCGCGTCACGATTGACGATTGGCGGACCGCGATCGTTCCGTTCACCGGCGCGATGCTTCAACTGGCGGCGGCAGACGATTCGTTCACGTCGCCGATGGACGCCGAGGTGGTGAAACGCGACGAATTCGCGCGCGAGACGGTGCTCACCGTCGATCTGCATGCCCGGCATGTACCACTGGCGTTTTTCGAATTCTCGACAACTGATCCGCTGTTCGCGCGTGTGGTCAACGTCACACAACGCGAATTCAGAAACGGCGAGTCAGTGGAACAGAGCATTGCGATCGGATCGATTTTTCGATCCCGCTTACCGGGACAGTCCGCTCGCGAACACCTGCGCGTGCCGCTCAATTTCTCGCCGGCCACGCGTGAACTGCAGGTGCATATCACGAATGAAAATAACGCGCCGCTCGCCATCGATCACCTGAAGCTACAGCGGCGCCCGGTCTGGCTTGTTTTCAACGCGGCCGAGGCTGGGGCCTTCCGCTTGCTCACCGGCCAGACGCAAGTCGCCGCGCCGAGCTACGATCTCGCGCGCTTCGTCGCTGATTGGAAAAGTCTTCCCGACGCGGCGGCCGCCATCTCGCCGCCCCAGCCCACTCCCGGTTATCAACGTCCCGACACCCTCGCGGATACGCCCTTGCTCGGCACCACGTTGGATGTGGCCAAATGGAAATTTCGCAAAGCCGTCACGCCTTCCGTCGCGGGTGTTCAGGAACTCGAATTGGATTTGGCCGTGCTGGCTCATGCGGATCGCGGACTCGGCGATTTACGGCTGATGCGCGATGGCCGTCAGGCGCCTTATCTCCTCGAACGCTCTGCGCTGCTGCGATCTCTTCCGCTCCAACTCAGCACCGTCGATGATCCCAAGCAGCCGCAACTCAGCCGATGGAAATTCTCTCTTCCACTTGCCGGCCTGCCGATCCAGCGCCTGACGTTTTCATCCCGTACGGCGCTGTTCAGTCGCCGGCTGCAAGTCTACGAGATTACGACTGATCATCGCGGAGAAAGTTATCGGCGGGTCCTGTACGACTTCGTGCAGTGGAACAGCACACCGGATCAGCCGGAGCCGAAGCTCACGATCAGCCTGGCGACGGCGCCACTGACCGACACGTTGTATTTGGAAACTGATAACGGCGACAATCCACCGATCTCGCTGGGCGGCGCGCAGGCGGACTATCCCGTGATCCGCCTCCTTTTCCGGGCGGATGTGCAACCGCTCGAACTTTATTACGGCGCGGACTCGGTGACAGGTCCGCGATACGATCTCGAACTCGTCGCGCCGCAGTTGTTCAACGAAGAAAAAAACGAGGCGAAGCTCGGCAATGAGCAACGCACAGACGGCAAGTCGGGCGCCGCGTCGTCGCTCTTTTCGGGCAAACGTGGAGGAATTTTGCTGTGGGTTGCCCTCGCACTCGTCGTCGGCGTGTTGCTCTACGCGATCGCACGATTGCTGCCCAAGCCACCTGAGTCAGCGGCGAAATAGTTGCGCACGGGCGT
>CBRAFL010000250.1:0-8256 GCA_967755055.1 uncultured bacterium
TCCGGCCCGCGCCTCCAATTTCAAGTGCCGTCGGCACTGTGGTTTTAGCGATCCAAGGTCCGAAACGGACACCAAAATGGATCCTCAACATCACCTCTATCATAGCCTGGTGCAACTATGACAAAAAATGAAAGCGCACCGCCGAGACCCGAAGCCGGACATCGATTCGAAATGAGAGTGTGCGTTATTCCACTACCTCCTCAGTCGACGATATAGATTTCAAGCAGCACGACTCCTGTGCCGCCCGTCGCGTGAAGCGTGTACGCGCTCGCAGGAAGATCGAGGAGGAGCGCGGAGTCTTTGCTGTTGGCTGGCAGCGTAAACGCCCCCACTCGCTTCATGGCCGCAGCAAGATCCGTGGCATTCGCGCTCGAATTATTTGCTGACCAATCGTCGTTCTGGGCGACTGTTTCACCTTTGCTGTTATAGACAGTGAGCACCGGATTCTCAAGCGGCCGCACAATGCCCTGAGCCCCGAGCGACGGGCCAACTGCCCGGAGAAGGACCTTCGCAGGACGTGCGAAATTTAGGGGATCAGAGATCACAAAGCCCGCGATCGCAGTCGCCTCGCCCGGTCCCGTCCGCGCGCGGAAAGAAAGATTGCGGAGCAACTGGCGGGGGACGATTTCGCTACCTGCGAGCCGGTGATAAACTTCAATCATGCCGATGCCGTCGCCCTGTCCTTGATTCTTGAGCATGATCGTGGCCGAGCCGGTTGGAAAATAATGCAACAGGGCGGCGTCGCTGCTATTCTCCGCGAACGCAAATGCACCGAGCTCAAGTGCAACTGCCGCCACCGACGGATCGACGGACCATTGATCGTTGTTAGCCATCAGAGTCCCGCTGCTGTTGAAAACATCGAGCGCGGGATTCGGTAGAAAATTCGAGACCCCGAGCGGCTTGAGTGCTGGCCCCACACCGCGCAACAGAGCCGGCAAGCCCTGCACTCCGGCGTCGGTTTTTGTCACCACGCCGGCAATGACCGTGTCTTCGCCTGAACCCGTCATCGCTCGACCCGACAAGTTCGTCAGGTAGGACGGGCGTCTCTCGACACTGATCTCTCTTACACCGCTCAACACGCTTACTCCTCCGGGTCCCGTGACCCGCAATTGATAACGGCCAAAATGGGCAGTCGAGAAACTTGGAATGACAAGATTCGGTGAAGTCGAATCAGCGGGAAGCGGTTGCCCGTCGAGCGCCAGCCACTGATAGGAAACCGTCCCTGTGCCGGTGACCGTGCTGAAAAAAGTCAGGGGAGAGCCGCCTTTCGGAGTGACGGGAAACAGACCAATCTCGATGTCGGGCGGTGGCGTGGCAGTGACCTTGTCCGTCGTTCGCAGCTGTACAAGTTTCTTGGATATGTTTCCATCCGCGGACCAGATATTGCGGGTGACCAATAATCTTCCGCTCGCGAGAACTGCATTTACCTCGCCAAGGATGCCGGCATAAAACGCAGGGTCCGGCGTGATGCCGGTGTCAGTTATAAGATACCGGCGAAGATCTCGCGTGAAAAACGCATTCGGCTGCGCAGAGTCGGCAAACACGAATTTAAAGTCTTCCAGGTAGTCAAACGATGACTTCCAACCTGCGACCGCGGTACCATCCTCGTTTAACCGTGAGAACAGCGGTCCTTCAAAGTTCGACCAGTAGCGCTCCAGGAACAGTCCGCCGTCCGGAAGAATCGATGGATAATAATATTCTCGAATGGCGCTGCGGCCGTGGAAAGTCGTGTCTCGCGCGCCCGTCGACAACAAGCGATCGAGAATACCGCTGGTCAGCGAGTTCAACGTATCGAACATGGACGCGTAAACGATGATACGACTCTTTGCATCAATTTGCAGAGACCGGATGCTGTCGAATTTCAGGTCGGTCGAAAAGGTCGCATCCACGGTTCCGTCGGCATTGACGCGCGCGAGCAGCTGACGCTGGGCCACGATAATTCTCCCATCCGGCAGAGCGACTGCGGCGTCGAGCGGCTTCGTCGTATCGAACCCGGCTGGCAAATTGAAGGGCGCACTGCTGCCATCATCGCGGTGACGGTACGGCGAGTTCACCGTAAGAAACCCGCCGTCGGGCAGGGCCAACAAAAGGGTATTTGTTCCAAGCCAGAAATTGAAGGGCGAATCCCAATTTCCGTTCGCCCGTAGTCGGGTGACGCTGCGCGAATTGCCATAGTCGGTCACGTCGGTCTTCGGAAAGCACTGGAGTAAAAGGCTGCCGTCCGAGGCACCCGGATACACACCGCGGACGTTGAGCGTCGTTGGCATTTCCGCATCGAAGGCCGCCTCAATCGGTGCCGGCGGCAGCGCCACGACATTGATCGTAAGCGTCTCCTCGCTGAACTGAACCACCTCGCCGGACGTGATCCTTAATCGATAATTTCCGGTGTCCGAGCTCGAAAGCTGAGTGAGGAGCAAGCTATCGCTGATTGCACCGGCGATCGGCTTGTCGTCATGGAACCACTGGCGTTCGCCTGCGGGCACTGAGGAGAATTGGATCGAGAGCAACGCGGAAGTGCCCGGTGCGTAAAGGCGTGGCTCTGCGTTTCCGGGTATACTTGTCGCTTTTATCGAGAACGCCTCGACGGAGGAAGCCGACGCCAACAGGACCAGGCAGGAAGCGATCGCGTTGTGCAGCCGGGCACGATAGGAGCGGCGCATGAGATTCAAAGAGATCAATAATCGGAGGAGGCGGCTAACTGTGGAGAATTTCACGAGAGCAGAAAGTGGGTTGCAACTACTGGACACCTGGCGGCTCGTAATCCGCTACTCAGCCTGGGGCGATTATGATCTCACCGGTCCGAAATTGGGTAGAACCCGCCTCGTTGTGAAGGACTTACAGTCCTGAACGCAGCCGATCACGTGGGCTATTTGCCAATGTCGAGAATCGCGAATTTACCACATCCATCCAGACTCGGCTCTCATTCGCCCGCGCCTATCTCTCTGATCTCTGCGAAAAAAACGAGCAGCCCCTTGCCCTGAATAAGTCAGGGCTTACCTCAGTCGCTGAAAAGTGTGAATCAGCGAGCAAACTTGCCGGCCTTCCGCAATCGCTGTTGAGCCGCACCCACCGGGCTGAACATCGCCAAACTTGTGACGTGATCAGCCAAAGGCAGGCCCCGGCCAATGAAAGCCGAAGTCCTGCGACGATTCGCGTAGAGCGGGTACCCATCCATCTATTTACGGTCGAGCAGCGGGAATACTAGGCCAGATTCCGCACACGACACCCGTGCCGGTGAACGAGAGTTGCGCAGTGCTGAATCAGCGCTCGGTCAATCGGCATTTTTCGTGCTCAGCGCACGCGGGCGAGTGATCGCGCGCCTCGTTGCGGACCCGGCGCGGGTTGCCGCAGCGTGCCAGATCCCGCGCAATTTATCCGTCGCATGAAAGCTGTCCGTTGTCCTTGGTCTTCGTGGAATCACCTGTTGAATGTGTGGTCGCTGACCGCCGCTGTCGTTATTACAACGGCAACGGCGAACTCGGCATCGCCGTCGAGCATGCTCGAGCTGCGCCGCGAGCGGACGTCGCCATTCGACCTTGCTCTCACCGGCAGGCTCCCGGGCGTTCCGGTGGGGGAAACGCGTTTTGTGCGCTGGGCTGAATTACGCGCGCTGCCCACCACGAAGCTCACGGTCGAGGGAGAGTTCACTCGCGGCGAACAGGAAGTCACGGTCGTGTTTCTCCGCGATCTCATGCGCGCGCTTCCACTCGCAACTGACGTCGACACGCTGCTCGCGACCTGCTCCGACGGCTATGTCTCGGTCTACACCACCGAGGTTATTGAACGCTATCGGCCGTATCTCGTGTTGGAAATAAATGGCGAGGGTCCGGATCATTGGCCGCCACCCGGACTGAAATTTAATCCCGGTCCGTATGTCATCACCGTCTCGGCGACGGTGGTGCCGGCGGTGAAGCAACTGCTCGACGTGAACCACAAAAAACCTTGGAGCGTGACGACGCTCGAAGTGGCGAACTACACCGAGCGGTTCGAGCCCGCGTATCGTGGGACACGGGCCGATCTCACACCGATCGCTCAGGAAGGCCGCACGATCTGGATTAACTCATGCGCGAGTTGCCATGTTGGGCCGGAGGGAATGTTCGGCGGCACAAAATCCGACCGACCTTTCGAGGTGCTCGCGGCGCACGCGCGACACAACGCGGCGTATTTCAAGCGCTACGTACGCAACCCTCAGGGCGAAGTAGCTGGCGCCAAGATGGAGGCACATCCGCACTACACCGACGCGCAGCTCGATGCGTTGATCGCATTCATCACGGCCGACGGGAAGCAGTGAGGCGCTGCGTGCCGGCTCGAAATGGAGCCGCCACGCCGGAGTCGGTGAAACCGCCGCCCCGAACGCTCCGCGTGAATGTCGTTTGTGGTCAACTCCCCGCGCAGTAACGGCGTCGATGTGACGACGAAATCAGGCGCTCGCCACCGGGTTGTCCGTTTTGGACAAAGGTGATTTATCCCCCGTCGCGTAAAGTGCGTGGCACGCGAGCTGCGTGTCGCGGGCCGACCATGAAACGCCAATCGATCGTCGCATTTCCGCCCATCGTTCTAGTTCTCGCGTCCGGACTCGTTTTTTCGAACACCGGACACGCCCAAGACAAGGAGCCCGAGTCAATCGTCACCCTCGAGCGTTTCGTCAGCACCGCGGCGGTGGGCGAGGACTCAATCGTGCCGACGGTGCGGCCGATCGAATCCGTGCTCGGCCGCGGCGGCAGTGTCCTCGATGCGCCGCGTGCCGTGTCGACGATTACGAAGGGGCAGCTCGAGGAACGTGGCGTACAACGCATCGAGGATCTCTCGCAATTTGTCGCGGGTGCGTTCACCGCGCCGATCTTTGGCAACGCCGGCGTGCCGACGATCCGCGGTGATCTGGGCGAAGCCTACCAAAACGGACAACGGAAGGCGTTTAACCGAAATTCATTTCCGATCTCATTCAACGGCGTCGAAGCCGTCGATGTCGTGAAGGGCGCGCCGTCAGCATTGTACGGATACGGAAATGCGACCGGCGGCTACGCGAACTTCGTCACGAAAAAACCTTTCTTCGATCAGTCGCGCACGACTGTCCGTGCAGTCGCGGGCGAATGGGACAGCTATCGCTGGCAGATCGACACCGGCGGCCCGATCAATGCGAAGACCGCTTATCGCATCAGCTACGAGGGCTCTGACGCGGATAGCTTTTACCGGCTCGTCCACAACGATTCGGAAAGTCTCTATGCCGCGCTGAGCTACCGACCTAACGCGCGCCTCACGCTCGACTTCAATGCTGAATACATGCGCGCCCACTTCACCGAAAATCCCGGCGTGAATCGCCCGACACAGGAGCTGATCGACAGCGGACTCTACATCACAGGTTCGTCGGTGCAGAACGGCGGCACGGGAAGTTATTTTGGCAATACCTTCACGCCGACGGGCAAGGTCGCCATCGATGGCTCGCAAACGTTACTCGCGCCCGGCGACGGCGCCGACGCCACTGTGATCAACGCCCAGGCAATCGCGACGCTCACGCTCGCGCCGGGCCTCACATTGGTGAACCGTCTCTACGCCGAAAACGTCGAGGCGGAGAAACACTCGTCCTATTATTTTTATAGCTGGCTGCCGGAGAGTGAAACGGTTGAGAACCGCACGGAGCTTCTGACCGACTTCGATCTCGCGGGCGCGCAGCACGAGACGGTCGTCGGCGTCAGCCTGCGCTATGAGCATCGGAAATCCTACGTCGATATTCTGAACGAAGTTTTCAACGCGTTCGACCTGACGCTCGCGCCGAGCACGCTTGTTTATCCTCAGAGCCAGCTCTTTTTTGTTTCAGCCGTGCCGGGCAAACCGTACTTCGCGACGCCGGGCGGCCGCTACCCGCGCGTGGGCCGCAGCGACTCGACATCGCTCTCCGCGACACTCGATTCCTCCGTCGGCGGCGTGGGTCTCTTTGCGCAGGATCAAATCAAGTTCACGCCGAAACTCAGCCTGCTCCTTGGCTCCCGGCTCGACTGGCTTTCCGTGGATACAACTGATCCGCTGCCACGCGCCGGTTTCTCGGCGGTGCACGACAGCATCCGCGCGCTGTTGCCCTCGGGTACGGCAAGTCTCGTGTTTAAGCCCGTGCCCAGCGCGACAGCGTATGTGACCCTCAATCGCGCTGCAGCGGTCGAGGGTTCATCCTCGAGCGGCGGCTTCGGCATGACGAACAATCGGCTGCGCTCGGAGACATTTGAAAACTCCAGCGAACTCGCGGAACTCGGCGGCAAACTCTCGCTCGCCGAGGGTCGTGCCTTCGTCGGCGCGGCGCTCTACACGCAGAAACGCAACCGCCAGAACGTGCGTTTCAACCTGCCCGACGAGATCAAAGTGAATGGCGTCGAACTCGAAGCGGTTTATCAACCGAACCGCAGCTTCAACGCCGGCGCCAATTTTACGTACAGCCACGCGCACTACGTGAATGGTCCTCTCCCCGGCAGCATCCAGACGACGCCCTCATTCTCCCCTTCATCACCGAGCGGAAATTTCGGCGCGTTTCCCGCCGCGAATTATCGTGTGCCCGGATTGCCGCTCTGGCTTTTCAACACCTACGCGAGCTACACGCTCCCAAGCGGTTTCGGCGCGAGCCTCGGTCTCAATGCTCAAGGTGAGCAGAACCTCGATCTCTTCGGCATCGTGAAAATTCGCGCGCAGCAGACGTGGAACGCCGCGCTTTTCTATCAGCACAAACGCATCCAGGTGCGGCTCGACTTCCTGAACTTCACTGACGAATTCAACTGGCGCGCGACGAGCACGCCGTTCGCCGGCGCCGACCTCGTCACGCGCGAGCTGCCGTTCCGGATGCAGGGCACGATCAAGTATGCGTTTTGAGTCGAAGGCGGAACGTAGGCCACGCGGCGAGGACGGCGGGTGGAGGGTGGTTTGCAGAAGCTTTTTCATGCTGGCCGGCTGCTTCGTCGTGGCGGTATCGCCGATTCTGGCGCAGCCCGCACCGCCGCCGCTCGATGAAGCGACGGCGTTTGCGGGTGCCGTGCGCCACGAATATCTCGCCGCCGACGGCCACACGCCGCTCCGTATCTATCTCTTCACGCCACCCCAGCGCGGAGCAGCGCCGGTGACAGCGCAACCGGCCGTGGTGTTTTTTCACGGAAGCGGCTGGGTGCAGGGCTGGGTGAGCCAGTTTTCATTTTACGCGCGGGCGCTCGCGTCGCGTGGAATGGTCGCGGTGTGCGCCGATTACCGTACCCAATCGAGCCATCACGCGACGCCCTTCGACGGCGTGGCGGATGCTCGCGAGGCCCTGGGCTGGATGCAAACGCACGCGGAGGAGCTCCGCATCGATCCGCAGCGGGTCGCGGCGGCGGGTAGCTCGGCCGGCGCGCATCTGGCGCTCTGCGCCGCGTTGATCGACACCGGCAAAACGCCGTCGACGCGGCCCGCTGCACTCGTGTTGTTGAGTGCAGTGACCGACACAACGATGGAAGGCCATCCCGCCGGCGTGCCACTGTTCCGTGGACACGAGCGGGATCTCTCGCCGAGGCACCATCTCGCGACCGGGGCGCCGCCGATGCTCCTGCTCCATGGCGCGGCTGACGCGTGGGTGCCGGTGGCGAGCGCCGAACGATTCGTCCGCGAAGGGCTCGCGCTCGGTAATCGCGCCGAATTGGTCGTGTTCGCCGGGCGCGGTCACGCGTTCTACAATCATCCCGACTATCGGCCCGGCGTGCGGTCGGATGATTTTTTTACCGTGTTGTTTTTAATCGAAAAGTTCTTCGCCAGCCTGAGCTGGATTTCGCCGCCCGAAACAATTGGCACCGTGCCCTCCGCTCCGCCCACACCATGAATTCCCGCATACTTCTCCTCGTACTCGGTCTTGTTGCAATCCTCGGCAGCCGCAGTGCAATACTCGCCGCCGAAGCGCCGTCGCGCGCCGCCGTACTGGTGCTGATCGAGCAGCAGGCGCGCTCGTGGGAGACAGGTGACGAGACGGCGTTTCTCACAACCCTGCACGAGGGCGCGGTCTTCGCGTATCCAGGAAAACGGTTCACGCGCGAAGGTGCGCTGAAAACCTTTCGCGACTGGAAGCGCGACTTTCGCGACACGAAACTGCGCGTGCATCGTGTCGTGATCGACGGCGCGCAGTTCGCCGTCGAATATGTGTTCGCCACGACCAACATCGCGACGGGGAAACGCACCGCAGCTGGCACCGTGGCGATCGGCGAAGTGCGGGGCGGCAAACTCTACATCTGGAAAGAATACCTCGACGGTCGCGTC
>CBRAFL010000251.1:0-8247 GCA_967755055.1 uncultured bacterium
CCCCATTTTCGCGCAGGCCTCCATCACGGGCGTCACGCGGATTACCTTCGTGATTCCGTCGAACGCGAGAAAGAGCACCACCAGGATCGTGACGCCTGCTCCGAGCCGCGTCATTGATTTAGGCGTCGGCGAGAATTGAGCCGGCGTTCCCGTAATTGTGTTTTGATTCATGGGCACAACCCCAGCTTACCGAATTCTCAGGCGTCTTTATTGTACAAAAACGACAACTGCTCTTTTCCCTGTGCGATCCGGGCGGGGGTTTGTCCAATGAAGCGCTGTAACGACCGCGTAAGATGCGCCTGATCGTAATAGCCAGCGTCAAAGGCGACATCCAAAATCGCCGCGCCTTGTCGCAGTAACTGCGCGGCGTGTCGGGCGCGTTCGATTTGATGGATCGTCCCGCGCGTTAGTCCCGTAATTTGAAGTAACCGCCGCTGCGCGGTGCGGGTTGTGAGGTTTTGCCGGTCTCCCCGAATCGCGCCTTCGACGGTTCGATCGGTCATTACCAGCCCTCGTCGGATCAGTCGATCGACGAATGTTTCCACGTTCTCGAACGTGGGAAACTCCCACGCGGAACCATTCAGCCAAAACGAACGCTTCGTCGCATTCGGCAGCGTGACGTCGTTTCGGTCGCGCAATTCGCCGGAACGCATCAGCGGCATGAAGCTGCCAAGTTTGAAGAGCACACCGAACCATTCGCCCTGTGCGGGGCAGTCGGCCATCGTGGCGATTGTTTCCGGCCCACGCACGGTGAGAGAAACGTTGCCGTCCAGTCGCGTGACGACAATGCCCCAATGACAGGCGGCAATGGAATGAAATACCCCCGCATGTTCGCTGCGGCTGCGCCACACCCGCTGCACCACCAGGCAATCCGAAGCACGGTCGTTGAAAGTGATGAGCATGGGAGACGATGCGTTTTCCATCTTCACCGTATTCGGTTCAACGCTTTTCGACGGGGGACCCGCGCGGAGCGGAATGCGCGGGATCAACCGGGTTCGGATGGCCCCGCCTATTTGTCCGGTACCGGCCGACAGGGTCAGCCCTAACGTTTGCGATCCGCCCGCCGCTTCCATCTAGTAGCGGCTTCGACGGAACAAATTACCACAAAGGTTAGGGGCTGACCCTGTCGGTATTTCCGCGCTCCGTGGCCAAGGGCGCGTGCAGTCAGCCCGTCGCGTAGCATCGCGTGATCGACACGGATCGTGCGGAGGGACGCCTCCGTGCCGTCCGACTCGTCGTAGCCACACGCGCGGTTCTCGGAGATCGTCCGAGAAATTTCGTCAATCCGGTGAAGGATTACAGGCAGGATTCCTGGCGGGTTGTTTTCGTCACCTATCGATAAATATTTAAACGTTAAAACGTCCCAACCGTTGATACCAGTTGAGCCAGCGCCGGGTTCGTCGAATGCGCGCAAGGGAATCACAACGTGCCCCCTTTTTCTTCCTTCCTATTCCTCTTTCGGAGGAAGCGGGGCGGCCTCGTCCTCAACGACTTTCATGTCACCTATCTCGACTCTCTCTTTGCCGTTGTTTCGGTCGATTGCAGGATTCACCAGGCCCCCGGAATCCCGGCCGAAATATAGGGCGGCAAACTCGGTCATGCCAGGCAGTGCTTTGGTGAAGTTGGTTCCTCGACTGCCTACATTGTAGCGAATCGACCAAAGCGTCTTGAAACTCTTGCTTCGCACAAGCGCCTCAAAATCCAGCGCCACCACTGCGACCCAGTAACGGCTCGCTTCTAAATCCTCAACGACATCGTTGACCGCCAACGACGTCATTCCGGGCACCGGCGCATTTTTTACCGCGTCCTTGAAACCCAGAAGCCGGGCATTGAGGCGATTCAACTGGCCGCGAAAAACGTGGCTGGTAGGATTCCACAGCTCCTCCGAAATGACCGCAGGGTGATCATCACTTGCGGTCGCGCCCCAATACACCATCAGCAGCAGATCCGCCTTTTCCCCGGAAGGCGCAGGAGTGTACCGCTGTTTCGCCAGCCCCGGAGCCAAGGTGCGCACAATCTCCTCGAATGTCGCCTTCTCGGCGGACTCATCGACCACTCCCGAACTCTGAAATCCACCGCTTCCAACCACGTAGGTTTCGGATTGGAACTTGCCGGCCGAGTCCTTGGTGCGTGTATAGCCATTGAAGACTTGGGCGTTCACGGATGTCTCCGTGTTCACCGCCACAGCCTTGATGGACGCTCTCCCTGCAGCGTCGTCTGTCCGACGCATCCGCCGCTTCGTTCCGCCGCCCGTCATCTCCAGACCATACACGTTCCCAGTCTTGTCTTGCAGGAATTGTATTTCGAAGGACGCCTCCTTCAATTGGAAACGCCCCCTCTCTCGCAGCGGCAGCAATGTTCCCGGCGGCTTCCCACTGGCCGGATCCCCCTTCAACACATCGCCATCCACCGTCACGGCCAAATAATAATAGGGCGGCGCTGTATAGATGCCAACATAGCGACTGAGTTCAACTTCACTATTGAGCGTTTGCGCTGATGAACCAACGACGGACAACAGAAGCGACAGCGATGACAAATACACTTTCATGGCGTTGAACGCGGGGGAAACTGTCCGTTGGTTTCGAGGAAAGCAAATGGCCGTTCCAAAGACCGACCCGACTGGGTCAGGCCGCGTTTTGCTATATTCGAGAGAGCCAAATCGTTTTGCAGTTCAGACCGGCAGATCAGAAGTCGGGAAACAGCAAAACTCGGCCTGACCCCGTCGGATCGACACGCTAATCTTCGCTAATCGGACGCTGATTTTGTCCCGATCCAATTCACCTCAAGGCATTGAGACCGACGGTTCGGATTAGCGGCCGATCAGCGTAAATTAGCGGTTCACACTTTCCGATCCGTTTACCCGCTGATCATCGCTGATCCGGAATATGGACCACGAAATACACGAACGACACGAAAGCCGGACTCGGAGCTAAATCCGAGTTCACAAAGTTCGATCAGGTTCTGGATCCGTGTCCATTCGTGTCCATCCGTGGTTAAAACTTCTGCTGCCTTGATCGCAGATCAGGCGCTAGTCTAGAAGCCTCGGAGAAAGTCAGCCTGCTCCTGTTCCAACAACTCGTCGAGACCAGCGGCGTAGAGTTGCGCGAAAGAAACGAATCCACACATGGCATTTAAATTGGAGTCGCTCTCGGACGCCTTGCGCAAGCGCGTCATCAACGACTCGTTGACCTCCTCAAGCGATTCGTAGAGCGCACGCAGTTTCTTGAGTTCCCAATCAGGTTCGCCGCCGGTTCCCGCGAGGAAATACTGTTTCATTAAATAAGCGCCCACTACGCGGGTCATCGTTTCTTCGACCGAGGCGAACGGCAGATGGCGCAGAGCCAGCGGCCGCATCCGACCGGCGATCGGACATGCACTCAATGCCATGTAGAGGCCGAACAGTGAACGCACCCCGGTGTTCATGTCGCAGCTGGAAATGAAGGTGCGATGTCCCACTACGACCGTCACCCGGGCTCGCGCAAATGAGGCTACCGCAGCAAATTTAGCAGCGGCGGCGCTGAGGTCTACCGCCGCAGGACAATACTTGTGCTCGGAGGATGAGAGAGGACAACCGGCGCACTGGTTCACCTCGAGCCGGGTCCAATCGGGGGGAACGTTGCCAGCCGTGTCCGCCGACTCCGTCCATCCGCGAGTCGGAATCTCGAAATCGAAGCAGGCGCCGGACTCGAACTCGAATTTGTAGCTGATCTGATCGGTCATTTCAGTCCACAATAACGGCTCAGCGAGGGTCCCATCAACTTTGAATCCCAACTAAACTACCCCGAACCACTGTCCGAAATATTAGGGCAGTCCCACCCCGACCGCTTCAATCAATCGCCCAATTCTCGATTTGCTCACGTTCCAAGATGAACTCCGCCGCACCCGCCATCAGCGTCCTGCTTCCGGTCTACAACGGGGGATGTTACTCGGATACAGACGAAGACGTCCTGCCCATCCTCGCCGCGATGGATGACATGACAAATCACGATCTCAAAACTGAAAGGAGATTCCGGGCCTGAAACACTTAAACTCGAAAAAATGGCTGACCATGCCCCTTTTTAAATTGTACCGTTCGCGGGGGACGAAGGGGATGGGACAGCGCGGCGTCGACAATAGACAAGGACTTCGTCGACGTCAGTGAGATCGATCAGGCCTTTTTCGAGCTGCAACGGTCGTTGCAGGAGCATACCCAGCGGAAAGAAGAGCCAGTTGTAGCAACGCACCGCCACCTCGAAATGTTCGGTCAGACCAAGCACGGCAAAGTCGAGGCAACGTGGATGATTGGACTGCATGCCGAAGACCGCGCTCCGTTCCACGGTCAAACCGTGTCGGGCCAGCAGATCCAGCAATGCCGTGGGCGTATATCGCCGGGCGTGGCCCACGACGTCGTCGAAGCGACACCACCGGTGGGGGTGGAGAGGGACGGAAAAGATCAAATGGCCGCGCACGCCAAGGACGCGGGTCAGCTCGGAAAAAACGCTTTCGTCGTTTTCCGAATGCTCGATCACGTCGAAGGCGGCGACGAGGTCGAACTCGCCGTCGCGAAAAGGGAGTGTCGCAATTTCCCCGATACGGGCGTGCGCGCCGCGGGCGTTGAGTCTTTCGACGACGGTTGGGCTGAGATCAACAAAGTGGGTGCCAGCGACGGGAAGTCGGGGCCGAAGACCGGGGCCGATTTCGAGTCGATGAGCGACGTCCGGGAGGAGCGATGAAACCAGCGGCCAGGTGTTGAAGCGGGACGGACGCGTCAGGTAAGTTCGGGACCATAACGCGTCGTAGAAGGCGCGGTTCCGGTCGGTGACAGAAACAGCTCCATGATTAGCTCCGCTTTCCGGGGTCGACGGACGAACCCTTTTTCGATCCATCGCAGCCGACGTAGGAGGAGGAGTGGCCATGCGACGATGCAGACGATTACCGAGCGAAGCAAAAAAGGCAAAGCGGCGAGCGTCTCTGAGGTCACTCGGATAAGGCATCACGAATAGGGAGCTAGTTTTTAGGTAGGGCGAGGCGTCCCCGCCGAGCCGGTTTGATTCGCGATTCGGACAGCCAATCCTAAAGAGGCTACGTCGGAACGACCGGGCTGCATTCGGAGCGAGTGGTGTAGGTTGCGTGCTTGTCGCGCAACTCCGCACGAGTTGGACAAACGTGGCGCGACGAGCACGCCACCTACATGGCTCGGGCCTCTGAGCTTTCCGCACTCTGCGTCCTTTGCGTGAGGCAATCTGCGGAGCGCGCGCGAGCGCGCTGACCTACGTGCGATCCTCCCGCTCCTGCGCGAAAACAAATGGGTTGGTGATAACTTCGTCGTAGGTGGCGTGCTTGTCGCGCCACGTTTGTTCATGTGCACGGAGTTGCGCGGCAAGCGCGCAACCTACACAAATCCGGCAACTGTCCGGAGCTGTTTTCGAACTGGCTGCCTTCAGAGTCTCCATCCGTGCCCATCCGCAAAATCCGTTGTCGGATCGAATGAGGGTTCACGCACTCAAGGAGCAAACGGATAGATGAAGACGAACTTGCCCGAAGCTTCGGGCAGGAGAAATTTTGCGGGGATCGCCTCAATTTTCCTGGACGGTCGGATCAGCTGTTCCAGTTTTTCCACCACCGCCTGGATCGCGGTTTTTGTCACGCCGTCGCCCTCTGAAATGGTGTTCAGAACAAAACTTCCAGGACTGATTTCATGCAGACGATAGTGCGCCACACCCGTCGAGCCGACAAAGCACTGATCGACATCGCGGGTCGTAATGCGGCGGCCATCCGGAGTCTTCAGCGTATCAGGCACGCGGCCGTGGAGAATGTAGGTAACGCCGCCGCCGCTTGCGTTCGATCGAACTTCAACGAGATCACCGATCCGGTACTTCAGCAGCGGCATGTAGTCATTACTGAGCGTAGATACCACCAACTCGCCAATCCCGCGGTCGTCCTGGTTGATGACGTCAAGATGAGCGACGTTCCTGCTGGCCACCATCTCGCCGGCGCCTTGCTCGATCATGAGGTGGCCCGTTTCGGTCGATCCGTAGAGATTGTAGACGGGCACGCCGAATACTCGCTCCAGGATCCGCTTATGCAGAACACTCGTGTACTCGTAGGTCGTAATGATGAACTTAAGCCGCGGAAATTTGACCTTCCGGCGTTCGCAGTGAAGAGCGAAGACCGTCGCGTAAACCGGATCGGTATCAAAAAACACCGGGTCCCAATCAAGCGCCTCTGCAACCATCTGGTCCAGGTCGGCGGTGCTGAGTAGAAACGGAAACCGCGAAAGACTCAAAAACCGCGTAGAGCCCAGGGTCCTGCGTTTGGCGGAAGGTGTCCCATTGTAGGTGATGTCACCGTTGCAAGCCGGCGAAGAGATCGTCACGCGATGGGCACCTGGATTTTCCGCCAGAACGCGCGCGATGTCGGCATTGAGCGACAACGCCCACATTTCCTGGCGCGCCCACCATCCGTAGCCGAGCAGCAGATCGGCTCGGTTATCGGTGGTGCCCGCCGTATGCTCGATCTCAACCAATTTTTTAGCCACGAGCTCGTCGAGCGATTGACCCGCCCGGAGAAAGTTTTTTGGGAAATCCCTTTTGACGTCTTGCTTGTTGATGAAAGGGAGGGCGGCCAGGAGCTCCGTCCACGTTGATGTGTCGGTCGCCTGGGTCGCCGACCGATACAGCGGCACCTCACGGACGTATTCCCGCAATTTCTCGTCCCGGCTTTTCACACCGGCCAGCTGATGGTCGATTTCAGTCACGGTAATTCCTTGGTCCATATCACACGGCTTGAGCGACGAGTTTGGCATTGAGGGATCGTGCGGCCGCTCGAGGAGAAGCCGCCGCCCGGAGTTCAGCAACAACCCGTGGCAGATGGCTCATCACGTAGGCGACGTCCTCCTCTGACGTTTCGTAATCGAGACTAAAGCGAATCGTGCTGCGCGCCTCGGGCGGACTTAGCCCCATCGCGGTCAAAACGTGTGACGGCGCGACGGAGCCGGTCGTGCAGGCTGACCCGCTCGACGCACAGATGCTGAGTTGATCCAGAATCATGAGGAGCGCTTCCGCTTCCACGCCCGCAAATGCGATGCTCGTTGTGTTCGGGAGACGCGGCTCCTTCGCCCCGTTGCGCACCGTGTTCGGGATCCTGGCTAATATTTCGCTTTCGAGCGTATCTCGCAGGGCCGCGAGTTTCCACTGTGATTCAACCGTGACCGCGCCGGCAAGCTCGGCGGCCCGGCCGAAGCCAATAATGTAAGGCACATTCTCGGTGCCGCCCCGATTACCCTCCTCCTGATGCCCTCCAATGATCAGTCCTCGGAAAGGGGTGCCTTTGCGAACATAGAGCAGGCCGATGCCCTTTGGCCCGTGGAGCTTGTGCGCAGAAAGCGAAAGCAGGTCGACGCCGAGTTCGTTGACATCGAGCTTCAGTTTACCCGGCACCTGCACGGCGTCCGTGTGCATGAGAATCCCACGCTCACGGCAAATGGCCGCGATTTTTTGAATGGGAAACAGGACGCCTGTTTCGTTGTTCGCCCACATGATCGAGACGACAGCGGTCTCAGGCCGCAATGATTGTTCAAACCGGATGAGGTCGAGTGAGCCGTCAGGCTTCACCGGAAGGTAAGTGACCTCGTATCCTCGCTCCTCCAGGGCAGCGCAGCAGTTTTTGGTCGCGGAGTGTTCGACCGCGGTTGTGATGATGTGCCGCTTCGACGGTTGTGAGTAAAGGCAGCTCGTGATTGCGGTATTGATACTCTCCGTCCCGCAGCTCGTGAAAATGATTTCCGTGGAGTCGGCGCCGATGAGAGCAGCCACGGATTCGCGCGCGGCTTCGATCGGCTCCACGAGCTTTTTACCCATTCGGTAAGGGCTCGAGGGATTGCCCCATTTTTCGGTCAAATAGGGAAGCATCGCTTGCAGTACCTCGGGGGCGACACTCGTGGTGGCGTTGCTGTCAAAATAGTAAGTCTTGGCTGCGGTCATGGCGAAATCTGGATTCAGACGATTCGTTAGGACTGGAAACGAGTTGATGCTTTAATGCGAGGCCCGCGGACGTGACTTCGATTTCTCAAAACCGTCAACTTCTCACACCGAAAACCGGTAGCGCTCCCCCCAGGGCTATCGTCGAAATACTCGGAGGGAGGGGAACGCTAATCGGGATCTGCCAATGGGCAGATCCTTATATCACCCCTGCGGCTGATCGCCTACGGAGTATGTCGTGGGGTCCCCTGATCGCAGACCGCGATCAGCGGGCGCCAATCACCTCACG
>CBRAFL010000252.1:0-8234 GCA_967755055.1 uncultured bacterium
CGTGATGACCGCCTTCGGCATCTGCGTTGTGTCGGCGGCCGCAGCGGAAAGTTCTGCTGCCCCAGCGTTCGTCCCGTTGATTCAGCGATCAGGCCCGCGCGGTTCGACTTTCTTCACGACCTTAACGCCAGAGCAGACCGGATTGAAGGCGGGCAATCTCTACGACGATCCAGCGATGTGGGGGCAGCTCTACCATCAGTTTAATTCCGGCGCGATCGGCACAGGTGTCGCCATCGGCGATTTCGACGGTGACGGCCGGCCGGATGTTTTTGTCGCGAGCAAGACGGGCCCGAACCATCTCTTTCGCAATCTCGGCGGCTTTCGTTTCGAAGACGTCACCGAGCATGCGGGCGTCGCCGGTCCAGTGGGCGCGTGGAAACAGGGCGTGGCCTTTGCCGACGTGAACAATGACGGCCGACTCGATCTTTACGTCTGCCGCTTTGGCGCAGCAAATCTCCTCTACCTCAATCAGGGCGACGGCACGTTTCGCGAGGAGGCCGCGGCGCGTGGTCTCGCGCTGGTCGACGCCTCCAACATGGCGGCGTTTTGCGACTATGATCGCGACGGCTGGCTCGACGTTTACGTTCAGACCAACCTATTGGACGCCGAGCACCATCCCAACGGCCAGCGCGACCATCTGTATCACAACAGCGGTGACGGGACCTTCAGCGAGGTCACCCAATCCGCCGGGATCACGGGAGAGACGCAGGGGCATTCCGCCACGTGGTGGGACTATGATGAGGACGGCTGGCCCGATCTTTACGTCGCAAACGACTTCAAGGAGCCCGACCAACTCTATCACAACAACCACAACAGCACCTTCACCAATGTGCTCTCGGCGGTCGTTCCGCATACGCCGCACTTTTCGATGAGCGCCGACTTGGGCGACCTGAACAACGACGGTCATCTCGATCTGCTCGTCGCCGACATGGCAGCCACCACGCGTTACAAGGACCAGCGCGGCATGGCGAAACTCCGGAGTGCTTTGCCTGACGACGAGCAATATCCCACCGCCGCGCCGCAATACATGCAGAATGTACTTTTCCTCGGCACGGGCACGGGGCGCGTGCTCGAGGCCGCGCGGCTGGCCGGCCTGCAGGCGACCGATTGGACGTTTGGCGTCCGGTTCGAAGATCTCGATCTGGACGGCCGGCTCGACGCCTATTTCACCAACGGCATGGCGCGCGAATTCCACAACGCCGACCTCGTTCAACGTTCCATGAACGCCTCAAGCACAGCTGAGCGTATCCGAATTATGAAGATGAGCCCGACGCTGGCTGAGCGGCACCTGGCCTTCCGCAACCTCGGTGACCTGCGGTTTGAAAACGTCAGCACAGCGTGGGGGCTCGATCACCTCGGGGTCGGCTTTGGCGCGGCGTTTGGCAATCTCGACGGGGACGGTGACCTCGACCTCGTTTTCGCCAGCTATGATGGTAAACTCACCGCGTGTCGCAATGACGCGGATACGGGTCATGCGGTTGTGCTCGATTTGCGTGGCACCGTGTCCAATCGCTTCGGCATCGGAGCCACCGTACGGATCGTCACCGCCGACGGTCCGCAGATGCGTACGCTCACTCTCGCTCGCGGCTATCTCTCCACGAGCGAGCCCATCGTGCACTTTGGCCTCGGCACCAACGTCGTCATTCAGCAGCTGACCGTAGAGTGGCCCAGCGGTCGCCGTCAGACGTTCACTGACCTCGCCGCTGACCGGCGCTACACCATCACCGAACCCGCAACCGCCGCGGCCGCGCCACCTCCACCGCGGCCGCCCTCATTGTTCACCGAAGCCGGACGAGCTGAGAATCTCGACGTCGCCAATCACGAGCTGCCGTTGAATGAACTGACTCGTCAGGCCCTGCTGCCTTTCCGCTTAAACCGACCTGGCCCTTCGGTCGCCGTCGCGGACTTTGACGGCGACGGCGAAGACGATCTCGCTTTGGGCGGAGTGTCCGGCGAGTCCGGCCATCTCCTGTCCAATCTCGGCGGTGGCCAGTTTCTTGTCTACGGTGGAACTCTATTTGAGGAAAATGTTGCGGTGGCCGACGGACCGATCCTCGCCCTGGACCTCGATGCCGACGGCGATCTCGACCTGCTGGTGACCAAGGCCGGCGTCGCAGCTCCGGCTGGCGCTCCCGCTTACCAGCCGCACGTTTTCATCAATGACGGTCGCGGTCGGTTTGCGCCCGCTGCCGCTGGGATTTTTCCCGCGCTACCGATTAGCACAGGCGCGGTAACTGCCGCCGATTTCGAGCACAACGGCCGACTCGGATTGTTTGTCGGCGGGCGTGTCGTGCCGGGTAATTATCCGCAAGCGCCGCGCAGCGCATTGCTCGCGTGGCGCGACGGACACTACGTCGACGTAACGGCGCAGTTCGCACCCTCGCTCGAAGCGCGCGGCATGGTCTCGGCCGCGCTCTGGAGCGATGTGGACAGCGACGGCTGGCCCGATCTGCTCGTCGCTTACGACTGGGGTCTTGTCGCGTGCTATCGCAATGTGAACGGAAGCCGTTTCGAGGATGTGACTGAAAAACTTGGCTTTGCCTCCGCTGGCACCGGCTGGTGGCGCTCACTGGCAGCCGCCGATTTTAACGGCGACGGCCGTCCGGATTACGTGGCCGGCAACGTCGGCCTGAACACGCGTTACCACGCTTCCGCCACCGAGCCGGCCGTGCTCTACGCGAACGTGGTGCTCGAAGGCTCGGCTCCGCAACTCGTCGAGGCGCAGGCCGAGAATGGCAAATGGTATCCGTTGCGCACTCGCGACACGCTGGTGGCAGCATTCCCTTCGCTGGCGCGCCGCTTTCCTACGACCGAGTCTTACGCGCACGCTACGCTCGAGGAGGTGTTTCCAGCGGCTACGCTGGCCGCAGCGACGCGGTTTGCGGCGACGGAATTTCGCAGCGGGGTTTTTCTTTCGCAGCGCGACGGCACTTATCGTTTTGCACCGCTGCCGCGGCTCGCTCAGATCGCACCGGTCCATGGCATCGCAGCGGGCGATTTCGACGGGGACGGCCGCGCTGACCTCATGCTCGTTGGAAATTCCTATACGCCGATTCCAGAAACGGGGCGGTTTGACGGCGGCATCGGCTGGCTGCTACGCGGCGATGGCGCCGGAGGTTTCACTCCAGTGCCGACGACAGAGAGCGGATTCATTGTGCCCGGCGACGCTCGCGCGCTTGCCGTGTCCGATCTCAATCAAGATGGTCGGCCGGATGTTTTCGTGACGCGCAGCAATGAAATTGCGCTGACGTTTCTTAATCGCGGTCAACCCGGTCGTCACAGTTTCGGCGTGGCACTGCGCGGTAGACCAGGAAATCCCACGGCTGTCGGCACCCGGCTCACGTTGCAGCTCGCTGACGGTTCCACTCAGGTCGCTGAAGTCAGCGCAGGCTCAGGCTATTTAACGCAGTCGGGCGCGACGGCGTTCTTCGGTTATCCGGATTCGGCTCTGCCGGTCCTCCTGCGAATTCGCTGGCCTGATGGTCGCGAAACCGAGCGTCCGTTTTCTGCGCCGCCACCGAAGTTGCTCCGTCTCTCGCCGCCATGAAAAAATCAGGTAGCCCAGCCGACCTACCGCTCGAGGCACGCGTCGCTGATTTGCTTTTGCGCATGACGCTCGAGGAGAAAATCGATCAGCTCCACCAATGCGGTGTAGGCGATACGAATCCGAATAATCTCCAGCTCCGCACTGACGAATTTCGTCCGACGTACGGCTCGTTAATTCTCAACGGCCCCGCCGATCTCGCCCTGCGCAACGAACTCCAACGCCGCGCGGTGAAGGAATCGCGACTCGGCATTCCCGCGATTTTTGGCGCCGACGTGATTCACGGTTACCGGGCGATTTTTCCCATCCCACTCGCGCAGGCATGCGCGTGGGACGCCAATCTCGTGCGTCGCGCGTGCGGCGTCGCCGCAGAAATGGCACACGCACAGGGCGTCGATTGGACGTTCGCGCCCATGGTGGATCATTGCGTTGATCCACGTTGGGGACGAATTGCGGAGACGTTCGGCGAATCGCCGTTTGCCGGCAGCGTGTTCGCCGTCGCATCGATCGAGGGTTATCAGAACGGCTCCAATGGGATCGCCGCCTGCCTGAAACATTATGTCGGATACGGTGCGTCGGAGGGGGGTCGTGATTACAGCTCGACCGAGGTTACAGCGCAGCGCCTCTGGGAAATGCACCTCCCGCCGTTCGAAGCCGGCGTGCGCGCCGGCGCCCGCACGGTCATGAGCGCGTTCAACGACCTCAACGGCGTGCCGACAAGCGCGAATCGTTTCACTCTGACCGAAATTCTCCACGAGCGCTGGGATTTTAGCGGACTAGTCGTCTCCGACTGGAACGCTGTGCAACAGTTGATCCAGCAGGGATTCGCCGCAGACGAGAGCGACGCTGTCCAAAAAGCCCTGCTCGCCGGCGTCGATCTCGACATGGCCGACGGACTTTACCGAAAACATCTTCCCGCGTTGGTCGAGAGCGGACGTGTTCCTCTCGCTGCGGTGGATGAAGCCGTACGCCGCGTGCTGCGCTTAAAGTTCGAGCAAGGTTTGTTCGAACATCCTTTCATCGAAGCTTCCGCGCTCACCAGTGCCGCGCCAACGCGCGAGCAACTCGATCTCACCGAGGAGTTCGCCGCACGCTCGATCGTGCTGCTGAAAAACGACGGCGTGCTGCCGCTGACGACAGCCGATCACGTAGCGCGGGCTTCCAGCCTGCTGGTCCATCGGATGCAGGCTGGAAGCCTGCGCTACTCGAAAATCGCGCTGATCGGGCCACTCGCGGAAAATCGAGCCGCGTTGCTTGGCAGTTGGGCGCAGCAAGGTCTGCCACAAGAAACACCGACGCTAGCCCAAGCGCTGCGCGAACGACTTCCCGCCGGCGTTGCTTTGCGCGTCGAGCAAGGTTGCGACACCGAAGGAAAAGATTCCGTCAACTTCGAAGCCGCCATCGCCGCGGCATGTGAGGCCGATGTCGTCATTCTATGTCTCGGTGAAGAGCAATGGATGAGCGGCGAAAACGCATCGCGCTCCACCCTGCGCTTCCCCGGGCGGCAGGAGGAACTGGCGCTCGCCGTTGCCGCAACAGGAAAGCCAGTCGGGCTCGTGATTATTTCGGGTCGGCCCATCGAGCTGCACGCGATCGACGCTAAGATCCACGCCATCGTTGCCGCGTGGCAGGGCGGCAGTCGCGCGGCTGCAGCGCTCGCGGATGTTCTCCTGGGAAAACGCAATCCGTGCGGCCGGCTTGCGGTGACGTGGCCGCGCACAACTGGACAAATCCCGCTCTATCACCAGATGCGGCCGCGCGCACGCTCGGGCCGGGAAGGCGCGTACCAGGATGTTGATACAGCGCCGCAGTACGAATTCGGACACGGGCTCAGCTACACGAATTTCACTTATAGCCGCATCCGTCTCACCCGCCCGGCAGTTGGACCGGACGACACGCTCGCTGCCGAAGTCACCGTGACCAACACCGGAGAACGCGACGGCATCGAGACTGTCCTGTGGTTCATCCGCGATCCGGCGGCGAGCATCACACGTCCGCTGAAGGAGCTGAAACATTTCGAGCAGGCCTCGATTCCAGCGGGAGCGAGCCGTGTCTTTCGTTTCGCAATCGAGCCGATGCGCGACCTGTCATTCCCCGACAACGACGGCCGGCGCATCTTGGAAGAGGGCGAAATCCTCCTGTTCGCCGGCCCTGAGAAAATAACTTTCACCGTCAAAAGATAATTTTATGAAATCGTTTATCACCTCCTGTATCGTCGTGTTACTCGCCACCGCCGCTGCTGCACAGACCACCTACGACCGCCACGTCATCTTCGACAACAGCCTGCCCGATGGCGGCTACGACGCGTGTAACAGTTACCTCGTCGCGCCGAGCACGCTGGAATTAAACGACAATAAATTTCCGGTGGAGACGAAGCACTTCGTGAGCCCACCCAACGCGCTGCGACTGAAATGGCGGTCCGCGCCGGGCGGTGACTGGCGCATGACGTTGGAAATTCCACGCCGATACGCACGGCCCTTTCGCTTTGAAGGCGACATGATTTCGTTCTGGTGTTTCTCCGAAACCGAAATCACCGCGGCCAATACACCGCGGCTATTTTTGCAGGACACCGCAAAAGAAGGAACGCCCTCCATCCCGCTCGTGAGCGGCAAGGAACGTATTCCCGCCGGCCAGTGGGTTCAGCTGAAGTACCCGTTTACTGGATTCAAGTCGCCAAATTACAACGGCACCGATGACAACAAATTCAAGTCACGTGATTTCCTCAGCGTCGCGTTCATGCAGGGCCTCGACGACAACGCGGAACACACGTTGTACCTCGACGATTTCCAGATTCGCGACGGCACGACGGATGACGTCACTCCGCCTCCCGTTCCCACCGATGTCGCGGTACGGGGCTACGAGCGGCATTTTGACGTGAGCTGGAAAGCCAGCAGCGCGCCCGATCTTCTGTCTTACCGGATTTATCGCTCGCTGGACGGAAAAAAATTCCAGCCGGTCGGGACTCAGCAAGGTTCGCGAACGCGTTTCAGCGATTTCGTCGGAGAGCCGTCCAAGCAAGCGCACTACCGCGTCACCGCGCTCGATGTTACGGGCAACGAATCAGCGCCATCCTCCGCGGCGCACGCCAGCACGCGCGCACTGAACGATACCGAGTTACTCGATATGGTTCAGGAGGCATGCTTCCGCTATTATTGGGACGCGGGCCACCCGCACGCTGGTCTCGCTCCTGAAGTTTTGCCGGGTGATGAAAACCTCCTCGCACTCGGTGGAAACGGGTTCGGAGTGATGGCGCTCGTCGTCGCGACCGAGCGGCAGTTTGTCACGCGTGATCAAGCCGCGGAGCGCCTCCTTAAAATTCTACGCTTCCTCGCCAGCGCCGATCGGTTTCACGGAGTGTGGCCGCATTTCATCAACGGCGACACCGGCAAAGCCATCCCGTACTTCGGCAAGTACGACAACGGCGGCGACCTCGTGGAAACCGCGTTCATGATGCAGGGTTTGCTCACCGCGCGGCAGTATTTCAATCGTGAGACGTCGGCGGAGAACGAAATTCGCGAAACGATCACCCGGCTCTGGCGCGAGGTGGAATGGGACTGGTATCGAAAAACTCCCGACAGCAACGTACTCTACTGGCACTGGTCTCCGGATCATGGTTTCTACATCAACCATCCGCTGGTGGGTTGGAATGAGGCCATGATTATTTACCTGCTCGCGATCGCTTCGCCGACGCACGCGGTGCCCGCGAGTATGTACCACACCGGTTGGGCGGGCACCTCCGAACAGGCGGTGACATATCGCCAGGGCTGGAGCCGGACGACACAGGGCGATCATTACCTGAACGGCGGCAGTTATTATGGAATCAAGCTGGAGGTCGGCGAAGGCAACGGCGCGGATTTATTCTTCACCCATTTCTCTTACATGGGCTTCGACCCACGCGGGCGGCGCGATCAATACACAAATTATTTTGAAAACAACCGCGCGATCGCCCGCATCAGCCAGGCCTATAGCATCGAGAACCCACGAAAGTTTATCGGCTACGGCGCTGATTGCTGGGGGCTGTCCGCGGGAATCAACAGCGGCGGCGGCCGGGCGTTGCCGCGTGATGACAACGGCACGATCAACTGCATGGCGGCGCTTTCGTCGATGCCCTACACGCCGGAAGAATCGATGGCCGCGCTCAAACATTTCTACCGCGACCTCGGCGCAAAAACGTGGGGAATTTATGGATTCTACGACGGTTTTAACCAGACGCAGAATTGGTTTGAACCCGCTTACATGGCTCTCAACCAGGCGCCGATTACAGTCATGATTGAGAATTATCGCAGTGGACTCGTCTGGAAATATTTCATGGCCAACCGCGAGATTCAACCCGCGCTCGACGCGATCGGCTTTAAGCCGGACGGCGTGAAAGCGCCGTGATGGCGTAGCGGCTACGCATGTCTGAAGTTGGATGTGTGATGTCTGATGTTCAGAATCCGATCTTCGGACCCGGCACGACGGGAGGCCTCGCCCAATTAGTAGCGGCAGGCCTCCGTGCCTGCTGCATGTCTGATGTTCGATGTCTGATGCTCGAAACTCCGGACTCCGAACATCAGACATCACACATCACACATCGTACATGACTGACCTTCGATCGCGGCACGGCGGGACGCCTCGCCCTACCCACGTAGCGGCGGCCTCCGTGCCTGCTGCATGTCTGATGTTCGATGTCTGATGCTCGAAACTCCGG
>CBRAFL010000253.1:0-8234 GCA_967755055.1 uncultured bacterium
GCTCCGTCCATTGCGCTTCGACCATGCTGATCGTCGGATGCGCGGGCAACCCACGCTCGTTGCGGTGAATCTGCGCGACGAGCGCGTCGATGGCGTGGCTGCCGATGGTTTCAAACAGCTGATCCGTTCCTGCGATTCCCGTTTCTTTGTCATAGTCGAGGCAGACGAACGCGGTCGACGCACAACGTTTTGCGCCGAGTGTGGGCAGAAGGTCCGAGCGCACTTGGTGCGCGTTCGCGACGACGATGGCCTGCGGACGGAATTTATCGAACCACGTCTGGATTCCGCGACGGCTCATCGTATCCAGAAAAAGAATAGGCGCCAGCTGGCTTCCGGTACGGCCGGTCCGAAAATATGCGCCGCTGTAGGAATGATTCGCCCGGAATTCCATGTCCTGCGTCATCGCCAGGCCGAGTCGTTTAAAGCCACGCTGCTCCAGCAGTGCGAACGCCTTTACCGCATTGTCGAAATGGTGCGTCACCACGCGATGCACCCGTGGTTGAAACACCGAATAGGTCATCGCCACGGCGGCGAATTTTTTCCAGTCGAGCAACGCGCTGTAATCCATCGGCTCGGCCGAAGGTGCGAGTAGTACTCCTGCGACGCCGCGCGCCACGAGGATGCGCGTGAGTGCGGCGGGTTTGTTGGCGAACTGTCGCAGCGCAATTTGGTCGAGCACGTAACCCAGGCGCGCGGCCCGCGCCATGGCTCCGTTCGTCAGACGGTGAACAAACGGAGCATCAAGCGTGGAGAGGATCGCGAGATTTACCCCGGCCTTCGTGCTGCGATGGGACCGCAGGTGTTGCATCAGATGCGTGAGCATCGGATCCGGCCGGTAACCCATCGTGCGCGCCAAATCCTGGATACGCGCACGCGTTTCCATCGAAACACCGCGGTCATTGCGGAGTGCGAGCGAGACCGTCATCGGGCAAACTTTGGCGGCGGCAGCGATGGACCGCATGGTGGGGCGGGAGGAAAGGAGCGGCATACTGTACGCAATAGTGACAACGGCTTTGCGTGGGCGGAGCAACGGCGGAATGTAGCGCGACCCTAAACTTCTCGCGGAGCATTTCGCGGAAGCTACACCCGTAAAATAGAACCTATGAACTCCATGAAGGATCGTGCCTACCCATCCTCGCTGACTCGTGCCGTCCTGATCGCGGCGCTTGTTTTGCCTCTGACCGTCTCCGCTCAAACCCCCACCGCACCGGCTGCTCCCGCCGTCGGTGAAGTCGTGATGCTCTCGCCCTTTACGGTGTCGAGCGCTGCGACCGCGCGCTACCAAGCCACCGAAGCGACTTCCGGCACTCGGGTACGTCTGTCGCTCTTCGATGCGACCCAAAGTGTCTCGGTCGTCACGCGCGATTTGATTGAAGACATCAGCGCGACCCGCGTCGTCGAAGCCGCGAAATATGTCGCTGGTGTTTACGAGTCCACCATTCCGAATGCGCAGGATCGCACAACGATTCGTGGTTTCCAGAATGACGGCGCAACGGTTGACGGCTTCAGTTATTTCTCTTTCGCCAACGTTGACCCGGTGATCGTCGATCGCATCGAAGTCGTCAAAGGCCCCAACGCCATCATGGCTCCGCAAGGCATTCCTGGCGGCACGGTGAATCTCGTTTCGAAAAAGCCAATCTTCGCGAACCGCGGTTCGATCTCGGGGCAAATCGGCCAGTACTCTTCAACGCGCGGTGAAGTTGATGTGAACCGCGTCGTTTCGCCCGGCAAGCTGGCGGTTCGCGTGGTGGGTGCGGCGCAGGACGCCGACGATTACGGCGATCACAATTTTCACCAGGGTTTCATTGCGATGCCGATGGTCACCTACCGTTTCGGTCCAGCCACCGAGCTGACGGTGCAGGCTGAAGTCTACAACTGGCGCGCGCTGAATTTCACGGGCATTCCGATTTCGCTCTACGCCACCTCGGCCGGTCACTGGCAAACACTCGAAGGTCTCCCGCGCGACTTCAGCGCCCAGCGCGACGACATCACGCGTCACCAGAGTGGACAACACTACCGCGCCTTTTTCACGACGAGCTTCAGCGATCATTTTTCGATGCGCGTCGCGGCCAATGTGATTCAGTCCACGGCGACTTCTGTTCAGCTCAACATCGGCGGCATTGCAGCGCAGCAGGTCACGAGTGTTGATCCGGCGACCGGACTCACCGTGTGGAACGGCACGCTCAACGCCGCGCCTCAATTCACCCTCGGTGGCAGCGTCAACAATCAGGACCGCACGTACGCCAATCTTCAGAATGACTTCGTGTATGAGTTTAAAAACGAAACATTGAAGTCCACCACTGTTGCCGGCTGGGCCGTGAACTTTGCCGCGACGAACAACGAGAAGAACCAGAACTTCACCGTCACTTCTCCGCAGAATCTTCTCAGCTACGTCTACACGCCGTACACGCTGACGAACATCACGGGCATCAACACGCGTTACTATCGCGACCAGCAGGTTTATCTCAACGAGACGATCGCGCTCTTCAATGAGCGGCTGCTGCTCACCGCCGGCATCTCGAAAGATTGGTATTTTAGCGAGAACTACGATGTGTTGCGCAACATGCGCGGCCACGTCGCTCCGGAAGCGACGCTCCCTTCCGGCGGTTTGGTTTTCAAAATCCTGCCTGATCTCGCGCTCTACTACGGCTACTCGAAGCAAACCAGCGCGATCAACCCGACGGTCACCGCCACGTCCAGGAATACCAACTTGTTCGATACGCAGACCAGCAAGCAGCACGAGGTCGGTCTTCGCGCCCGGCTCTTCAACAATCGCCTGACGACCACGCTGGCCTACTTCGATATCAAGCAGAACAATTTCTCGATTCCGAATCCGGCGAACAGCGCGAACCCGGTGCCAAGCCCGCTCCTGCCGCCGCTCTTCTCTGACCGTCTCGCCCATGGCGTTGAGCTCGAGTTCAACTACGCCGTTTCTTCCAGTTTCTCCCTCGTCGGCAACGGCACGGTGATGCGCAACCGCGACGCGAATGGTCTTCCCTTCCGCGGCACGGCTGAAAAATCCGCTGCGCTCTGGGGCAACTACTCGTTGAAGACCGGCCCGCTGACCGGCCTGTCCTTCGGCATCGGCGCCGATTATCTCAGCAAGCGCGCGGGCGACAACGCCGGTGGCGCGACCTCTGCCAGCACGCCGACGAACATCATCCGCGTGCAGCCTTCCTTCTGGCTGCCCTCGCGGACATTGGTCAACGCGAGCATTGTTTATCGCATCAATCCGAATTGGCGCGCCCAGCTCAATATCGATAATCTCTTCGACAAGGATTATCTCCAGTCGAGCACGGGTCGTCAGAACGTTTGGGTCGGCACGCCGCTCAACACGAAATTGACGATGACGTATAACTTCTGATCGGCAGTCACAGTTTGATGTGCAGTGTGGGCAGGACCGGATAGCCGGTCCTGCCCTCCGCGTCTCAAATCCGCTTACTGGACGATTTACCTGCATGCCGACTTCTGCTCCCGTTCCACCGATCATGTCCTCCGACGCCACTCCGACTGATCGCGTGCCATTGCGGGAAAAGATCGGGCTCGGTGCGGGCAAGGTGGTGGTCGAAGGCTCGCACCTCACGCTCCACGTGTTGGTGAGTCCGATTTACAACGTCACGATGGGCGTGAACCCGGCGCTGATCAGCACCGTGGTTTTCATTCAACGGTTTTGGGATGCGATGCTCGATCCCATCATCGGGCAGTTCTCTGATAATTTTCGTTCCCGCTGGGGACGCCGCCTTCCATTGATCGCCGGCTCCGCGCTGCCACTTTCAATCTTGTTCGGCGCCTTGTGGTGGTTTCCGCGATACGCGTCTGAGCACGCGCTGTTCCTTCACCTGCTGGTCGTGTCGCTCGCGTTCTATGTGGCGCACTCGCTATTCGCGATGCCGCTCGCCGGCCTCGCGATCGAAGCAACCGACGATTATCACGAACGCACGCGGCTCATGGGCATCATGCAGTCGTTCGGCTTTGCTTTCCAGATTTTGAGCCAGTGGCTGTTCCCGCTCACGCAGCTCGCGTATTTCGGGGACACCGTCTCCGGCTTGCGCTGGGTGACCGGCGGATGTGCGGCGATATTTTTTGCGGCCGGGCTGCTGCCCGTTTTTCTGTGTCGAGAAAGGCACTACGCCCGCGTCGCGGCGCACCAGCCGCAACTTCCGCTTTTCGCCAGTCTGCGCGCTGTGCGAGACAATCGACCTTTCGTCACGCTGCTCGTTGCGCGCTTCGTCGTGAGCTTCAGCTACAACATCGTCAGCATGCTGGCGTTCTACATGAACGTTTACTACGTCTTCGGCGGTGACGTGAAAGCTTCCGCCGTCGCGTTCGGTTTCGTGGGATCGTCGTACCACGTGGCGGCGATCATTGGGTCATTGCTGCTCTATCCGTGGCTGACCCGGCGGCTCGGCAAGAAACGCGTGTTTCAACTCGCCGCGGCGGTGTTGATGGCCGGCTGTGCGTCTAAATTAATTCTCTATCAACCCGGTCAACCGTGGCTTCAGCTGATCGTGATCGGGGCGAATGGGCTCTCCAGTTCCGGCATGACTTTGATGGCGTCTGCGATGCTCGGCGACATTGCTGACTACGATGAATGGAAAACGGGCCTGCGCCGCGAAGCGCTTTTCGCGTCGGTGCTGAGCTGGTTCGACAAAGCGGGGATGTCTTTCGGCGCGCTGCTCGGGGGCTTCGTTCTCGTGTGGATCGGCTTCAACGCGAAGCTCGGCGCGCAGCCGGCGCACACGTTGGAATTGATGAAATTCAGTTACTTCCTCGCTCCGTTCATCGGCGCGCTGATCGCTCTCATTTGTATTCGCCGCTATAATCTGGACGAGGCGCAGGCGTCGGAAATCAAAACCGAACTCACCCGACGGCGGGCAACCGCATCGTCAGCTCCAGCTGTATCATGATCAATGCGACATTCGTTTTAAACCCGGAGCATTTCGGCGACGTTTACGGCGAGGAGTGCGTTGCCGCGGTGAGACGCCACGCACGCGTCCTGGGGCAGGCTCCGATGAGCGCCAGTGATTTTGTCGCGAGTTCGCCCGAGTGGCTCGATCAGGTTGATGTGCTTTTCACCGGTTGGGGCGCGCCCCTGCTCGACTCCGCGCTGCTGGCACGCATGCCACGGCTGCGCGCCGTGTTTTACGCGGCGGGCACGTTGCGCTTTCTGGTGACGGACGCGTGTTGGGAAAGGGACTTGGTGATCGTCAATGCCGCGGCGGTGAACGCGATTCCCACCGCTGAGTTTGCGACCGGCACGATCCTGCTCTCGCTCAAGCGCGCCTGGAGACTGGCCGCTGAAGTGCGGACATCGCGCAGCTTTCCCAAGATTCAGTCCGTTCCCGGCGGATACGGCGCGACGGTTGGACTCGTTTCGCTTGGACTCGTGGGACTCAGCGTGGCGCGACGGCTGGCCGGCGTTGATATTACGATTTTGGCGTATGATCCCTATGCGCCGGCGGAGCTGGGAGCGGAGCTAGGTATCAAACGGTGTTCGCTCGAAGAGCTGTTCGAACGTTCCGACGTCATTTCGCTTCATGCGCCACTCGTGCCTGACACGGTGGGAATGGTGAATGCACGGCTTCTTCGACTGCTCAAACCCGAGGCGACGTTTATCAACACCGCGAGAGGGGCGTTGGTGAATGAGGATGATCTCATCGAATTGCTCGAGGCCCGGCCGGACGTGCAGGCGATCCTCGATGTGACCGACCCGGAGCCGCCGCTGCCCGAATCACGGTTCTACGATTTGCCGAATGTTTTTCTTACGCCGCATATTGCGGGATCGATGGGACGTGAGTGTCGACGAATGGGTGAGGCGATGGTTGATGAGTTCGCCCGCTATCTCGCGGGTCAGCCGCTGTTGCACGCCGTCAGCCGCAATGAATTGGCCCGACGCGCGTAGCCGTTGATTGCTCGCCTCGCGCGAATTCCGTCGGCAAATCTCGTTCTCTTTTTCTCGTGAACTTTCCGCCGCTCTCCGCCATCGCCCCGAAACTTCCCGCCGGTCTCCTCTACGGAGGAGACTACAACCCCGAGCAATGGCCCGAGGAAATCTGGCACGAAGACGCGCGGCTCATGCGCGAAGCAGGGGTGAATCTCGTGAGCGTGGCGATTTTTTCCTGGGCGAAACTCGAGCCGCGGCCAGGGAATTTTGAGTTCGCGTGGCTGGATCGCGTGATCGATTTGCTGTGGGCGGAAGGAGTGTCGGTCTGTTTGTCCAACGCGACGGCGTCGCCACCCGCGTGGTTCAGTCTCGCGCATCCGGAAAGTCTTCCGGTCGATCTCAACGGCACGCGGTACTCGATCGGATCGCGTCAGCACTACTGCCCCAACAGCCGGGCGTATCGCGCGGCGGCGGCAAATCTTTCACGTCAAATCGCGCGCCGCTACGGCAAGCATCCGGCGGTTTCGCTCTGGCACATCAGCAATGAAATCGGCTGTCACAGCTACGAGTGCTTCTGCGATGTTTGCGCGAACGACTTCCGCGGCTGGTTGAAGAAACGGCACGGTACGCTCGACGCATTGAATGATGCATGGGGCACGGCGTTCTGGAGCCAGGCGTATGGAGCATGGGAGGAAATCATGCCGCCGCGGAAGATGATGACGCTGCGCAATCCCGGCCAGACGCTCGATTACCAGCGGTTCATGAGCGATGCGATGCGCGACATCATCGTCGGAGAAGTTGAGGCGATCCGCGCGGAACTCCCCGACGCGAAGGTGACGACGAACGGCATGACGTTTAATCGGCCGAGTGATTACTGGGAGTGGTATCGACACGTGGACATCGTCGCGTGGGATGCGTATCCAGATCCTGCGACAGGATTGGCGGCGGCACGCTCGTCCGCTTTCAATCATGATCTGTTTCGATCGCTGCGCGGTGGGCTGCCGTTCATTTTGATGGAGCAAGTCACCTCGCAAGTGAACTGGCGGCCGACGAATGTGCTGAAAGCGCCCGGCCAGATGCGTTCGTTCAGCTGGCAGGCGGTCGCGCGCGGAGCGGACGGCGTGATGTTTTTCCAGTGGCGCGCGGCGAAGGCGGGCGCGGAAAAATTCCACGGCGCGATGGTGCCGCATTATGGTCCGGATGGTCGCGTGCATCGGGAAGTGCGCGAACTCGGTGCCGAGTTGAAACAACTCCGCGACGTCGCAGGCGCCCGCACAAGTGCACGCGTGGCGTTGCTGGTGAGCTGGGAAAATCGGTGGGCGCTGGAACTCGAGTCCAAGCCGATGGCTTTCGATTATCAGGAAATTGTTCAGCACTACCACGGCGCGTTGTGGGACTTGAATGTGCCGGTGGACATCGCGCATCCCGATCACGCGTTGGACAACTATGACGTGGTGGTGGCGCCGGCGTTGTATCAGCTTTCACGCGCACAGGCGGAAAAGTTGAGAGCGTTTGTGCAGCGAGGCGGATTGCTGATCATGAGTTATTTCAGCGGCGTCGTGGATGAGCGGGAACACATCTGGACGGGCGGCTATCCGGCGTTGTTGCAGGATGTGCTTGGGCTTGTAGTCGAGGAGTGGCAGCCACTCCTGCCGGGTGAAACGAATTTCCTGCGCCAAGCGGGCGAGGCGGCTGAGATTACCTGCGAGAAGTTTTGCGAGCTGTTGCATCCGCGCGGAGCCCGCGTGCTCGCCACGTATGGGCGAGGATTTTACGCGGGGCAGCCGGCGGTCACGCTCAATGCCTTTGGTCAAGGCGAGGCGTGTTACGTCGCCACGCAACCGACGCGCGAGTATCTCAAGAAATTTTTCGACGGCTTGCTGCGACCGCGCGGAATTGTCGCGCCATTGACCGCGAGTGCGGGAGTGGAAGTGGCGGTGCGTTCGCAGGCGGACAGCGAATTCCTGTTCGTGATCAATCACGACGCGACGTCCGGCAGCGTGGATTTCGCAGACTGGTCGGGAGCGGATCTGCTTTCCGGAAAACCGTGCACGGGCACCGTGGCGCTGGAGTCATTTGGTGTTCGGATAATTCGACGGAGCCGATGAACGAACGGTCGTGGCTGCGAGCGTGAGCGAGTGGAAAAAATGCCCGCTGGCAGGCGCACTCAAAGTAAACCGGAGAAAGCTTTCACCACAAAGACACCGAGACACAAAGGAGATAAAATCGGTACGACTGCTTCTCTGTGCCTTTGTGTCTTCGTGGTTCAACTTGTATCGGGTGTATGGCTTCGCCGCGCCAGAGCTCAGTGATTCAAATCCTTCTCTGAATGAATTTCCCCGCCAATCCG
>CBRAFL010000254.1:0-8216 GCA_967755055.1 uncultured bacterium
GACGACGACTTCGATGTCGTGCTCTTTGTAACGATCGAGTTTTTGAAACGCTTCGGCGCGGGTGAGCTCGCCGTCGGCGCGCATGAGCTCGTAGCCTTGTTTCGCAATCCACGTGGCGATCGGCTGGTGGTGGCCTTTGCGACCGCGAATCAACGGAGCGCAGAGATAAAGATGTTTCGCGCGACGAGCCTTTGGGGTGGCGAGCACGCGACTGAGCAGCGATTTCAGCTGACCGAGCGAAAGCGGTTCAACGGGCTTGTCCGAGTCGGGATGATGCTGGATGCCTAGTCGCGCGTATAAGAGTCGCAGATACTGCGCGACCTCGGTGATCGTCGCGACGGTGGATTTGCGCGAACCGCGCGTCACGCGTTGCTCGATGGCAACGGTCGGGGGAATTCCGGTGAGGCGATCGACGGCGGGGCGCGGAAGTTGTTCAACGAATTGCCGCGCGTAGGGCGACATCGATTCCATGAAACGGCGCTGGCCTTCCGCGAACACGATATCGAACGCGAGAGTGGATTTGCCGGAGCCGGACACGCCCGTGACGACGGTGAGCTCGCGCAGCGGAATGGAGAGCGAGAGATTCTTGAGATTGTTTTCGCGCGCGCCGGTGATGGTCAAAAAACCGGAGCCAAGCCGCACCGGAGCCAAAATTTCGTACGTCCCGCGATCTTCTGCCGCGGCGAGTTCGGTCGGAAAGTAACCTATTAGGTTACCCGAATTCAACGCGTCGCGGAGGAACGGGGAAGTCGCGGTGTCGGCCGCCGCGACGATTTCGGGTGGGCCTTCGGCGACGATGCGGCCGCCGTTCGCGCCGGCGTCGGGGCCGATTTCAATGAGCCAGTCGGCGGATTTCAGGACGTCGAGATTGTGCTCGATCACGACGACACTGTGGCCGCGATCGACCAGCGCTTGGAGAACGGCGAGAAGACGTTTGACGTCGTGGCGGTGGAGGCCGGTCGTGGGTTCGTCGAGGAGAAGAAGCGCGCCGGTCGTTTGTGCGGTGCGTGAGACTGCGTTGTCGGACGCGAACGCTTCGAGGTAGCGAACGAGTTTGAGACGTTGCGATTCGCCACCGCTCAACGTGTTCAGCGGCTGGCCGAGCGTGAGATAACCGAGACCGACGGAATCGAGCGCGGAAAGTCGCCGCTGGATTTCGGCGTGCGCGGAGAACAACGGAAGCGCATCGCTGACGCTGGTCGAGAGCAGATCGGCAACCGAGCGGCCATTCCACTGGATCGCGAGCACCTCGGGTTTGAAGCGACGACCTTCGCAGACCGGACACGGCACGAATACGTCCGACAGAAATTGCATTTCGACGCGCTCGTAGCCGAGGCCCTGGCAGTGATCGCAACGGCCTTCGCCACTGTTGAAGGAAAAACTGGAGGCGTTGAAACCGGCGGCCTGCGCGGTGGGCGTCGCGGCGTAGAGTTCGCGAATGAGTTCCCACGCCTCGGTGTAGAGAGCGGGATTCGATCGCGGCGTGCGGGAGAGCGGCGACTGATCGACGAGGACGATTTCGGAGAAAGCGCCGTCGCCACTGATCGTCTCGATCGCGGCGGGTTCTTCGGTCAATTGCAGGCGGTGCGCGAGGAGGCCTTGATAAACGACATTGTCGAGCAGCGTGGATTTGCCTGAACCGGAAACGCCGCTGAGGCAGACGAAGCGTTGAAGTGGCAGGCGAAAGGAGAGTTGGCGGAGATTGTGTTTGGTGACGTCGGTGAATGTGAGCCAACGTGTCGGTGTTGAATTCGGATTCTCGGCGGCGGAATCAGTCGAGACAGCGCGACGCTGAGTCGGCGTTTCGATCGACTCGCGGCCGGAAAAATACGCGCCGGTGATGCTGGTCTCTGCTCGAAGCATTTCGCGAACCGTGCCTTGAAACACGATGTTGCCTCCGCGACTGCCAGGTTCAGGTCCAACTTCGATGACATGATCGGCGGCGCGAATCATTGCCTCATCGTGCTCGACGACGACGACGGTGTTGCCGGTGTCGGTGAGCGTTCGGATGATCGCAATGAGACGATCGATGTCGCGCGGATGGAGACCGACGCTCGGTTCATCGAGTACGAAAAGTGTATCGACCAAAGACGTACCGAGACAGCTGGTGAGATTGACGCGTTGGACTTCGCCACCGGAGAGCGTTTTCGACTGACGATCAAGCGTGAGGTAACCGAGGCCGACTTGTTGAAGATAACGCAGTCGAGTGACGATCGATTCGTGGGCGAGGTCGGCGGAATGTTCGCTGGCGCCGGATTGCTCGGTGAGCGGCGCTGCTTCGCGGACGAGCGCGAGCAAATCGTTGACCGGAATTTGGTAGAGTTCGGGGAGCGTGTGGCCGCGCCATTTCCAGCAGAGCGCTTCGGGCTGGAGGCGTTGGCCGCCGCAATCGGGGCACGGATTGTAAGCACGATAGCGGGCGAGGAAAACGCGCACGTGCATTTTGTACGTGTTCTTCTCGAGCCAGCGGAAAAAGCCTTTCACGCCGTACCAATATTTTGGCCACGGCTTGCCGTTCTCCTCACCGTAGCCGGGTTCGCCATTGATGACGAAATCGCGCTGCTCGGGCGTCAACGAGGCGAACGGAACGTTTGTGGGAATCTTTTTCTTCTTCGTGAAAACGAGTAGGTCTTTTTTGGATTCGCCGTAGATATCGCTCTCCCAGCATTTGATTGCGCCGTCATCGATCGAGAGCGACTGGTCGGGTACGGCGAGGCGGTAATCGATTTCGATGACACGTCCGAAGCCGCGGCATTTGGGGCACGCGCCGAGCGGGGAGTTGAAAGAAAAAAGTGGAGGCGTGGCGGCGCGGAAAGTCCGGCCTGTCTCCGGAGAATGGAGACCGCGCGAGAAATGGCCGAGCGCGGAATGATCGCCGGCGGCGAACAGATGGACTTCGCCGCGACCGAAATGAAGGGCGGTTTCAACGCTCTCCAGAAAACGCGCTTTGTGTTCGGCAGTCAGCGTCACGCGATCTTGCGCGACAAAAAGATAAGGCAATGAGGTCGCGCTGAGAGGTGAGGAATCGGAAAGAAGATCGTCGATGCGGTGGACGACCAACGTGGCGGTGTTCGCGGCGGAATTCGCGGGCAGCAGCACACGAACGTACGACTGGCCTTTGAGATTCTGGAGGATCTCCGGCCACGTGAGGTTGTCGGGTTTCGAGACTTTGAAGGCGACGACGGCGGTGGCGCCGGGGTGAGCTGAGCCCGTTTTTTCCCAGATGGTTTGCGGGTTGTCGTCGACGACGGGTTTGCCGGTGACGGGATCGAAGCATTCCGCGACGTGGCTGAACCAGACTTTGAAAAAGTCTGTGAGCTCCGTCATCGTGCCGACGGTGGAGCGGGAGGTTTTTACCGTGTTCGTCTGCTCGATGGCGATCGAGGGGCGGATGTTTTCGATCGAGTCGACTTTCGGTTTGTCGAGGAGGTCGAGAAATTGACGCGTGTAGGCGCTGAAGGTTTCGACGTAACGTCGCTGGCCTTCGGCGTGCAGCGTGTCGAAGACGAGGGAGGATTTACCTGCGCCGCTCAGGCCGGTAACGACCACGTAGCGGCCGAGCGGCACGTCGAGATCGAAGCCTTTGAGATTATTTTGGCGGACGCCTCGGAGGCGGATGCATTCAGGCGAAGCGGCGGATAAGGAGCGGGCGGAAACCACGGGACAGACGAAAAGACAAAGGTCGGAGCGGAACGCAACTCACGGCGTGGTGACCGCGGAGACTGCTGACATAACGCTGTCAGGAGGAGAAATTTTCGCGGAGGCGAGGTGAGACCGCGATCGTTGGGTGTGAAGGGAAACGGTAAAATAATTTCGGCGGGACCGGCGGTCCCGCCTTACCCCAAACCCGTTTAGTGCGTGCCGAGCGTCAAGTGAGCGCCGGCCACGTGAATGGCGCGCTCGACCGCAGGTGAAGGTCGGG
This sequence comes from uncultured bacterium, assembly GCA_967755055.1. GTDB lineage: Bacteria > Verrucomicrobiota > Verrucomicrobiia > Opitutales > Opitutaceae > Opitutus. Next base: position 3,923 of record CBRAFL010000254.1, read on the forward strand.
TGTCGGTCACGATCGTAAAGCGGGCGTCGAATGGCGTCGCGAGATTGAGCGCGGTGCGGCCGAATTTTGATTTATCCAGCGCGAAGAACGTGCGTTCCGCGGCCGCGATCATCTTGCGCTGGGCCGAGGCGATCAAGGCGTTGTGACTCCAGATTCCTTTTTCCGTGATGCCAGCGCCGCCGACGATCGCGAGGTCAGCGTGCACTTCTTCAAATGATTTTTCACAGAGTGGGCCGACGAGTGTGCCCAGCCGACGATAGAGTGAACCGCCTGTCACGGTGGTTTCGATATTCCCGACATCGCTGAAGAGGCTGGCGACGGGCAGAGAGTTCGTGATTACCTGCAAATCTTTGCCAACGAGGAGGCGTGCGACGGCGTAAGAAGTACTGCCGCCGTCGAGGATGACGGTCATGCCGGGTTGCACGTGATCGGCGACCAGTTGGGCGATGGCGAATTTTTCTTCGGGATGACGCTGATCGCGCGCGGCGAAATCATATTCCTGGGCGATCGCATCCGTTTCGATCAATGACGCGCCGCCGTGGTGACGGCGAACGACTCCGCGCGTTTCGAGTTGGTCGAGGGCCCGGCGAACGGTCGAGAGCGAGCCGGCAAAGCGCGTGGCGAGCGTGCGAAGGTCCGCGTACTTATGCTCGCGGATGTAACGCTCGATCAAGTCGGTGCGCTGCTTGTTCGTCATGGGGTGAGCCATGAGACATCCGATGTGGGAAAAAGGGCAAGCTGGGGCGCTGCGGAGTTGTTGGGGTGGTAGGTGGTGCGCTCGCCGCACAACGGATCGCGGATGTCCAAACGTTGCGCGGCGAGCGCGCCACCTACGAGAGGCGCGAGAAGAGATCGAGGTAGCGGGAGACCTGCGCGGCGGGATCGAAAGTGGTGCGGGCGAACGCGCGCGCTTCCGTCGCACGAGCGCGGCGAAGTGAATCGGTCTCATTCGCGAGCTGTTCGATTTTGTTTCGGAAAGACGCGCGATCCGCGCGCGGAATTTCCCAACCGGTGCAATCAGGAAGGAATGTTTCACCAATGCCTTGAGCGGCGTACGCGACGGCGGGCAATCCGTGGGCTTGCGCTTCAATCAGAAAGTTGGAGAGCGATTCGCTGGCGGAAGCGTGGACCGCGATATCGGCGGCAGCGTAGAGCGGCGATGGATCGCGGAGAAATCCGGGGAAAACCACACGGGCACCGAGCTGTTTTTCCGTGGCGAGTTTTTCGCATGCGTCACGGGCGGGACCGTCGCCCGCGAGCCAGAGTTGCCAGTCGAGAGTGGGTGGGAACGTGGCGGCGATCTCGATCAATTCGCGCTGGTTTTTCTCGGGGCGAAACATTGCGACGCAAAGCAAAACGGTGGTGGTTGCAGTTGCACCGTGGCGGGCGCGAAGCGTTTCGTTGCGGGTGAGGGAAGATTCGGACGGAAAAACGAGCGAGTTGTGGATCACGCTGATTTTTTCCGCAGGTACGCGATAGCGTTCGATGAGAATGGAGCGTGCGTCATGGCTGTTTGCGACCACGTGACGAACGCGTTGAAGCGAACGGCGGAAGAGCCAGGGAAGCGATTTTCCGGTGCGCATCGTCGCGATCACTGCGGCGTTGGGGCAGTTATTTTGCAGTGAGCCCGCGTAGCAATTGGCGAGGCGGCCCATGCACAGAATGATGTCGGCCCGCAGATTGCGGGCGGTGCGGCTCAACCCTGGCGCGAACCAATCAAGCGTTGTGTCAGTCGCTTGCAGGGCGATCCGACGCACCGTCGATGCGATGGTGGAGTTGAGTGCGCCTGCGGGGCGAAACGTGAGCAAGGTCGTGTCATTTCCCGCGGCGGCGAATGCGTTGGCAAGGAGCGCAGACTGACGTTCGGTTCCACCGCTCCGCAGGTAATCCTGCACAATGAGGATTTTCATTGCTCAGAGCGCCGGTGGAGGAAAGGTGGAGTCATTGCCGATGAGTTCGCTGTCTCAACTTGTGCTGCGCTGGGCGATCCTGGCGGTGGGTGTGGTACTCGCCACGAAATTGGTGCCGGGCATTTATTACAACGACGGCGCGACCTTGGTGGCCGTGGTGCTCCTGTTGAGTTTCTTCAACGCGATTCTCAAGCCGCTGCTGGTGTTGTTCACGCTGCCATTCATTTTGCTGACGATGGGACTCGGCGTGATCGTGATCAATGCCTTGTTATTTCTCTTCGTGGGGCACCTGGTTGATGGCTTTCGCGTTGATGGCTTTTGGTCGGCCGTCGGTGGCGCGCTGATCGTGAGTATCACAAATTTGCTTCTCAGTGGTTTCATGCGCCGGGCGGCTCCGCCTGCGCCGCGCAGGAAAAAAGATGACGCGATCGATATTTAAGCGTGGTGCGAGGGATGTTCGAGTGGGCGCTGACCCAGTTTCAATTTGACGGTGTCCCGGCCTGCGGCGACGGTCCCCGTCTTCATCATGGCTGAAATAATTGAATATGATCTGGTCGTTATCGGTGGTGGTCCTGCGGGTTACGCGGGGGCAATTCGTGCCGGACAGCTCGGGAAACGAGTTGCGTGCATCGAAATGGAACGCGCCGGTGGCACGTGTCTCAACTGGGGTTGCATCCCGACCAAGGCGTTGTTGAAGAGCGCGGAGCTCTATCAAAAGATCAAGAAGTCCGAGACATTTGGCATTTCCGTAAAGGACGTGTCGTTCGATTTTGGCAAGGTGATGGAGCGGTCGCGCGGCGTGTCGGCGCAAATGGCCAAGGGCGTGGAGTTCCTGTTCAAGAAAAACAAAGTCGATTACATTATCGGGCGCGCGCAGGTGACGGTCCCCGGGATGGTCGAAGTGACGGAAGGCGAGAGTAAGGGGAAGTTTTTCAAAACCAAAAACGTCCTGATCGCGACGGGCTGCAAGATGCGCCGGATTCCGGACCTCGCGGTCGACGGTACACGCGTGATGACATCGCGCGAAGCGCTTGCGACCAAGACGCTGCCGAAGTCGATTGCGATCGTGGGAGCGGGCGCGATCGGCGTGGAGTTCGCGTATTTCTACAATGCGTTCGGCACGAAGGTAACGCTCGTCGAGATGCTCCCACAGATCCTGCCGGTGGAAGACGAGGAGGTGGCGAAGACGTTGCACCGTTCACTCGAGAAACAAGGCATCACGATTCGGACGGCGACGAAGTGTGAAAATTTCCGCGTGGGAAAAGATTCCGTGAAGCTGAATCTCGTGAAGGACGGCGTCTCCGAAGAGATCGAAGTTGAGACCGTGTTGTCGGCGATTGGCGTGGTGGCGAATATCGAAGGCGTCATCGCGCCGGCAGTGAAAATTGAACTCGATCGCAACTACGTGAAGGTAGGCGATGACTACCAGACGACGGTGAAAGGAATCTATGCGGCCGGCGATATTATCGGGCCGCCCTGGTTGGCGCATGTGGCGACCTTCGAAGCGGTGAGCGCGGTGAACGGAATTTTTGGTCACGGCAAGGCGCACCGGGTGAAAAACTTTCCCGGCTGTACCTATTGCCAGCCGCAGATCGCGAGCACGGGCTTTACGGAGAAAGCGGCGAAGGAAAAAGGGCTCGACTACAAAGTCGGCAAGTTCCCCTTCACCGCGTCGGGCAAGGCCGTGGCTTCAGCCGAAAGCGAAGGCTTCGTGAAGGTGATCAGCGACGCGAAGACTGGGGAAATTTTCGGCGCACACATCATTGGATCGGAAGCGACGGAGTTGATTGCTGAATACGGACTCGCGGTGGAACTCGAGGCGACGATCGAGGAAATTCACCAGACGATCCATGCGCATCCGACGTTGAGCGAAGCGGTGATGGAAGCCGCCGCGGCGACGACGGGTGAGGCGATTCACATCTGAGTGCGAGGATGGGGAGGGGGACTTGGGAAACAACTTGAGTTTCTCCGCCTCAATCGAAAACTCTCGGGCGAGTCAGTTTATTGCGAGCGTAGCACAATGGATAGTGTAGCGGTCTCCGAAGCCGTCGATCCGGGTTCGACTCCCGGCGCTCGCACCAGTTTTTGAAAGCCCGGTTCTGTGATGAACCGGGCTTTTTTTCTGGCTCGGTGACTCGTATTCCTGAAGAGCAGGTCGGAGACCTCGCCCTACTGCTCCAGAGCGGTCAGTTCTTCGCCGACTCGCGGGTGAAGCGGTGGACGAAGAAATAGTAGATCGCGCCGAGGACCGCGAGGGCGACGACGGCCCAGAGTGTGATCGTTTTCATTTCGCCGCGCATCAGGGCTTCGTTTTGCCCAGCCTCGACGCCGACCCAGCAGAGCACGGCGCACCAGAGGGCGGAGCCGATTAAAGTGAAGAGCGA
>CBRAFL010000255.1:0-8157 GCA_967755055.1 uncultured bacterium
ATGGGAGTGCCGGCGGCCCGCGCCGCGACGATCGCTTCGTCCAGATTGGCGACCTCAAGATTGAGACTTGCGCTCGGCGTGCCTGGCATCGCATTCGAAATCGCGAGGGCCTGACCTGCAATGTCGTATTCAATCCACCACTGTCCCGGTGCAAACTCGAGCTGCTTGCCCGTTTTCAAGCCGAGCAGCCCTTCGTAGAACTTCCGGGCGCGCGCAACATCGGTCACCGCGTGAAAAACAAACGCTAATTCTTTGACTTGGATGGGCATCGTCGGAGGGAAGAGTGTTGAGGCTTAGCGGTCGGAAAAGAAGCGGAGATGCCGCGGGATTTCTTGGTCTGGGACGCTCAATTTTTGACGCTCAACTCTCAACTATGGCGATCAAGCCGCCACGAGTTTCACGATCTTCTGAGCAGCGTCGGCCATCGTATCCCCGCTCACCAGAGCAAGGCCCGAGCTGGCGAGCGTGGCTTTGCCGGCGGCGACGTTGTTGCCTTCGAGACGAACCACGAGCGGAAGTTTCAGGCCAACTTCCTTCACGGCTTCGACGATGCCGGTGGCGATCACATTGCAGTCCATGATGCCGCCGAAAATGTTAACGAAAATTCCTTTCACGTTGGGGTCGCCGAGGATGATCTTGAACGCAGCGACGACTTGTTCTTTCGAAGCACCACCGCCGACGTCGAGGAAGTTGGCTGGCTCGCCACCGAAATGTTTGATGATGTCCATCGTCGCCATCGCGAGACCGGCGCCATTGACGAGGCAGGCGATGCTGCCATCGAGCGCGATGTAGCTCAGAGAATATTTGGACGCCTCGATTTCCTTGGAGTCTTCTTCGTTGAGATCGCGCAGCGCAACGATCTCCGGATGGCGGAAGAGCGCGTTGTCGTCGAAGGAGACTTTCGCGTCGAGCGCGAGCACCTCGCCAGTAGGCGTGGTGATGAGCGGATTGACCTCGATCATCGCTGCATCGGTTTCCCAATACATCGTGTAGAGATTGCGGATCAGTTTGCCCGCGTTTTTCGCTTCCGCGCCGGTGAGGCCAAGTTTGGTGATGAGTTCGCGAACTTGGAAATCCGCGAGTCCGTACGCCGGATCGACGAGAACTTTGTGGAGCTTCTCGGGAGTGTCGTGCGCAACTTTTTCGATTTCCATTCCGCCTTCAGTGGAAGCGACGATGACCGGGAAAGAGGTGTTACGATCGAGGAGGATCGCGAGATAGTATTCTTTTTTGATATCGCTCGCGACGGTGAAGTAAACCGTCTGCACCTTGCGGCCCGCGGGACCGGTCTGGATCGTGACGAGGGTGTTGCCGAGCATCTTCTCAGCAATGCCTCGGGCATCCGCTTTGGTTTTGCAGAATTTTACGCCGCCCTTGAATCCGTCGGTGAACGTGCCTTTGCCGCGTCCGCCCGCGTGGATCTGCGACTTCACCATCGTCGGGCCTTCCGGCAGCGAGCTGAGGGCGTTGATGAATCCCTCCGGCGTGGTGGCGGCGGCCCCCTTGGGAACAGGTACGCCGAATTTTTCGAAGAGCGCTTTCGCCTGATACTCGTGGATATTCATTGAAGAAAACGGAGTCAGCCGAAGCCCGCGAAAATTGGCACGCAAAAAACAGCGGAGTTTTTCTGATCGTTCGAATTCTCGCGCAGGAAGGCCGAAGGACCGGAAGCCAACCTGCCCCGGGAGGCAGCGCAGCTTCCAAGCACATTTTCACGCTGACGCCCATCCGCGAAGGCGACTCAAGCGTCAGGTCAGGCCTGGAGCCGACTCGTGGTTGGTGCTGCACTGCGCGATCGCGTGGCACCGTGCTGCTGACACGGACTCAGGGAATCACGTCTTTACTCATCGCGTTCTTCAACGCCGGGACTTGCTCCAGCAGCTTGTCAAATTTCACGCCGGTCAATGCCTCCAGTACGGGCGGGAGTTGACTCAGGATAGTTGTCACATCGCTGGTCAGTTTGCTGGCGCCGCCACCAGGACCGCTGCCGCCGCTGATGATCACCATCTTTTCAGTTTTCGCGAGCGGCGCGGAAATCTGACCGGCGATTTCGGGCAGCGCACGGACGATGAGTTCGATGATCGCGGCCTGATTGTATTCTTTAAACGAGTCCGCCTTTTTGCGCATGGCCTCAGCCGTCGCGAGGCCTTGCGCTTCGATGACGGTGGCTTCGGCGAGACCGCGGGCTTTATTAGCATCGGCCTCAGCTGAGCCGGTGGCTTTGACCACATCGGCTTGAGCGAAGCCGGTCGCTTTCGTCGCGGAAGCCGCGCCGGCCGCTTCGGTTTCCAGCTGGAATTTGCGGGCGGAGGCAATCGTCTCGACGCGATAGCGCTCAGCGTCGGCGGGTTTCTGAACGTTGGCTTCGAGCTCGCGTTGTTTGCGGAGGATTTCCTGTTGCTGCAGTTCGATCTGCTTTTGCTTTTCAATAATGCTGACCTGAACCTCCTCGGCTTTGACGAGTTGGTTCGTCTTGAATTTCTGGAGGTCGTAAGCGAGTTCGGACTGGGCCTTCTTCTGGTTCACGGAAGCGTTGTAGTCGGCGACGTTCATTTCGTAGTCGCGCTTGGCTTCGGCAATTTTTGAGTCGGCCGCGAATTTCGCCTCTTGCCCTGCCTGACCGGCTTGCGCGGAGCGGATAACAGAATCCCGATCTGCTTCCGCCTGTGCGATTACGGCGTCGCGTTTTACCTGCGCAATGCGCGGCTTGCCGAGTGCATCGAGATAACCCTGGGTGTCGCGAATATCGCGAATCGTAAAGCTGACAATACTCAGGCCCATGTTGGCCATGTCTCCGGCGGCAACTTCCTGCACCTTCGAGGCGAACGCGTCGCGGTTTTGATAGATTTCTTCAACCGTCATCGTACCGAGGATCGCGCGGAGGTGACCTTCGAGCGTCTGCATCGCGATATTTTTAATATCATCGGTGCCCTTGCTGAGGAATTGCTCGGCGGCGGTGGCGATCGAGATGTCGTCACCTTTCACTTTTATCTGCGCCACGCCGTCGACTTTCACGGGCACGCCTTTGCTTGTGTAAACTTCGGGAGTTTGAACGTCGATCGTGAGGAGTTCGAGTGAGAGGATGTCGGCTTTCTCGACGACCGGAACGATGAACGTGCCGCCGCCTTTCACGATGCGGAAGCCGCGCACGGTCGTCTTCCCGGCACCATCAGCGTAGCGATGCTGACGCCCGGAAATGATGAGCACTTCGTTGGGACCGACTTTGGTGTAGCGACTCGCCCATACGGCGATGAAGACGAAAATAACAAAAACGATGCCGGCGATTGCGACGACCGTGGTGCCGAGATCGGCAAGTTGAGCAAGAAGCAGAAGCATGGATGAGCAGGGTTGAAACTGGAGCAGGAAATTCGAAAGCCACGCTCGCTCAGAGCGCGGCGACGTAAAATTGCGAGCCGACGATGCGGATGATTTTTACCGGAGTTCCGCTCGGGATCGTGATATTTTGCTCTGCGCGAGCCGGCGCAGAATAACGCGATCCGCCTTGCACATAAGCAATCTCGCCCACGGCGCCCGCTGCGACTGGCGTGATGACGATGGCGTCCAGTCCTATAAGTTCGGATACGCGACCCTCGCTCGAACTTTGGGTCTTTCGAAAGATAGAACTGAACAGCCAGAACACGGCGGCGGCGATGCAGACACCGGCGAGCGCTGCCAATGGCGCACTGATCCACGGACTCTGCGTTGCTGCAATCCGCGTGAAGACCATTCCAAATCCGCCAAATGCTGCGAGAAACGAGGCGAACGTTGTTGGGCTAATCGGCGAAAAACCCGGCATGCCGTGTCCGCCGAATCCAGCCTCTGCGTGACCGTGGGCCACATCCCAGTGAGCCGCGTCTCCGTGACCACCGAAAACGTGTCCCCCAATCGCGCTCACGAGAGTGAAAACGATGCCGACTCCAAAGCATATTGCGTAGGCATTAAACGCGTCCATGGCGTCGACTAAAGCAAGCGATGTACGAGAAAGCACTTACAATGTGATGTGTTTTCTTAATCAGAACCTGAGAACTCAGCGCGCGCCAGAAGGGGCGGCTTGCCAAGCTTCGGCGAGCCACGCACGCTGCCGAAATCATGGATTCGCACGAGGTCATGAAGGATGTTTTGAAGCGGACGAGCGCGAAGCAGATTGCTTCGGACATGGGACTGTCGCTCTCGCTTATCTACAAATGGGCGGAGCCTCCAGAAGATGACAGCGGCAGTGGTGCCAGCAGCCCGCTCGATCGAGTAGGTCAACTGGTCCGAATCACCAGGGACGCGCGAATCGCCCAGTGGGTTTGCGAGCAGGTCGGCGGATTTTATATCCGCAATCCGCATAATTTTCCTCCCGGCGGGCCATTGATTCCTGTGACCAATGACATCGTTCAAGAGTTCGCGGACATGCTCGCAACGATCGCGACTTCGGCCTCGGACAATACGATCACCAAAGAGGAAGCGAAAAAAATTCGGGCGCGCTGGGAAGAGTTAAAGAGTGTGACGGAAGGTTTCGTGAAAGCTGCGGAAGCGGGGACATTTGGTGCTCCGATTACAACGAAGGAAGCTGACGCAAAGCCCTGAGTTGCGCGTCCGAGGGGTGCGACGCTACAACCTCGATGCAGACTGGTCCGGTTGTGAGGGTCGCTCACCGGCTGATCGAGTAGCTCAACGTAACGGCGGTCTGCCCATGGGCGCGCTCGTTGGTTTGTTGAGGTAACGAGCCTTGTTTGTAGAAATTATTCCGGCCATCGGAGTAGCCAACGGCAATGGTTAGCTTTGATTGCGTGGTGACCTGAACGGGAACAGCCGCTCCGAGCATCCAGTAGTCGCCCCAGTTTTTTTCTTCTGGGGAAGCGTTCGCCCTTACGGCGTTCCATTTGTAGGTGCCTGCCGTGGCGCTGAGATCGAGCTCCGTCCCAAGCGATTTTAGCGGAAGCGCGATCGCCGCGGTGATCTCAAACGTCGCTCCTTTGAGCATCACGTTATAATATACTTTTGGGGTGAATTGGACTCCTCCAACCGAAAAAATAGCGGCAAGGCTCGGTTCGAAGGTGGACGAGTAATGGCCGCTGCTGCGTTTCGCGTCTGGATAGGTGTAATAATAAAATCCAGGCATGATGCCCAATGCTCCCGACTGGGTGGTGAAAGTATAGGAACCATATAGATCGATTTCCGGATCGGGCTCCCGCGGTGACCGGTCCTTAAGCGAAGTACTGCTCCACACGCCCACCGAGAGTGGGCCAAGGGTGTAGTCGATCCATGGTTGAAAACTCGCGCCGGCAAGTTCCACACCGCGAAAAACGTAATGGGAGGTGATTGTCGGACTAATCGTCCAAACGCCTCTCGCGTCGTCGAGCGGCGCGGAAGACATTGGAACGGCGGCGAAGGCCGCTGCTGCGATGATCCATAAACAGCGCCTGTGGCGGATTTTCATGGGAAACAGACGAGAGCGATTGAGCAGAATGAAGCGAGCGAAACGTATTAAGGTTTCAGTAAAGAGCGGAACGAAGCATCAATAACTTACGAATCGATAAAGATCTTTCATGCTGCGTTAATTCCACTCCAACGCCATCTTAAGTTACCTCATTGCAGTACGGGGAATTGGTTGACAAGTGTGGCAAGCGTTCTGCTTTAACGAGTGGGGAGATTCGTTTAATCCCGACCTGTCGGATGGGAGCCAATCTCTGCAACCCTAATACAAACTATGATCAAGCATACCTCCAAGATCACGTGGGCAGTGTCGTTTCTGGCGTTCGTCGCAACAGCCTTAGCCGACGTGAAGGTGAACGATAATATTAGCGTCAATGGTTACGCTATCGGCGCGGTTACGAACACCCACATCGACGGTGGAGAAAACATCGACACGTATTTTCAAAGCAAAGGGTCACCTGCCATCACCAATGCCGATGCGGTTAAGCTCGGTGTGCTCGGCACGTCGGGCCAGTTCAGCGCCTACGGCAGCGTTCTCTATCTTCCGGGCGCCGCCAATAAAGCGGGTCTCCTCGATGCGTTTGTAACGTACGACACCGGTTTGGGCGTCAAGATTACAGGAGGTAAGTTTCTTAGTTATCTCGGATATGAAGCGTTCGATCCCGTCAATATGGCCCAGCTGACGTACGGCTCCACTATTTTCGCGGTGCCGGCATATCATACCGGCGCGAAGCTCGATTATACCAGCAAGACATTTTCCGCCGGCGTCGCTGTCGTGGACTCCATCTACTCGGGAGCAAATGGTTTCTTTGAAGGCGATCGCGAATATAGCGATGATATTGGTGTCGAGGCGATGGTGGTTTACACTGGCATCGACAAGCTGACGATTTTTGCCGGAATTGCCTCTGAAAATACTGATAAGTCCGACACGGATCTGTTCATCTTCGATCTGTGGGCAAGCTACGCGCTGACAGACAAGGTCACGATTGCGGCGGAATACGATACCCAGAATGACTATATGGACGCCTGGCTGGCCTTCGCGAGCTATAAGTTCTCCGACAAGTTCTCGACGAGCGTTCGCGTCAGTGGTGTTACATGGGATGCTGGTGGCAGCGACACCAAATACACCGTCGCCCCCATCTATACGATCAACTCGAATCTTTCCCTGCGGGCTGAATTCTCCGCTGGCAATCGTGACAACGGCGGCGACTATACATTTGTTGGTGGTCAGGTCGTGTTTAAGTTCTAAGTGCCTCCCGGCAGGCCACGACCTGCTTTTCCCCCCCCCCTCGCGCCGCGCGATCGTGCGGCGCTTTCCCCCCTCCAGCGTTTTCCCTTTGTTAGCGGACATGTCGGGCCACGCCTGTGTCCCGACCTCCCGCCGTTTCGCAACCTCCCCCAGTTATGATCAAGAAATCTATTCAACTCCTCAGCGTCGGGGCTCTAGCCCTCAGCGCTTGGGTCGGCTCCGTTTGCGCGGCCGACACCGTCAAGGTTGGCGTCCTGCACTCCCTCTCCGGCACGATGGCGATCAGCGAAGTCTCATTGCGAGATGTCCTACTCTTTTCCATTGATGAGATTAACGCCAAGGGCGGCATCAAGGTCGGTGGGAAGTCCTATATGATTGAGCCCATTGTAGTAGATGCGGCTTCGAACAACCCGCTCTTCGCCGAAAAGGCGACGCAACTGGTGGAGCAGGACAAGGTGGCCGTGACTTTCGGTTGCTGGACCTCTTCCAGCCGTAAATCGGTGCTCCCGGTTTACGAAAAAAACAACGCACTGCTCTTTTACCCGGTGCAATATGAAGGCGAGGAAGAGAGCAAAAACGTTTGCTATACCGCCGAGGCGGTGAACCAGCAGGCCACGCCCGCAGTCGACTACTATCTCAAGGAAGGCAAAAAGAAGTTTTATCTCCTCGGATCGGATTACGTCTACCCGCAAACCACGAACCTCGTGCTCCTCGAGTATCTCGTGAGCAAAGGTGTTCCGCTTGCGAATATCGGTGGCGGCTTCCGTAAGGATGAATCCGGCAAGATTATTTCGGCCGGCAAATACACACCCTTCGGCCATACCGACTACCAGCAGATCATTGCTGAGATTAAACAATTCGCAGCCTCCGGCGATGCCTGCGTGATCTCGACGCTTAACGGCGACACGAACGTTCCCTTCTTCAAGGAATATGCCGCTTCCGGCCTGAGTGCGGAGACTTGCCCGGTCGTGTCGTTCTCGATCTCCGAGGACGAGTTCCGCAGTCTGCCTGCGGACAAGCTCGTCGGCCAACTCGGTTGCTGGACCTACTTCCAGTCGATCAACACGCCCGCCAACAAAAAGTTCGTCGCTGATTTCCAAGCCTGGCTCAGCAAGAGCACGGTTCCCGGCATCGTGAAGACCGGCCGTGTCACGTGTTCGCCGATGGTGCTGAGCTACGATGGCGTTTACCTCTGGAAAGCTTGCGTTGAAAAGGCAGATTCGTTCGACGTCGACAAGGTCCGCGACGCCTGGAAGTCGGAGCCGGGCATTTCCTTCAACGGTCCTGGTGGCAAAGTCACCACGCAGAAAAACATGCACCTCACCAAAAATGTCTATATCGGTGAGACCAAGGCCGACGGTCAGTTCAAAATCGTGAAGTCGTTCGACAACGTCTACGGCGAACCCTGGCTCAAGGGTAAGTTCAAATAAAGTCTGGCGCCCTTCGAAATTCCGCCGGTCATTGCGAGAAGCGAAGCGACGAAGCGA
>CBRAFL010000256.1:0-8137 GCA_967755055.1 uncultured bacterium
AGCCACACGGCGGCATCCGGAATATCCTTCGCGTTTTCGTTGCACCACAGGCGAGCGGCCTTCTGACCACGCTTATAGAGATCAGCACCGAGACCGCGTGAACCGTGATGCGTCACGAGCACGTTGAACAGGCCGTCACGCCGAACAATCCATTCGGACAGATCGGTGTAGCCGGCCGCTTCGATGGCGGCGCGTTGCGCCTCCGTGAATTGGATACGGCCGAAGTAAGCGAAGTGATTTCCGTCACCCTGCGTTCCCAGAAAATCCCGAGCGCGGCTGCGCAGTCCGGAGAGAAAAGGATTCTCCCAGACCGGCTCGTCGAGCACCGGCGAAGTCATTTGGTAACCACGCGGACGTCCGCCGGGACCAAAGTGCGTCGTCTTCTGCAGATGATCCATCATCTCGCCAACCGGATGATTGGCGGGAAAAAACGTCGCGAACATCGAACAGCAGATATCGGCCGAGTGCGCACCGGGAATGATCCCGTTCTCAACCTCGATCGCTCCACCTACCGGAATCGTCGCACGGCCGCCACCCGACGGGCAGGCGTCTGGCATGATCACGCCGCGCTTCACCACGGGAACGTGCAGCAGCTCCGTCATGCGCGCGCGGGCGGCGATGACGTTCGTGGCTTCCTCAGCAGTTTCGGCTTCGATCGCCTCAGCGAGCGGAGCGGGCGCGTCACGCGGAAGAAACACCGCGAGTTGCTTCGGGAATTCCGCTTCGAGTTGCGCGAGCAGATCGGCGCGAGCGAGTCCGGTGGACTCGAGATCACGGGCGCGGCGCAGGGCCGGGCCAAGGCGGCGGCCTTCGTGCCAGCCGGCGGCAATGAGATCGCGTGCTTTGATTTCCATATTCATATTCGTGTACGTGGAGAGTAACAGTACTCAGCCCAAGCGTGTAGTGCGAAGGCCGTGTGATAGCTGACTGGCTAATCAGGTGTGTGGTTAAGCATTTCGGCGTGACAAGCTGCGTTCGACCGAAGCTCGTGAGCTGCGAAAGAGAAACGTCGCCACCACTGACTGCGGCCGTGGAGGCGACTCAAACGCTGTCTCCCACAGGTCGCCTCGAAAAAGGCATCGATCTCAGCAATACGGGAGCGAACCTCCGGAAGATCGACTCGCTGATGAGTGATCAAATGCGGTTGCACGTCCTCACGGAGCCACCACGAGTGGACAAGTTTGAAACCGGTGATATGCCGCCGCCACTTCGCATAGGTCCAAGGTTCTTCATCGAGTTTCCAACTGCCGTAGCCAAAGAATCGCTGATGACTCGCCGGCCAGGCGAACTTCAGCCATTCCCGCGTGGGAATGATACGAGGGCGCAATAGGATTTCATGACCAGCTCGATTTAGGAAGGAACGTGCGCGCGAATACACGCGCTGATTTACTTGGGTAAGTATTGAACCAAAGACCGACGTGTCCGGACGCTGTGCGATCCGTTCCTCCAATACGTAGGTTTTTACCCAACCTCGCTGATAGGGCCGTTCGAGCGGGATGATGGGCGCATGCGCTTGCGCGTGGTAGAGACGGTTCAACTCACGTTCGAGCGCAAGCAGACGCTTGTCCCTAGCGGCGTATTTATCGAGGAAGCGCATGACTCATTTGGGCGGGGCGTTCATTTTTACTCACACGCGTGCCACGGAACAGCGGCGCAACGATCACGAACGGACGAACGCGGCCTGGAATAGTCTCGGCCTCGGGAAGCGAGCGCAGCCTGGTGGAAACGCGGACAAGGCGAAGCGGAGCGGTGGTGTGCCGGAGGATCGTAGGATGCGGCATGATGAGAGTGAGAGTTGAGGAGTGTTAGGTGCGGGGGGTTAGTGGCGCGTCAGAACGGATTGCCAGAGCGCGAGGACAACGAAGTCCTCGCGGAGTTTTTTTTCGGCGGCTTCGCGAATCTGACGAACGCGCTCTTTCGAAATGCCGAGTTCGGCGGCGATCACGTCGAGCGTGACGTCGTCGAGATAATAGCGACGAAGAACGTGAGCGTGATTCGGAGCGAGACGCTCCAGCGCCGCGCGCACGGATGCGTGCGTGTCAATCGACTCGGCGGAACGCGCCGGGCACGTCGCATCGTTGTCGACCAGCACGTGCAAGCTGTCGCCGTTCGCGTCGGTCTCGTCCGCGGAGCAGGCCTGAGCGGCGGTGGCCAAACGATCGAGCTGCGCGAGGGCGCTCTGCGACAGGCCGGTCAACTCGGAGATCTCGCTTGTCGTCGGAGCCCGGCCCAATTCGCGTTCGAGCGCCAGCGTCGCGCGACGCACGAACGTTACTCGTTCACGGGTGTAACGCGACAGAGGATCGAGGCGGCGAAGCTCGTCGAGGACCGCTCCCCGCACGCGCGCGAAACAATAACCGCGCGCCTGCTCCGGTGGGCCATCGTAGCGCAGCAGAGCTTCGACGAGCGCCACCTTCCCCGCGCTGGCAAGGTCCTCGCGCGACACGTGCAGCGGCAGCCGGCGGGCCACGGAGGCCAGCACGGTATCCACCACCGAGAGCGTCTCGGCGAGGGATGGCGTTGGAATGGGAGCGGTGCGAGTCACGGGAAAATGAATTAAACGAGGCGGGAATCCCGTCGCGCCTGTGCGCGACGAGAAATCAAACGTGGATGAAGTGACGCCAGTCCGGGTGACGGGCCTCACAAATGGCGGCGGAGACAGGGATCGGCAGCGGCGCCTTGGGCTTGCGCCGGAGTCGCAGACCGGCCTCATGCGGCAGCCGGTTAGCTTTGAGTGAGTTCACTTCCTTTTTGGCCCAAACGAGATTTTCGAAGGTGTCGCGGCCTCCGCGGTCGCGCGGCACGACATGGTCGAGATTGCCATTCTTGCCGACATGCTCGCCCGTGTATTGGCAAACACCACTATCGCGCTCGTAGATTGCCGCACGCGAGACGCGCGGGACGCGCACGGGCATGCGATCGTAATGCGTGGATACGATGACCGTCGGCACGCGGAGGTGGAGCTTCGGCGTGGACACCGAGAAATCGAAGTCACGCACCGGCAGCTTGGCCCACTCGTCCCACGGGAGTGGGTTGAGATACAGCGGGCGGTCGAAGTCCCAGGAGCCGTCCTCGAGTTTTGGGTACGCGATGTCGATGCCGAGCGCCGGAGGCAGACCAGCGGCGCCGCCATTGAGGGCGATGAGCGCCTGCTTGACGGTGCGATGGCCGATAACCTGCCACGCGCGGTTGAGCGAGAGGACGATGGGTTTGTCGAGTACGTCGGTGTTCATGGGAATTGAAGTTGATCCGCCGTCGCTCTTGGAGGAGCCAGGGCGAGACGAGAAGTTGAGTGATGAGAGTTGAGAGAAACGGGATGGCTCACGCAGGACACAGCTCGCCCAACCGCCTCCATGGGCTTGCCGCGCCGTAGCTCCAACGGAGCGCAGGCGGGTGTGTGTTCTTTTTTGCGAAAAAGGGATTTGTGGTAGCCCTGCGCGGGAGCGCAGGGACGTACGACGTGAGCTCGCATGTGATTGCGTAAGCCTAGCCCGTCCCGCTCCTCCCGGAGCGGGCTACGTGTGAGCAGACTACGCCGGAGCGGCCTACTCGAAAATGGTCCCTTCACGAGGACTTGCACCTCGATCTCGAGCTTCGCGGGCTCGCTTCCTGTCTTTTGGACGATGAAGGGAAAAAAGGAGCCAGACCTTGTCTGGCTCCGAGGGCGGATCGAAGACCCTGCCCTACTGTATCAGGCGTCCAACGGGACGGCTTCGACGTCGCGGACAAGTGCCTCCGGATCGCGGTCGAGTTTCTGCATCATCTCGAACACACGATCATTCCAACCCGCCAGGCAGTACACGCGCTCCTGTGGGAACTGAAGCGTACCGTAGCCCTTCAAGTCGAAACTGTAGACACGCGGTGCCACTCGATACCGCTTCTGGTAATCAGCGAATGGCTGGACGGACGCACCGCCGCCGACCCAACCCTGCATGTCCGACAGAATCACAATGCGGTCGTATGCGCGGTTCGCGCGCTGGAAGATCGCATTGAAGTTCGTGCCGCCAGAGATGAACGGAATGCTCTGCGCCGCCGTGAGCGTGGTATCGCGACGATTCAGCGAGACATAACGCGCATCATCACTGAAGAGCATCAAGTCTGCGCCGATCGCTTTGACCAGCGTTGCGGCGAACAACGAACCGATCGTCTGCGGGCGACCCACCATCGAGCCTGACGAGTCGAGCGCGACGAGCGTGTTGCCTTCAAACTTCGGCACGTTAGCGAGCGAGTGATCGATCGCCTGGTTCAGTGCATCCATCACACGATTCGCGCCCGGCAGGTTGCCCTGCTTCAGCACCTCCACCGCGGACAGGAACTGAAACGGAAACACGAGCGCGCGACGAACCGCGCGCTCATCCGCCAGCTGCACACACAGTTCATCGAGCAGCTCTGGGGCCTGCGTCAGGATGTTGCGCACGTTGCGGAGCAGAGCGAGGTACCCGAGCTTACGCTCGCGCACGAGCTCGCCCCACGCTTGCGACTTCGCGGCCGCGACCTGTTCGGCCGTATCTGCGCCGCCCGCCTGCGTGAGCTTGGTCTCCCACGTCTGCGCGGGAGCGAGTTCGCCACGGACCAGCTTCGAGAGCGCGGCCGTCGCCTTCGGGCGGACGAGATTAACTGCGTCCACCATCTTGAAAGCGCCGTGTTCGCGGCGGTACTTGGCAACCTGATACTCATCGAAGCGAGCGAGTGCGGCGCCGAGACCCTTTTTGAGAGAGTTCGGAACCGGGCGACCGTAGACCGCCAGATAGTAACCGAGCGTCTCCATGACGTCGTCCGGACGACGCACGACCTGAGCATAGAAGCTCTTGGTCCAGCGCTCACCCTTGACTGACTTCGCCAGCTCACCAGCGACGAGGTGGCTCACTGAGCGCATGCCATAGGTGTTGCGCGCGTAGAGCGCCGCCTTCGCGACGAAACGCGGGTCGCCAACCTTGGTGATCAGCTCACGGATCTTTTCCGTGGTCTGCTTTTCTGTCCGATAGAACTCGTCTTCGAGAAACGTGGTGAGCAGCACGGAGACGAGCTCGAGCTTCGCGGTCTGCGTGAACGCACGACCATTTTCAAAATTGACCGTGTTGGGCGCGGACTTGCCGCGCGACAGGGGCTTGAGGATACTGAACTTGGCCATGATGGCCTCCTTTTCTTTGCTGGATCTGCGAGCAATTCGCTCGCGGAGGGATAACCCGGACGCCGGGACACGGTGGTAAATTACGGGAGAACAACGTTCGCAGAGACGGCTTGCGGCCGCTGAATGCTCTACCACTGAGCTATACGCCGAAGCGCAGGTGGGGTTGAACCACCGACATTTCAGTTAGAAGTAACTGCAAACTCACTGCCCGCAAAAGAAGACGAGGGAGAAAAATCGAACGCGGGTTTGTGGGTTTGAACCACGCATCTTTTTAGGATGTTTGTCCGAAGTAACCGCGCTCTCACTGCCCTCGAAGGGATCGGAGGAGAACATTGCACACGGAGATGCTGATTTTCCGCCACCGCATCGTTGCCGACCGGGCAGGAGTTGAACCTGCAACTCTCGTCTTTCGACGAGCGCGTTTACGAAGTACCCGCACACTCACTGCCTCCGAAATAGATTCTGGGAGAAAAACAGGCGAAGTTCCCTGGAGCCCTTCCCATCTTCCGCTTTCACAGATGACAGGCGCTCGTATTTGCAGCCATGGTTCGCGCCACAGCACGGGATTCGATTTGGAGCGAAGTATCCTCACCTTCACTACCCAGAAAGAGTTTTGAAAGAACGTCGGACAGTAGGTGGAGGGCATGGAGGTCAGTTGCGCAAAACACGCGTATTATTCCCCGCCCGGCATCATCGAATTGTCGTGGCACCGCCTCGTTTGACGAGCATCTGCGCCGCTGATCTCGAAGGTTAGTCCCCGAAGTAGATCGATTCGAGCCGTTCCTCCAGTTCCGGAGCGGCAGGACCTTCCACATTTGAAAGAACGGCGATTGTCGCGCCGCTTGCAGGGAAATACGCAAGGAAGGAACCGAAGCCATCAATACCGCCCGCGTGCGCGAGTCGCATGCGTCCATTTTTCTCTCCTACCGCCAGCCCGAAGGCATACCCCCCTCTGCCCGGGGTGGTCATCTTCTCAAGCGACCCTGGCTGCAGGAGCTTGCCGCCGAACAGGGCAAGCGTCCACTTGAGCAGGTCGCCAGACGTGGAATATAGGCCTCCGGCAGCATGCGGCACACGCATATCGACGTAGTTGGCATTGCGCAATCCGCGGGCTCCCGATCTGTAGCCTGCCGCGCGCTGTGAAACGATCTCGGTAGCGGAATCGTAACCGCTGTCCGTCATACCCAGCGGTTCGAAGATATTTTGCTTAACGAACTCACGGTAGGTCTGCCCAGAGGCTAGTTCGATGACCCACCCGAGCAGGATATAATCCGTGTTGCTGTATTGAAACTTGGAGCCTGGGCTGAATTCGAGAGGGAATTCCCGCACCCGCTCGAAGATCATGGCGGGTGACGGGCCGGTGATTCTCCACTCCTTGTAAGGCGGTAGCGTCGTGAAATCCGGGATGCCGGAAGTGTGGCCCAGGAGGTGTTTGAGGGTGATATTCTTCCAAGCAGCGGGCACACCCGGGACATGCTTGGCCAGTAAATCGTCAATGCTGAGCTTGCCGCGTTCCTCCAGCAGTAGAATGGACGCGGCGGTGAACTGCTTCGTGATCGAACCGATCCGGAACTTTGTCGTCACCGAGTTCGGTATCTTCCACTCCGCGACCGCCCAGCCGGAGCTCATCTCGAAAACCACCTTGTCACCCTTCGCAATAAGGACCGAGCCCATGAACCGATCATCTGTCGCCACAGCCTTGACCGCCTCAGTTAACCGCCCGGTGTCTTGAGAGAACCCGCTCCGCGGGAGGACAATCGCGATGATCAGCGCACAAGCGATTCGCATGGGCGGGAGCTTGATGAAGCTCGAAATAGCAAGTCCATCCAGAATGGTCTGGCGTTAGCGGTCAAATTCGTGCGGCCCAGAGCCGGCCAGGGTGACCAGTGACAGGACTTGCACGCGCATGATCTCGCTTCCGAGGGAAGTCATCGACTCGTTGGCACCACACCCTGATGTGGAAATTGAACCGGCTCGGAGGGTTTCTCCGAGCCGGTGTTGTTTTCTAGTTTAGCGGATTGGCCGTCGTGGGCGGTAGGCGACTCGAGCAATGAGCACGAGACCAGCCACCACGAACCAGGCAACCGCGAGGGCAACATGGGTCATGTCGTTGTCCTTTCTGTCTTGGGGCCTTGCTCCGAAGAGCTTCGGCCGTTCAGCGCGCGTTTTCCCGAACGTAACGCACGCAAAGTTGAATTTGTCGGTGGTGCTGGCCTCACTGAGGCCGGTCCCGTGGTCGTGCAGGCGACTCCGGCGTGAAAATTCGTTGAGCCGTGTAGGTAGCACGCTCGCCGCGCTACGTTCGGGATCCGCGAGACCGTTGCGCGGCAAGCACGCCACCTACGTTCAATCATCCACTCGCTCACGCTCGTAGCGACGAGCTTAGATTGGTGCCTCGCGCCGGACTTTAACCGGCATGGCTGCGTTCGAAGCGCAGAATCCTATACATTGGATGAACGAGGCGAAAAATTGGTCAGGTGGCTGGGCTATGCTCCCAGTCCCCCAGCTTCACATGCTGGTGCTCTGCTGAGTGAGCTACGCACCTGATGGAGCTTCCGGTCGGTGCCGCCCCGACTGATCCTCGCTACAAGGGAGGTGTTTTAGCTGGTAAACTACGGAAGCGAAATGGAGGTCTGCCGCGGAAATGCTCCGCGCTCCCAGCTTTACGAAAGCCGTGCGTCGCTGACTACGCTTGCAGACCAAAGAAAATCCCGCCCCTCAATCGTGTCGGCGGTGATCGCCGGAGATACTGACAATGGAGGGACCGGCTCCGTCCGGTCCGCTCAGGGAATCCGGACGACACGGAGGTCGTCCCTCCATTTCGATCGCCCGGAAAATGGTCGCCCATGCCGGTGCTGCCCCGGCTACTCCTGGTTGAGAACCAAGCGACTTGCTGGTTGTCGAATGGGCGACGAAGATGGTGCCCGTAGAGGGAGTTGCACCCCCAATCCTTCCGGCGGCAGTTTCTGAGACTGCTGTGTATCCTGTTCCACCATACGGGCAAAA
>CBRAFL010000257.1:0-8037 GCA_967755055.1 uncultured bacterium
CCGAACGAATCCACCTGCGGGATGGCGTTGAACGCGATCTGATACGGGTAAACTTTACGAGGCATCGCCCCGCCCTTCACGTGCGCCTGAATCTGCGCCTCGAGTTCATCCACCGCATCAGCGCCCGTGCCAGACACGGATTGATAGGTCGCGGCAAAATAGCGCTTCAAACCGAACTTCACATGCAGCGGCCACAGCGCCATCAACGTGACGGCGGTTGAGCAATTCGGATTCGCGATGATCCCATGATGAGAGCGAAGCCCTTCGGGATTGATCTCGGGAATCACCAGCGGAACAGTCGGGTCCATGCGGTACGCGGAGCTCTTATCAATTACGAGACAGCCCGCCTTCACCGCATCAGGTGCGAGGGCTTTCGTCGTCGCGCCATCGACCGCAAAGAACGCCATATCGACGTCGGCAAACACGCCCGGCTTGGCTTCCTCGATCGTGATTTTCTTGCCGTTCCACTCAACGATTTTGCCCGCCGACCGCGCCGAGGCGAAGAGCCGCAGCGTGGCAATGGGGAAGTTTCGCTCCTGCAAAAGCCGCAGCAGCTCTTGACCGACGACGCCTGTCGCGCCGACGATACCGACCGTGAAGGATGGCGTGTTAATCATGGATTCTCCGTTGGAACGGGTCACAAAAACCTGTCTGCGCCTCGGCATCAAGCCCGCAGACCGGATTCTCTTCGTGCGCATCAGCACAGCGACGCTGCAATTTTTCCAGTCGGGTGTGCTGATGAAAAGCTACCCCATTTCCACGTCCAAACGCCCGCCCTCCAACGTGAAGAACTCATTGGGCACACCCTCTGGCCTGCACGAAATCGCCGAACGAATCGGCGCCGGCCAACCGCCAGGCATGGTTTTTAAATCCCGTGTCGCCACCGGCCATCACTTTTCCGAACTCTCCGACGCCACGGCGCAGGACAACCTGATCACCAGTCGTGTCCTCTGGATGCGCGGTCTGGAGCCGGGGACGAACGCCGGCGGTGAGGTAGATAGTTACGGTCGCTACATCTATATCCACGGCACGAACCATGAATCCCGCATCGGAGAGCCGATAAGCGCCGGCTGCGTGTTGATGCGCAACCTCGACATCGTGGAACTCTACGAACAAGTCCGCCGCGGAGATCAAGTTTTCATCGAGCTCTAGAGGCGTTTGATGTAGCGCGCAGGCGTCCCTGCCTGCCGGGTTCGAAGTTCGAAGTTCGAAGTTCGAAGTTTGGCGTTTGGAAAAAACGAAACTCCGGATTCGAAGATCGAAAATTCAAATCAGCAGGCGCGGAGGCCTGCCGCTACCAAAACCCAAACAACGGATTGCTCCGGCCGTGAGTGTTGCTAAAGACTTTCATGTCCCAGTGCCCGTGAGCGGTTGTGTCAGCCTTCCGATTCCCCATGCCCAACAATCCAGCGCCCGGCGTCCATGTTGAAGAAGTGAACCCGCTCCCGTCTTCGATCGTCACCGTGTCGACCGCTATCCCCGCCTTCATCGGCTATACACCTCGCGCCTCGCGCAACCGCCGCTCGCTTCGTCTTCGTCCCACGCGCATCGACTCGTTCATCGAATATGAATCGCTGTTCGGCGTTCTGGCGCCCGATCGCGTCACACGCGCGCCGGAGTCCGAGCAAATCAACCCACGCTACACGCTCATTCCGGCCACGTCTCCCACTACCGGCGACCTCAAACTCGCGGGCGCCCCTTGGACTCTTCAGGCAGATGGCTCCACCCTCTCTTATTTTTATGGCAGCCTAAGACTCTTCTACGCGAATGGCGGTGGCCGTTGTTACATCGTATCCGTCGGAGCCCTTCGAAAGAAAAAAGCCGGGGCCAACGCCCATACGAATCCTAACATCAAACTCGACGATCTGCTCGCCGGCCTCACCGCGCTCGAGCGCGAAGCCGAGCCCACCATGGTGGTCGTGCCGGACGCTACGTTACTCGATCCTGCGAGCTGCGCCGCATTCAACGAAGCGGCGCTCCGTCACTGTCAGGGCCTGCAATCGCGGGTCGCGCTCCTCGACGTCCGCGGTGCTGATGCACCCGATCCCGCAATGTGGACCAATGACATTGCCACATTCCGCTCCAGTGTCGGAGCGGTCGGATTGAATTATGGCGCCGCTTATTATCCGTTTCTGTGCACGAATATTTTCGCGCCGCACGTGATCACCGCAAAAAATCTCGGCGGCGCGCGTGCGCTGCGTCGCGTGTTACCTGACGCTACGACCGAACCCGTTAAAACCCTCCTCACCGAAATCGAAAAAAAACCAGCTCCGGGCCGCCCCACTCTCGCGCAGCTCGATGCCGAACTCCGCGCGGCAAGTCCCGCCTACGCGCAAATCCACGCATTGTTGCTCACTCGCGTGAACACCCTTCCGCCCACAGGCGCGATTGCCGGCGTGATCACGGCCGTCGATAACACCCGCGGAGTCTGGAAAGCGCCGGCAAATATTAGCCTGAACGCCGTCGTTGATCTCACGCTCGCTCTGAACGACCGCACGCAAGAGTTGCTCAACGTCGACGCCACGACTGGCAAATCGATTAACGCCATCCGCAATTTCACCGGCAAGGGGACGCTCGTCTGGGGCGCGCGTACGCTCGATGGCAATAGCTCGGAGTGGCGTTACCTGAGTGTCCGCCGCACCACCATCTTCGTTGCGCAATCAATCAAGCTCACGCTCCAGTCATTCGTCTTCGAACCCAACAACGCGAACACGTGGACAAGGATTCGCGCGATGATCGAGAATTTCCTGATCACCCTCTGGAGGAATGGCGGCCTTGTCGGTACGAAATCGTCGGAAGCATTCGCCGTGCAGATCGGCCTCGGTTCGACGATGACCGCCCAGAACATTGCCAACGGCGTTTTGAAGGCGTCAGTCATGCTCGCGCTGATACGCCCGGCCGAATTCCTGGTCCTGACCTTTCAACAAAAACAGACCACGTGACCGGCAGCACTGGGCGTCCATCCATGATGGGGTCGTTTTTAGAGCTGACGAACTGCCCGCCCCGCCCCATCAACGCGCGAAGATGCGCCGCGTGAAATTTTTCTTTGGTGTGATCGCTCTCTGGTTCGACTGCACCGTGGCAGCGTTCGCCCAGTCGGCCGGCGAATTCTACACCAAAGGAATCGCCGACTACAAAGCGGGCAATTGGGATTCTTCGATCGACGCCTTTTCGCACGCCATCGATATGAGTCCGAAAAAACCCGAGGCTTACGGCGCTCGTGCCGCCGCGAAACAGGCCAAGGGCGATCTCGACGGAGCCCTGGTGGACCTCAATAGCGCGATTGAGCTAAGCCCATCAAACGCCGCGCTTCATTTCAAACGGGCTGGCGTCCGACAGAGGAAGGGCGATGGGCTCGGCGCTCTCGCGGATTACGATCGCGCCATTGCTCTGAATTCCAAGTCCTCGCAGATTTATCTCGAGCGAGCCGTGCTGAAAAATGAGCTACACAACTTCGACGGTGCTCTCGTCGATTTTGATCAAGCCGTGGTGCTTGATCCAGGAAACCCGCTCACCTTCTTGAGTCGCGCCATGCTGAAACGCTTCCGCAACGACCTAAATGGAGCGATCGCGGACTACACAGAGGTCATCAAACTCAGACCCAACAACGCTGCCGATTATTTTGGTCGTGGCGAAGCGAAGGATCGCAACAAAGATTTTGTCGGCGCGATCGCGGACTTCGATCGCGCGATCGCCTTGAGTCCCCGCGAAGCGACTTACTACTTTGAACGGGGCAACGCGAATCTCGGCCAGCAGAATTTGGATGCCGCAATCATTGATTATAGCCGAGCAATCGCTGCCAATCCGAAATATGCGCTCGCACACAACAACCGTGGACTGGCTTGGTCAGTGAAGCGAAACTTGGACGCAGCCATCGCCGACCTCGATCGCGCGATCACCATCGATCCCAATCTGTCGGACGCGTATTATCTCCGCGGCGCGGCCAAGTTGACCAAGGCCGATTTCGACGGTGCGATCAAAGACTATAGCTGGACCATCAACCGAAACCCGGAACATGCCGTCGCATATGCCGATCGCGGCACCGCGCGCTTCGCAAAGATGGATTACGTCGGCGCAGCCGCGGATTACAACAAGGCCATCCGGCTAAATCCGCAGGGTGCCGACTACGTTCGCCTTCGACTGGCGCTGATCTTGCGCAATCAGAAATTGGACGACGCTCCTGCTGGATTGAATCGAGCTGTGGCGAGCTGGTCGAATAGTTGGCCCAAAAAAATCGGCCTGTTTCTGATCGGCACGACGAGCGAATCTGATTTCCTAAAGCAAGCGAGCGTGCCGGATCTAAAGCCGTCCAACGAGCGGGAGTGTGAAGCGTATTACTATATCGGAATGACGCATCTGCAAAAAGATGAGCGAGAGCTGTCAGCCGATTTCTTCAAAAGAGCTCTCGCGACCAACGCAGTGAGTTCTCACGAATACATTCTCGCACGGAGCGAACTCCGTCGGCTCAATTCACCGACTCCTGCCAGCAAGTGAACCGGCTGGAATGTGGCGACCGCTGTTCTCCGTCTATGTGAGTCCATCAATCGCGTCTTCATTGGGTAACATCGGACGCGAAGGTTCGGTTTGCCGAAGCGCATTCCTTTTGCCTGACTGTAGTTCATGAAACCCAATTCCGCGCGGCTGTCCTTCGCCTTCGTCCTCCTCTGCACTGCTTGTGCAGCGGCAGAGCCCACCTCCAAAAGCGACAAAGATGCCGAGGCGCAGAAAAAGGCGAAGGAATCGAGTGTGACTCCTGCAACGAAAACTACGACGCAGAGCGCCGATAAGAAAAAGACCGATCTGCCAACGACCACCGACGACGCCAAACCCGCGGCGCCAGCTCCGGCTGCACCCGCAAAAGCAGAAAAAGAGCAGCCCAAAGATCCAGCTGCCGAAGCGGAGAAAGCCCGGCTTGAAAGCGAAGCCGCCTTGGCTCGTGGCGAAGGCGAACGTTACGCTCATCGGCAAAAAGCTTACGAAGCAGCTCGCGCAGGGTCCTCGAAAGCGGCCACAGCTGATTCACCCAAGCGTACCTCCATCGCACAAATGGAACTCGCCGACGGAACGTGCGTCGTGATCGTAGGAAACAACCGAACGGTTTTCCCCAACAAAGCGGCCGCTGACGCTTACGTGAGTGAAATCAAGCGCACCGAGGATAACCGGCCAATCATTCTCGGGAAATAACAGCCAACCCGGCCAATCGTTGGATGAAACGGCCGGCGGAGTGCTAATCCGCCGCCCGGGTTATATAGAACTCTGCGCGCCGCTTTTAGCGGGCGACGATTCCAGCTCCGCCGGCCGGTAAACCTCCGACGTCCGCGACTCTCATCAAGCTTCCATCCTCGCCGACGCGAAAGCCAACGATCGTCTTCGACGTTGAATTTAACGAGTAGAGGAAGCGCCCGTTGTTACTCACGGCCATGTCGAGCGGGTGATCGTCGGCTGTCGCGGTGAGACCGTTGCTATTCAACAAAGTCACGGATCCGTTCGCTGCAATTTGGTAACCACTGATCGTGTTGCTCGCGGCATTGGCGGTGTAGGCGTAGTTTTCATTCTTGGACAACACGACCCAGCACGCCGCAGCCTGCTTGTTCGCCAACGACGCCGTGATGAGGCCCACGGATCCATTCGAGTTAACCTGATAGGAACTCAAGGCGCTGCCCGGCGCTTCCGAGATGAACAGAAACCCTTTCGACGAAATCGCAAAACCGAACGGAGTCGCGCCCGATGACGCCGTTGTCGTCGTCGGACCCGCGCGGCCGCTCTCATCCACGGCGAAACCGTCGATCTTGCTGGTCGCTTTTTCGGTCACGATCAAAACATCCCCGCGCAGACCAAAGCTCACCTGCGCCGGCCCAACACTCGCTCCACTCAACGGCCGAGTTGATCCGGGCAGCGCGTTCAACCGTCCCTGTTCGGACAGATAAAAGCCACTGATGTTATCGCTCGCGCCGACGGCTCCGCCCGCATTGAGCACGTAAATAAGATTGTCGGCCACCGTCACACTGATCGGCCGCTTACCGCCGGAAGGAGCGACGTCGGTCAGCACGAGCGTATCGTTACGAACTGAGAAAACCGAAATATCGCTGGTCCCCGCGTTCACGACCACAAGCCAGCGGCCGTCGTTCGTTAGAGCCAGCGCACCCTGACTTCCGAGGCCGGCGCCGGTGCCCTTGCCGCCGGTGGGAAATTCGCCGGCTGGCTTGAGTTCACCGCTCGCGCTTCGCGAGAACATCAGGACGCGATTCGCGTCGGTTGCATTGCTGATTGTATAGACTGCGCCGGGAGTGTCGTTTTGCGCAAAGCCGGCAAACGGAAGCGCGATTATTCCCAATGAAAAGAGAAACGCCTGCGCGAAAAGATTTTTAGAGGATGTCATGGCTGATGAGTTCAACTGATTTTCGTAAGATTAACCGCGGTGGATCCGCCGCGGTCGTTGATTGCGCGCAGCCATGAGAGCGCTTCACCCCAAAAAAAATTCCAGCCCAACGTTCTTTTCCCGTCGGATGCGCCGCGATCCGACTGCCGTTCCAAGAACGAACCATCGAATCATGGCAACCGTGTAGCCCGCCGCGTGAGCGGCGGGATCCCTGCGCTCACGCGCAGGGCTACCAGAGAACGCGGCGATTTTGTTTTTACCGGTCGAAGCAAAACACGTTTCGCCGCTGGAGTCGCTTATCCCAACTGGAAAGAAGAGAGAAAAAATACGTTACGAGAACAAAACAGCGCCGCCATTCCGATACCAAGCAGCAGAACCGTGCAGCCGACATCCGGCACTGTACGTTCACTCCCGTCATTGTCGGTCGCGACAAGAATTTGAGCGAGCGGATCCGCGGCCGTCAGCGCGAGGTCAGCAGTGCTTAGGGTTGGCTGGACTTCGAGCGCAGTTGTTTGATCAGGCCCAGCGTTGTTCAAGAAATCAGAAGGTGTTTCGCCGGATGCCGGCGCACCAGGATCGTTGGCGGGAATTTGGGCCCCATTGGTATCAGCGGGAACATCCGCTCTCGCGATGGGGGTGGGTATCGTCGTGAAAGTACGAGTGTCGTCCGAGTTGCCCGTGGCATCAGAAACTACCTGTGCGCTGGCACCACTCGGCACGGCGACACCACCACCCGACCCGACCGAAGAAGCACCGTTTGTCGCACCCGCACCGCCGGAGCTGCGCCCGCGAGGGGCGAGATCGGAGGTTGCCGCGGAAGAGGGAAGCGAGTTGGAATTTCCGTTCGCAACGGAATTCGGGCTCACATTTCCGCCCGCGATCGCGGGCTCCTCAAAGCCATAAATTCCGGCGAGGCGGCCTTTGCCGCTGACTTGGTCGGCCATTGCCGCACGGCCACCGACTTGGTTTGGCTCCTTTGCTGCGGCAGCATTTTCGTCCGCTAATAATACTCCGGAGGCCTTTAAATTATACGCCGAGGCGTCGCCCGTGGTAGAATCGGTTTGACGAACGGAAAGACCGCTCGGTGCCTTTAGACCAAGGTCCCCGGCGATGATCCCGCTCTCAGCACCCGCATCGGTGATTTGAGCGTCCTCCATCGTTGTAAAACCATTGGATGTTCCAGGGCCAGATGCCGGAAGAGATGCGGCATAAGCGATGAGAAACGTGACCGCCACAATCGCGGCAATGCTGATGGCAATTCGGTTCGCTCCCTGCTGCACCGCCATTGATATAAAAATCTTTTTCATAGGGTGTTTTCGGCTGTTTTACCGCTCCGGTTATATTTTAATCCGGTGCATCACTATATCTATATTCCGATTTTCCCTCCCTTGATATGGGGCGATAACCTCCCAAAAAGCGCGCATCCTTCGAGACCCCCTCTGAGAACAGGAGTTCCTCGCCCTCCTGACTGTCCGCGATGGAGAAACGCGCGCAGAGTTGCTCCATGGAGAGAACACCGCACGAGAATTGCGAGAGCCTTGATGCGCGAAACGCTCTCGATAAAAGCTTGCAGCACCGATCAAGCCGACGGCCATATAACGTAGCTGCGAGCGTGACAGACTGTGTGAAAACCCCTCCTGATGCGCGGTAAGCGCGCA
>CBRAFL010000258.1:0-8019 GCA_967755055.1 uncultured bacterium
CGGGGACGGTTCGCCCTACCAAAACGGCTACAGTTTTTTTGAAACCGCTCTAGCGGTTTCCTCCCTCCGAGTATTTCGAAGACAGACCTCGCTAATCAGTCTCGTTCACCGCCTCGGACCTAAGGCCGTGCAGTTTCAATTTCTCCCGCACCGTCAATCGGGACCAGCCAAGCAGCTGGCCCATCTGCGTGACATTACCGCTGGTGGCAGCATGCGATTGAGCGAGCAATTCGCGTTCGACGGCTGCGAAGACCCGCGGGATCGAGCCAAATCCTGGTTCACGTCTGGCGCGAGCAATCGCTTCCTCGCATAACGCCGCCAGCGTGCGACCGGCGACTTCAGCCGGGGCGATGGACGGGCCTTGATTGAGTGCGGCTCGCGCGGCGTCTTCAGTGACGGGATAGCCGTGTGCCTCGAGCAGCATTCGCTTCACCACCGTTTCGAGCTGCCGCACATTGCCCAGCCACGGTTGGGCACAGAGAAATTTTACGGCCGCGGGTTGCACTGCGGCGACGCCACCCAGGTCCGGACCGTGACGCGCAACAAAATATCTCACCAGCGAAGGGATGTCCTCGCGCCGTGCGCGCAGCGGCGGCAGCGAGATGACCACGACGTTCAGGCGATACCACAGATCTTCGCGAAATTTGCCCGACGCGACCAACGCAGATAAATCGCGGTGCGTCGCGGCCATCACTCGCACGTCGACTGGAATCGATTCACGTCCACCGACGCGGGATATCACGCGTTCCTGCAAAACGCGCAGCAGTTTCACCTGGGTTTCGAGTGACAGGTCGCCGATCTCGTCGAGAAAAAGCGTGCCTTGATCCGCTTGTTCGAAACGTCCGATGCGTCGCATGTCCGCGCCGGTAAATGCGCCGCGCTCATGTCCGAACAATTCGCTCTCGAGCAGATTTGTGGGAATCGCCGCGCAGGTGACCGGAACGAAGGCCTTGTTTTTGCGATCTCCGTGCTGCCACAGCGCGCGAGCCACCAATTCCTTCCCGGTGCCGGTTTCTCCCAGGATCATGATCGAAACGGGTTTCTCTGCGACGCGGCCGATCTCTTTATACACCGCCTGCATCGCCCGGCTCTGGCCGACGAGGGCAATGTCTCGCGGCGGCTCCTCGCCCAGCACAATTTTTTCCGTGGCGCGCCGGCCACTTGCGGCTGCACGCATGACGACCGGGAGAAGCTCCTCCATCTCGAACGGCTTGAGAATATAGTCGAATGCTCCACGCCGCATCGCCTCGATCGCCGTATCGGTCGTGCCGTGCGCGGTCATCAATACGACCGGAAGATTCGGCAGCTCATTGCGGAGCTTGTCGATCAGCTCGAGCCCAGAGACTCCCGGCATCCGCAGGTCAGTCAGCACACAATCGAATTCGCCTTCGAGCGCCGCCTGCAGACCGCTGTCGCCGTCGGGATATCCCTGCACTTCGCAGCCTTCACTCGTGAACACGCGTTCCAATGCGCTGCGCGCCGATGCGTCGTCGTCGATGAGACAAATGCGGAAAGGGAGGCTCATTGGTATTAGGTTCGTGGTGACGTCGCGGCGATGGGCAGCCGTATGGTAAAGCGCGTGCCGGTGCGAGGAGCGCTCTGAAACGAAATCGTACCCCGCTGTTTTTCGACCAGGCGCGCAACGATCGAGAGCCCGAGTCCGGTGCCGGAAGGCTTGGTCGTGAAGAACGGATCGAAAAGCCGGTCGCGAATTTTGAACGGAATTCCGGGCCCATTGTCGGTGACGCATAGCACCGCCGTGTTCGTCGTTTTTCGGCCCGTGAATTCTTCGTGGCGTTGGAGCGCCAGGCCAATCCGGCCGGGCTTGCCTTCAAACGCGTCCTGCGCGTTGCGTACCAGGTTTAGCATAATTTGGCGGAGCTGATCCCCATCGATCTCGACGTTGACTTTGGCGTTGGCGTCGACGCTTAGGTCAATGCCCGCAGCCGTGAGTTCCGGACGCACGAAAGCGGCAAATTCGGACAGCCATTCCGAAAGCTCCACGGGCGTGAACGTCGCATCTGCGGGGCGCGCATATCCAAGGACATCACTGACGATGCGTTCCAGCCGGCCCACTTCGTTCGCAATGGCTTCGACGTCCTCCTTGCAATCATCAGAGGAGAACGATCGCCGCAGAGTATAGAGGCGCGCCTTGATCGCCGTGAGTGGATTGCGAATTTCGTGGGCGACGCCGGCCGCGAGCGTGCCGAGCGCCGCGAGTTTTTCACGCTTGGCGAGCAGCGCTTCACTATCGACGAGCTGTTCCCGCAGCGGCCGCACCACGTCGCCATAAAGTAACAACGCGACGCCCACGATCGCGCCGAGCAGCAACACGAGGCAGCCAAAAATGAGATTCCGCATGTGGAGCAGCGACTCGAGCGAGGCTCTTAACAAATTGTGCAGCTCTTCGTCGTGAGCCGACGCAAAGTCGTCGGCAATGCTTTGCAGCCGGTTCGCGCTGTCGTCGAACATCACGACGGCATCGCGATCGAGCCGCTCGCTGAGATGGTTTGTTTGAAGGTCGAGCGCATCCAACTTTTTGAAATAGGAGTGCGTCTCCGCCGCCATTCGCTCGACGATTCGGCGTTGCTCTGGACCGAGCGGGCTCGCCTGTCGTGCGCTCAACCAGTCGCTCAGCCTTTTCCTCCGTTCCTGGATAACGGAGGCGCTGTCGTAGGTCGCATCGCTTCCCGCGCGGAGTAGGGCGCCGTGCAATTCATCGACGGCCGAGCGGAACTGCCGCGCGAGTGAGGCAGCCTCGAGTTCAACCTGCGCAAGTGTCTGTAATTTGTCGCGGGCATCGCGCTGCACGGTCACGCCCAGGTAACCGCAAAGCATCACGGAAAACGCCAAGCCAGTTAACAATGCGGTCAGCCGTCGCTGGAACGAGTGGGAAGGGGTCGTCATCGGCGGTTAGCGATTTACCGGTCGGCGGTAATCGACTGCCCAGCACACCCCCAACCACTCATGAGTCGACCGCGCGTAAACGGCTGATCGTTGAGGGACTGAGACATTTTTTGGCGACGGCACGAAAATAGCGAAGCGTTCGAGAATGACATTGGGAGACGACGATGGTTTCGCAGTTCCGGCGCGAATTGGCCGTTTCGATGATGAGCACGGACTCACCTTCTTTGTGACGTGCGTTGGCGAAAAAATTCGCAGGGCCACTGCAAGCATTGAGTCTCTTGTGACCGAGCCGATTCAAACGACGATTGCATCGTCTGCCGGTTTCACCGGCGCGATCTCACATATATGAATCTTTCGATTCATATCATCAGTGCTCTCCTACGTCTGCCGACGGTTTTGAAACTCTCCGCCGCCCTCGTTAACGCAGCGCAAATTCTCGGCTGGATCACCGTCGCCAGGGGTGACGACTCGATCGAAAGCTCCGCGCCGCGCCCGGCGCCCGGATCCCCACTTCCGGCCAAGGCGTCGGATGCCGAACCCCATCCGCCAAAAGCGGACGCACCTGATCTCGCGGCAAAAGAGTGTGCGCAAGAGACCACAATTCTTTTGGTCGATGATGATCCCGGCGTGTTGAAAAGCCTCGCGCGAGTTCTTCGCGCCCAAGGCTGGCAGGTAATCACCGCCAAAGACGGCGCAGAGGCTTTGATCCAGCTGAACGACCAACAGCCGGACCTTCTGGTCACCGACTTGAGCATGGGCGATATCAGCGGGTGGGATCTGCTTTTCCATGAAGACATGCAGCGGCCTAATTTGCCGATTTTTGTCATCACCGCACTGCCGCCGCCAGCCATAGCCGGTGCCAATTACCTCGCGGCAGAATTTTTTCAGAAGCCATTCGATCCGGAGTTATTGGTTACGGCCATCCGCCGTCGGCTGGCGACTCCGCATCGACCGATCGAAAAACGTTGATGGGTTGCTCACCGAGCGCCGGCCGCGACAAAGGAACGACGTCGCTTTCCTGGCCATGCGTTCGGCGAACTCCGCGAAAAAGCACGCGTCGCATTCATGCCGCAAAACAGTGGGTTGCTGGCAAGTCACCAACCGCCTGCTGGCAAGTCACTGACCGGGAGCCGTCTCGCCCTTTTGACAGCGCGTGCTGGAAGACCCTCTTCTCCAATGACCAATCACCGACGGAGGGGAATGGCATGAACCTAGCGAAACGGCACCCCGATGTGCGCGCTTTATATTTATGATGACAAGACGAGTCGTTCGGGAAAACAGCCGTTCGACACGAATTTTCGGATACGCCCACGTCCTAATCCGCAGCCAGCTCGAACGAGGAGTTCGGACCCGAGCCCACCTTAAAATGGAACCGACGCTGCACAACGAAAGAACCCTCCCATGCGAACGACCAGTATCTTGATCAATAATTACAACAACTGTCGCTACATCGCGGACTGCGTGGACTCGGCCTTGAGACAGACCGTCCCGGCCGACGAGATTATCGTGTACGACGACGGAAGTACCGACGAGAGCGTTGAAATCCTGCGTGGCTACGGCGACCGCATTGTGTTGCTGGAGGGAAGTCATGATCCATCGCGACCCAGTCGTGAGAACCAGGCGAACGCGGTGTACCGGGCATTCGAGCGATCGAGCGGCGACTGGCTCTTCCTGCTCGACGGCGACGATCTCTTCGCGCCGACCAAAGTCGAACGCGTACTCACGGCGTTGCGGGACCAATCGGACGTATCCCTGGTTCAATCACCGATGACGCTGATCGACGAAACGGGTCGCGAGATCGGTCGTTATCGCGATTCGCGGTTTCATCACCCCAATGTCAGAGTGGCGATCTACGAGCAGAACGACGTGGATTTTTTCTATCCCACGTCCGCGATGGTCGTGAGTCGCGAAGCGCTCTCGATGGTGCTGCCGCTCGACCTGAGCATATGTCCGAAACTCAGCTGTGACACGCGAATCGGCATGCTGATGCCGCTGCTGGGCGTTGTCGTGACGCTGGAGGAAAGTCTGGCGTGCTGGCGGCGTCACTCGGGTAGCTATATTTCCGCGTTGGCGCGGTCGCGCTGGTTCCAGGCGGAACAGACGATCCGACGTATCCGCGCTTACAATGCAACCTCCGGTGAGTTTGCGGCCACGCCAATTTCGCTCTGGCGAAATCGACGCTTTCGCCGACAGGTGGCGGGCGCATTACTACCGACGGGAATTCGCCGTCGACTGCGCAATACCGGAACAGTCTTTCACGGCGAAACGGCAAAAGCACCGAGAGTTGTCAGCGGGTAGTTCCTCTGCGAGGGAGGCTGTATAGGCCGGAGACAGGGGCGTCGCATCCCCAGGAACTCACGGTGTTGTCATTGCGAAGGAGGCTCGCCGACTGCGGCACTCTACGAAGGGCCTTCGTGCCAGCCGAAGCTCGTCGTCTGGCCGAGCGACTGGAAATCCACTACACGCCCAAGCACGGCAGCTGGCTGAACATCGCCGAGATCGAACTGAGCGCTCTCAACGGTCAATGCCTCGGCCGCCGAATCCCTGACATCGCTACCATACCAGTCCTTTTACTGAAATCCGCGCTCCTCGAACCTTGGCGAACGCTTCGATTTATTCAGGCCACCCGGGACAACTGATCGCGGAAAACTTCGCCCTGTAACGCTTCACCGCGAATATAGCGGCGAGTTTCATCCGCCATCATTCGTCCGAGCCTGAGACACTCCGGTCCCAAACTTCCGGCGATATGCGGCGTCACGATCACGTTAGGCAGCGAGAAAAGTAGCGAGTTCGCTTCGGGTGGTTCGGGATCAGTGACGTCGAGCACGGCGAATAAATCAGGCCGACGGGTCAGGACTTCGAGCAACTCAACTTCATGGACGATCGGCCCGCGCGCCGTATTGATAAATGTAGCGCCCGGTTTCATCCGCGCGAAATGCGATCCACGCAACAGGTGTGTGGTTGCAGGTAACAGCGGCGTGTGACAGCTCACGACATCCGCCGTCGCAAACACTTCGTCGAGCGAACACAGTCGCACCCCGAGCGCGTCAGCTTCGTTCGCCGGGACCACCGGGTCATACGCGATCACGCGCACATCGAGCCGACGCAAATGCTCGGCCACCAATCGGCCTGTTCGGCTCAGCGACAACAGTCCGATCGTACTGCCGTAGACTCCCGGCATATGCTCATCCTCTTTGCGAAAGCGCCGTTCCACGCTCACTTCGCGCACGCGTTGCCAGCCATGCTTCAGACAAAAAATAATCTGCGAGAGAGTGAACTCAGCGACGGGAATCGCGTTCATTTCTACAGCACACGTGACGCGCACTCCCCGCGACCACAGCGTGTCGGTCACAAAAGGTTTCACCGTGCCCGCCGCGTGGAAAATCACCCGCAAGGCCGGAAAATGGCTGAGGAATTCCGGATCCATCACGGGTGTGCCCCAGCCCGTGAGGATCACTTCGACGCCTCGTAAAGCAGCGCGATGCTCGTGCCACGATTGGGCCGTCATCGGCGGCGCAACGAACTCCAAGAGCGCGTCCAACTCGCTCCGCTCGTTCTGGCCGAACACGGCGGCGAACGCATCGGTATCGAGGAGGTAAATGGCCTTGGGTTTCATAGGGTATAAACGCCGACCGCAGCCCCACGCATGGCGGGGAAACAGGGCGTGAAGCTGGAAAACCAGCGGGAGAACACATCATCCGGGACATTCTTTTCGCATCGACCCCTTTTCCCGTTTACAGTAAACGCTCAGATATGCCTTCCGAAGCCGCCAAGTCCCGCCCCACCGTGCGCGCCGTGGCGGCAGCCGCCGGCGTCAGTGCCATGACCGTGTCGCTCGCCATGCGTAATCATCCGCGCATTCCGGCCGCCACGCGTACGCTCGTACGGCGCGCCGCCACCAAACTCGGCTATCGTCCCGATCCCGAAGTGGCCAAGCTCATGCATCACCTGCGCGTCGGCCGAAAGCCCGGTTTTCAGTCCACGATCGGCGCACTCACGACCGTGGCCGAAGGCGCCGACGAGCCGTATATGTCCGACATTATGCGCTCTGCGCGGCAACGTGCGGAGGAGTTGGGCTACGGCTTCAGCATTTTTCGGATCGATAATCAACCCGGCGCGCGCCCCGCGCTGCAGCGCATGCTGCGCAGCAGAGGCGTCGAAGGACTGGTCCTGCTACCCATGGCTACACCGCGCGTGATGACCGAGGTTTTGGACTGGCGCGACTTCGCCGTGGTGACGACGACGTTCGGCGTGCTTTCCCCGGAATTTCACCGTGTCGTGCCGCATCAATTCGGCAACGGTTTACAGATTTGCCGACAACTGGTGAAGGCGGGTTACCGGCGCATCGGCCTCCTGTTACCCGCAGAGCACGATGTGCGCGTTCATCACGGATTTTCCGGCGCGGTATCCTGGCAGAACGTGATTGGCGGAACCGAATTTATCCGTCCATTCCTCCATCCCGGCATCCTGCCCGCCGAACGCGATCTGCAGCGCTGGTTCAAGGACGAACGGCCTGACGTGATCATCGCGGCAGGCGACGAAAAATGTCGGCACGCCGCGACGCAGCTCGACCTTCGCGTGCCCGGAGCGGTCGGGTTTGTCAGCGCCAACAAGGCCGGGAAATCCGCTTTCGCTGGGATCGAGGAGCAGCCGCTCGAAATCGGCGCGACCGCGATCGAGCTGCTCGGGGGCATGATTCAGCGCGGCGAGAAAGGCGTTCCCGCGGTGCCGAAAGTGACGATGATCGACGGACGCTGGGTTGCGGGTCGCTCGGTGCGCGCGCAGCCGGCGCGCCCACGCGTCAAGACGACGCTTTGAACCAAGCCGCAGCGGTCAGGAACAGTGGAGGGCTGCGCTCCGTCGCAGCTTGCTCGATACAAACAGCGCTGACGGAGCAGCGCTCTCCAGCGGAGCCTGAATGATCCTGGTAGGGCGAGGCGTCCCGCCGAGCCGGGTTCGTTATCTTTTGGACGACTTACGCGCCGGCTCACCGGGACGGTTCGCCCTACCCGCCGACGACCAACAGCTCCAACTCAGTCACTGCTCACCGCGCCACCGGCGTGAGCCAGATCGCCTGCCCGCCACCTGCCGCGAGTGGCACCGAGAGCGTCG
>CBRAFL010000259.1:0-8009 GCA_967755055.1 uncultured bacterium
CCATGCTGACGATACTCGGCGGGCGCCACACCGAGCACCCGACGGTTTTCACAAAGATTGATGCGTCCGCTGCGGCAGTAGCCGCATTCGCCACAGGAAATGGTGGAGTCGAACGTCACTCGCTCACCCACCCGCCAGCCGGTCACTGCTGAGCCAACCGCGGCGATCTCGCCGGCGGCCTCGTGGCCCATGATCAGCGGCGGACGGCGGCGGCCGGTGGAACCATCCCAGCCATGGATGTCGCTGCCGCAAACTCCGCACGCGCGGACACGGAGCAGCACTTCATCCGGCGCTGGTTGGGGATCAGGGAAATCGACAAACGCGAGCTGAGAGGGGGCAGTGAGGAGCAGAGCCTTCACAAATAAAAGACGGCGACACTCCTCCCGCAGGTCAAGAGCCGTGAGCGAACGGCAGCGGGGCGCCGCCCCCTCTCATCGTTCTCGTTCTCGTTCTCGTTCTCGTAATCTTTCTCGTTCTCGTCCTCGTCCCCACGCCCGAACGCCCGGTGGATCGAGAAAGAGAACGATTACGAGAACGAGAACGATTATGAGGGGACCACGATCGCAGCGCTGCGCTCTTCAAGTCCTGACTAGCCCGGGACGCCCCGGCATCGGAACGGGCCCTTCGTGGCCGGGCATCGGCGCGTATTCCGGCGGACGCAGACCAGTGATCAAGTCGGCGATCTTCACCGGCTGGCCCGTCTCGAAACACCGGTCGGCCGCGATGCCTACGAGGCACGACGCGGCGCCAGCGCGTTCATCGGCTGCACGGCGATACTTGTCCGCCGGCGCATTAGGCAGAAAAATATCGTCGAGCATTACTTTGTCGCCGCCGCCGTGCCCGCCCTCGCCTGTCCATGGCTTAATGATACGCTCGGGGCCGCGCAGCGGAATGATGCGAACCGTCGTCCCGCCTTCCTGAATCGCACCTTGAACCGTCTCGGTTCCGTTCACATAAATCTGTTCGACGATCGTGTGCTCGAGCCGGCCTTTCGTTCCGTTGAAGGCGATCGTGTAGCCTTCCCACGCGTTAAAGGCGTTGAGCGAATAGCTCAGCGTCGCGCCGGTGTCGTAACGCACCAACACGTTCATCGTATCCTCGATGTCGATATCCGGGCGCCACACGCACCGGTCGCGGAAGTAGCCGTCGTGGTGCTCCTGGTCGAGGTAGAGCGATTTGAGCGAGGGACTCGCGGCGAGATCGAGAAAAAATCCGCAGCGATCTTTTTCCGGACATGTGTGACAACGCTCATGATGACTCTTCAGACCGAACCGTTGCGCCATCGCTGGCGTGTAGAAATCGCGTTTACCCGTCGCCGTCACTGCCACCGGCACAGCCCCGAGCCACCAGTTCACCAGGTCGAAATGATGAGAGGCTTTATGGACCATCAAACCGCCCGAGTTCTTCTTCTGGCTGTGCCAGCGCCGAAAATAATCCGCTCCGTGAACCGTGTTGAGCATCCAGTGGAAATCCACCGAGAGGATGTCGCCGATCTCTCCGCTCATCAGCAGATCCTTCACCTGCGTCCGCGGCGGCGAGTAACGGTAGTTGAATGTGACGCGGCAGCGTCGACCGGTGCGTTTGCTCGCGTCGATGATCTGCTGACACTTCTCCGCCGTCGTGGTCAGCGGCTTTTCCGTGATCACATCGCAACCGGCGGCCATCGCGCGAACGATGTAGTCGTTATGCGTGGCATCCACGGTGGTAACGATCACGTGGTCCGGCTTCGTCTCCGCGATCATGCGTTCAAACTGGTCTGCAGCGTACGCCGGCGGCGGGACGGCTCCGTTGACGCGGGAGCGCTGACGCGCCACTTCCAGCCGGCCCGGATTCACGTCGCACACGCCGACGAGTTCGGCCGATTGCGGGTAATCTTTCTCGATGGCGTCCTGATACATTTCATGGCGCGAGCCCACGCCGACGATGGCGTAACGGCGCCGCGTTTTGGAATCGGTGGGCGCGGACACAAGAGGATTGGGCAAGGCAACAGAGCTCAGGCCGGCGACCGTCAGCGTTTTGACGAAGGCACGACGGTCCATCTGGGAAAGCTCGGGGGATGGGGTTGGAGAAAACGATGGGGCAGACATGGGAGGATGAGGAGTGAGCGATCGGAACTAGACCGTGATTAGTACGTGATGGTGTCGTGGGTCAACGGCGACCGCAGCGGACTTGCCAAAAGGCCGACTTTCCGCCCTCGTCGCGTCTTCCAATTCAGCTCTCCCGCCCATGAAAAAATTGCTCATGCTGGGTTTAGGTTTCGTCGCTGCGTTCACTGCGCAGGCGGCTGTCAAAGTTGGTGACGCGTATGAAACCGTTATCGCGGAAAAAGGCGCGCCCGGCGGAAAAATGAATGTCCGCGGAGTGATGCTGCTGTGTTATCCAGACGAAACCATCAAGGTGAAGGACGGCAAAGTGATCGCCGTCGTCGTTCCGAAAAATCCAACCGTTGCCGCGCCCGCGCCAACTGCGCCAGCTGCATCCGCTGGAACGCAGAGCTCCTCGTTCAAACCCGCCGTGTGGACGACCAATTACGCCGACGCGCTCAAGGAAGCGAAGGAGAAGAACCGCCACGTTTTCGTTTTTTTCACCGGCTCCGATTGGTGCGGATGGTGCCAGCGACTCAAAGGAGAAATTCTTTCGACGCCCGAATTTCAAACCTACGCGCGCGAAAATCTCGTGCTCGTCGAAATCGATTTCCCTCGTGGAAAAACCCTGCCGGCGGAAGTCGTCGCTCAGAATGCGAGACTGCAAGATCAGTTCAGCATCAAAGGATATCCGACCGTCATTGTGCTCAACAGTCGCGGCAAACCGATCGGCGACATGGGATATCAGGAAGGCGGACCGGGTCCATTTTTGAAGGAGCTGCGAACGATGTGAGCCGGTGGTGTGGCACGGCGTGCGTTAAGATGGGTTAGCGAATTCGTTTTGCCTGCCAGGCCGTCCTGGAGGGCGCTGCTCCGTCAGCTCTGTCCGCATCGAACGCAGCTGCGACGGAGCACAGTCCCCCACGTTTTCACCCTCGTCACGCAGCCTACGCAAAACGCAGCGCGGTTTTGCTTGTTGAAAAAAAATCGGCGCGGCTTGTCACGTTCGCGCGTTTCCTTCGTCATGCGGCGTTATGAGAATCTTCCCCGTTCTTGTGTTGTTCTTTTTCGCGTCGGCGCTGGCTCTGGCGGCTGACCCGGTCGCGTCCAACCTTCCGCGCAGCACGCCCGAAGAACAGGGCGTTTCGTCCGCCGGCGTCCTGCGGTTTATCGATGAGTCGGCGCAGAAACTCGACGAGCCGCACAGCTTCATGCTGGTGCGTCACGGTCACGTGGTGGCGGAAGGCTGGTGGTCTCCCTACGCGGCGAATGAGCAGCACACGCTGTTTTCGTTGAGCAAAAGTTTCACTTCGACAGCGGTCGGACTGGCCGTGGCGGAAGGTCGGTTGAGCATCGACGATCCGGTGCTGAAATTTTTCCCCGACGAAGCGCCGGCGAAGCCCGGCAAAAATCTTCAGGCGATGCGCGTGCGTGATCTGCTCACGATGTCGACCGGCCAACATGACGAAGATCTCCAGAACTTTCCTTTCAACTCGGCGGACGCGGTAAAAACATTTCTGGCTCTGCCCGTCGCGCACAAGCCCGGCACGCATTTCGTCTACAACACGGCGGCGACGTTCATGCAGTCAGCGATTGTACAGAAAGTCACCGGCCAGAGCGTCCTCGATTATCTGCGCCCACGGCTGTTCGAGCCGCTTGGAATCGCTAACGCGTGGTGGGAGGCAAATCCCAAGGGAATTTCAATGGGCGGCTTCGGATTGAACATCACGACCGAAGACATCGCAAAATTCGGTCAGCTCTACCTGCAAAAGGGCCAGTGGCACGGGAAACCGTTAGTACCCGCGGAATGGATTCAACAGGCGACGTCGAAGCAGGTCTCCAACGGCAGCGACCCGACCAGCGACTGGGAACAAGGCTACGGGTTTCAATTCTGGCGCTGCAAAAACGGCTTCTACCGCGGCGATGGCGCTTTCGGGCAATACTGTATCGTTCTCGAAAAATACGACGCCGTCGTTGCGATTACCAGCGGCACGAAAAACATGGGCGCCGTGATGAACCTCGTGTGGGACGTGCTCGTGCCGGCACTCGCGGCGGATCACCCCCTCGCGCCAGATGCTGCAACGCAGCAGAAACTCGTCACCAAACTCGCGAGCCTCTCGTTGCCGATCGTCGTCGGCAAGGAGCCGTCGCCGCTGGCGAAAACGGTCCAAGGACGCCGCTATGTGTTTCCCTCAAATCCGCACGGCATCGAGTCGATCACGATGAATCCAGAAGCTACCGGAGCTCCTCAAACGTTCACCGTGCGAATCGGTGGCGTCGATCAAACGCTCGCGGTCGGCAACGGAGCGTGGGTGAAGGGTGAACTAAAAACACCGATGGGAACGGACGCTGTCGCGTCGAGTGGTGCATGGACCGCTGACCACATTTATCGACTCAAGCTCGTGCGCTATCGCACGCCATTCAACACGACGTTTACGTTTCGTTTTGCGGGGGACGAGCTCCTCGTGGACTCTGAACAAAATATTGGCTTCGGC
Organism: uncultured bacterium; assembly: GCA_967755055.1. Lineage (GTDB taxonomy): Bacteria > Verrucomicrobiota > Verrucomicrobiia > Opitutales > Opitutaceae > Opitutus. The sequence continues at coordinate 4,580 of CBRAFL010000259.1, forward strand.
GATGCGAAAGCTCCTCAGCTCATCGGCAAGGCGCAGTGACAACCATTGAAGCATCGACTCGCGAAACGAAAATAAGTTAAGACTTCGCCCATGGAAATTCCGGGCAATTCGACCTGCACGGTCATCCGCTCGCAAACAGAGTATCGCGGAAAACAGGGCCTCGATTACGGCGCGGCGATTTCCGCTGAGAGCGTCGGCGCAAAAGGAATCTGCATGCACCTCGTCGCCATTCCGCCATCCGCGCGCGCGACTGCGCACCTGCATGAACATCACGAGACAGCGATCTACGTGCTGACGGGCGATGCGGGCATGTGGTACGGCCCGAAGCTCGAACATCACCTCACCGCCACGGCCGGCGAGTTTCTTTACATTCCCGCAGGCATGCCTCACCTGCCGTACAACCCAAGTGCCACTACACCGTGCACCGGGGTGCTCGCGCGAACAGATCCCAACGAGCAGGAAAGCGTCGTCGTGCTCCGAGAGCTGGAAAAATTCATTCCGCCAACGGCCCCGCCGCCGGCAAATAAACCGGATCACGCCAACTAACCCGGATCAATGCGGCCGCAAAACGCGTTTACTCCGGACAGAAAGAAACAGGCTCGTCGTAGCGCAGGCGTCCCTGCCTGCTTTCCGCACACATGCAGGCTGGAAGCCTGCGCTACTCCACGCACCGCTGTTTCCTACGAGTCGAAAACCACTGATGACGCGGACCGACGCGGATTTTCAGAGGGTTGAATTGAGCGACGGCTTCCGACACTTCGATCACCGTTCGATGTTTTCGTGGCTCATGAACTTTCCGTCACAATGTATTGATCCGCGCCATCCCTGATATCCGTGGTCAACTCCTGGCGACGCACGCCGCTCGACTTCTACGTCGAGCCCGTTTCCCTGCGTTGACATGTCCGCCGACGCCCGCACCCGCTTTCTTGCCCTCCTGCAACTCGCCGTCACCAACAGCACGTTGGTGAAACTTACCTTGGGCAAAAGCCGCAGCTCCGATGCGACGTTGAAAAATCTGTTCGTCCGCCCCGTCACGCTGAAGGCCGGCCCCCATCTCACTTTTCTCTGGCGGCACGCGACTCGCGACATCACCAAGAACCATCCGCCCGCCGAAGCGTTGGCGAAAATCGAGCCGCTGATTGGTGGCGATTTTCTTGACGCTCATTTGTTCACCACAACCGAAAACACTCAACTCGAGTGCCAGCCCGACGGCACCGCGCGAATTCGCATCAAAGCGAATTCCAGTACCGAAGCAGCGGCCGCTTCAGAAGCGCCCCACTCTTCCCACGACCGCGCCAAATCGCATCCGATTCCCGCCGAGTCCTCCTGGTTGCGCGCCCTCGGAGTGACGAACGATCGCGGCCAGCCGCGTGAAGGGATGGCAGACAAATTTCGCCAGATCCAGAAATTCGCCGAACTGCTGTCGCACCTCATCGCTGACGCATTTCCGAACGCACCCGATGTCGGTGGCGCGCTCGCCTCGCAACGTGGTCCGGCCAGCGGGCCACCTACACAAACTCCAAACTCCGATCTCCGATCTCCCTCTGAGGTCAGTTCCCCTTCCCTACAGATCGTCGATATGGGCAGCGGAAAAGGTTATCTCACGTTCGCTGTTGCCTCACTCCTCGGTGTACGCGCGACGGTGCTGGGAGTTGAGGCGCGCAAAGAGCTGGCGGATTTCTGCAATCGCATCGCGACCGAGGAGAATCTCGTGCCCGGCCTTCGTTTCACCGCGGGAACGATTTCCGACACCTCGCTTCCGGCGGTGGATGTGCTCATCGCGCTCCACGCCTGCGACACCGCGACGGACGACGCGCTCGCAAAAGGGATTGCTGCCGGCGCGCAATTGCTCGTCGTGTCGCCCTGCTGCCAAAAAGAAATTCGCCACCAACTCACGGCGCCGCCCGTGCTCGCCGACGCACTACAATATGGAATCTTTCAGGAGCGTCAGGCTGAGTTCGCGACCGACGCGTTGCGCGCGCAATTGCTCGAATGGGCGGGTTATCGCACCAAAGTCTTCGAATTCATTTCCACCGAGCACACGGCGAAGAATCTTATGATCGCTGCGATCAAGCAACATCCCGCCGGCGATCCCGCGCGCGCCGAGCACATCAGATCGTTCGCCGCCTTTTACGGAATCCGCCGCCAGCAACTCGCCGCCCATCTAAAATTTCCGCTGTCCCCGTGAGCCCTCAACCCCACTTCAACATCACCCCTCTCCCGTCGCGCCCCCCTGCGATCGCCACCGACCCCACATATTACGTAATACGTAATATTCACACTCGTTACGTAATACGTAACACGCCTGCTTATTACGTAATACGTAATATGTGCATTTCCGTATGACGTGGGAAGAACTCGACTGGCCGGCGCTGGACCGGTTGCGCGACGGATTTCTTTCAGGTGGCGCCGCGAAAGGCGCGTATTGGAAATCCGCGAGTGACCTCGCGTCCTACGATTTCACCTACGGCGAGCGCATCGGCTGGAAATGGGATCACGTGCTGCGCGAGCTCCGACTCCGCACCTGGCGTCCCGCCTCGCGCAACGTCCTCGACTGGGGTTGCGGCAGTGGCATCGCGGCGAGGCGCGTTATCGAATTTTTCGGTGCGGAGAATTTCGATATGCTCACCGTCTGGGATCACTCGCCCGCCGCGTGCGATTTCGCCGCTGATGCGGCGAGTCGCGCATTTCCGTCGTTGCGCGTAGCGTCCGCTACTCCCGGACTGCTCGGCTCGACTGAGCCGATCGGCCTGTTGGTGATCAGTCACGTGTTGAACGAACTCTCGCCCGAATCGCTGAACGTGCTACGGGGACTCATCGCACGATCGGCCGAAGTCCTCTGGGTGGAACCCGGTACGCACGTGGTGAGTCGCTCGCTCGGTGCGTTGCGCGACGAATTTCTTCAATCGTTTCGAGTTGTCGCGCCCTGCACGCATCAAAATCGCTGTCCCTCGCTCGCTCCCGGGAAAGAGCGCGACTGGTGTCATTTCTTCGCTCCGCCTCCCGGCGAAATTTTCGCAGATCCGCGTTGGGTAAAATTCGGCCAGCGTGCCGGCATCGATTTACGGAGCCTGCCCTACTGTTTCGTCGCCTTGGATCGCGCGAGCGCCGCGACGTCCGATTCTGACTCCGGCCTTTCGCGCGTGATCGGCCGGCCAGAACATTTTAAACCCTATGCCCGCCTGCTGAATTGCGATGCGACGGGCCTGCACGAACTCGAACTCCTGAAGCGCGCCGATCCCGCATTGTTCAAACAACTCGATCGCACGAAAGCGCCGCTGATCTATCGCTGGCGCCGCGAGGGTGACAAGATCTTGGGCGGCGAACCGCTGCACTGATTTGTAGGTGGCGCGCTCGCCGCGCAACGTTAGTAGAATGTAGCGCGGCGAGCGCGCTACCTAAAATTCGATCCTCAACACATTGTGAGCGA
>CBRAFL010000260.1:0-8002 GCA_967755055.1 uncultured bacterium
TGCACGCGCTCCGTTGTTGGGTGCGCGCTCGCCGCGCCACTTTTGATCATTATCCGCCGTTGGCGGTTGTTGCGCGGCGAGCGCGCAACCTACTCTCAATTTAAGATGACATCCGCGAACATTCCCTGCGCTCCCGCGCAGGGCTACAAGATCTGCGTCTCGCTTCTCCGCCTCCTCTGCGTTTTCAGCAGCGTCATTTCGAGTCGCGCTGAAACGGCGTCACCCACGCCCGCGTGGCAGGAAGTCGCCCCGGGCGTATGGAAAACCACCGCTGGCACCGCCGAGGCGCTCACGCTGCTCAGTGCCGCCGACGCGCAGCCAAATTTGCGCGCACTTGCTGCGATGCCTTCGGTGCCATTCCCACTTAAGGCGGGCGAGATCGCCGCGAGCCGCTGGGATTGGAAAACAACATTTCGTCTGCCGCTCGCACTCGACGAAGACATTTACGGACTCGGTGTGGATTTCAAAACGATGCGTCGCACCGGTTCGACGTTTCAGCTCCACGTCGATCATTGGGGTGGCGTGCCCGGACGCACTCACGCTCCCGTACCGCTCTATATTTCCAGTCGTGGCTATGGCGTTCTTTTTAACAGCGCGCGTTATCTCACCGTGAGCGTCGGCCTCGGAGTGCGACTCGCCGCGTCGGAAAAACCTCCGGTGCTCGATCGCAACACCGATAAGAATTGGGCCGCGCAACCGCGTTCCGATTCGATCGAAGTGCTCGTCAACGCGCCCGGCCTCGAAGTGCTGATCTTCGCCGGCCCCACGCCGCTCGACGCAATTCGCCGTTACAATCTTTTCTGCGGCGGCGGCGCGCTTCCACCCAAATGGGGTCTCGGTTTTCTCGCGCGCACTCCCACCCGCTACGACGCCGCGCAGGCGCTTAACGAAATCGACGAGTTTCGCAAAAACGGAATTCCCCTCGACATGCTCGGTCTTGAACCCGGCTGGCAAAGCAGCGCGTATCCATGTTCGTTTGAGTGGGACCCGAAGCGATTTCCCGATCCCGCCGCCACGCTGGCGGAAATCGAAAAGCGGCACGTGCGCGTGAATCTCTGGTTCAATCCGTACATCGCTCCCGCGGCTCCGCTCTTCTCGAAGCTCCAGCCGTTTGCCGGCACGCATCTGGTTTGGAACGGCATGGTGCCGGATTATTCGGCGGACGGAGCTCGCAAAATTTTCTCCGACCACCTGCGACAAATAGTCGTCGGGCTAAATCCACGTGCGGTCGGCGGTTTCAAAATCGACGAGGTCGACGGCTATGATCGCTATCTCTGGCCCGATACCGCGCGCTGGCCATCCGGACGCGACGGCGAGCAGTTGCGCCAGACTTATGGCGTGTTGATGCAGCGAACAGTGTACGAACTTTTCCACCACGAGAATCGCCGCACGTTAAGTCAGGTACGCGGCAGCAATGCCGGTGCGTCGCGTTTTCCGTTCGTCATCTACAACGATAATTACGATTTCGACGAATACATCACCGCCGTCAGCAACAGCGGATTCGCCGGCGTGCTCTGGTCGCCCGAAGTCCGCGGCGGAAAAGCCGAGGACATGCTCCGTCGTACGCAAGCGGTATGTCTCTCGCCCCTCGCACTCTTCAACGGCTGGGCGACGAACGATAAACTTTGGACGCATGCCGAGGTGAAGGATGCGATCCGTGACGCGATCCTGTTGCGCACACGCCTGCTGCCGTATCTCTACACAACCTTCGCCCAATATCATTTCGAGGGCACACCCGTCATCCGGCCGATGCCACTGATTCCAGGTTTCAACGCGAGCACCACGCGCGAATCGTCCGGCAAACTCGATGCCACCGCTAACCCGTACGCGATCGGCCGCGTCACTGAAGTGAAAGATCAATATCTCTTGGGCGATTCCCTGCTGGTCGCGCCCATCGCACCTGGCGTCACCACGCGTAAGGTCGTGCTGCCCCCCGGAAAATGGTACGATTTTTACACCGGCTCACTCGCCGGTGAAAACCAAACCATCGAAGTCTCCCCCGCGCTCGACCGCATTCCGCTTTTCGTGAAAGACGGCGGAGTCCTACCGCTCATCGAAGCACGGCAATGGAGCCCGGAGAAAAATGAAATTCTCCCACTCGAGCTTCGTCACTACGGCGAACGCGCCGGAACGCTGCGCCTTTACGACGACGACGGAGAAACCTTCGACTACGAGAACGGCTCATATTCCTGGACGCAGCTCGACGCAAAGCGCGACGAGAGTGGAAAGTGGATCACATCAACAACGCCCGATTCGAACGGCCACGCCTGGCACTACCGCGACGTGAAGTGGACGTTTATGACGGCGAAGTGATGGGCGCGGCGGGGCCGAGACCCTGCAACACACCCCGCCCTTCGGGCACCCCTCTCAAGAGGGGACTTCGGCTGCTTGAGGGTCTGGAAATTCTCCTCTTGAGAGGGGTGGCGCGCAGCGCCGGGGTGTGTGATCGGAGTTGCAGTCGCAACAACGGTTGCGACGCGGACCAACCAACCACCTCACCGCGCCAGCGCCGCGGCACACCACAGAATAGGCGCCTGCCCGTGCATGTCGCCGGTGATGCGCTCGCGATCGAGATAGTACTGACGATCGTTTTTCTTATTCGTGCCCTGACAAACTTCGCGAACGTCGGCGTTTTCGTTGATATAGCTGATCAGCCCGAGCCAGGCTTTCTTGGCGGCCGGCGCATAGGTTTTCTCGTCGAGCCAGCCTTCCCGCACACCCGTGATAAACGCGAACGTGAACATGCCCGTACAGGAGGTCTCCGGCCATGATTGCGGATCATCGATCAGCTGTCGCCACATTCCGGATTCGGCCTGATATTTGAGCAGCGATTCCATCATGAGCTGATAACCTTTTAGGATGCGTGGTCGGTCAGGATTGTCCGCGGGCAACGAACGCAAGAGTTCGCTCATGCCAGCCGCCATCCAGCCGTCACCGCGTCCCCAGAAAAAGGGTACGTCAGGCGCGTGGTAGAAAAGTCCATTGGGTTGCTGGAGTTCGTCGAGGTAGAAAACCATTTCCTTCGCCGCACGGTCGATGTAACGGCGGAGGCCGGTCGCGCGATAAGCCTGTGCCTGCGCCATCGTGACCATGAACATGTCGTCGATCCAGAGACGCGTCTGCCAGGTAAAACCTTTCCGATAATAGTCCCACGCCTCGGGTGTCGCACGCTTTCCAAACGGCTCGTCCCATTGCTTGGTCGCCATCCATTCGCCGAGCGCGAGATACCGCTGGTCCTTCGTCTGAATAAACAACTCCAGCGGAACGGACGCGAAGACCGTGTAATCCACATGCTCGGGAACTGGCACCATGTTTTTTTCTTCGCGGAAGAGCGGTTCGAAACGCTCCACGAGCTGCCCCTTCATCTTCTCGTCACCCGTCGCCTTCGCGAATTCGAGCGCGCCATACCACGCGCACACTTCCGGATACGTGATGCGACCGGGCAGACCGGGCCGTCCAAAGTTCTGATGCGGGCTGGCGATGAAACGATCCGCGACGCGTTTACCAATCTCTTGCGGCGATGTTCCGACAGCCCACGGGCCGAAGTCGACCCCGGCGGCGGAAAGCTCGATCGAACCGAGCGTGAAAAAACACAGGGCGAGGAAGCGGGGCAGGCAACGCATGCCCGCCAATTCACGCAGGCTTTTCGGAAGCACAAGCCATCCGCTAGTTATGCCGTTAACCAACTTCGTGCCGGTCTGTATGTAGCGGCAGGCGTCCCTGCCTGTCCGAGCTCGATGATCGGAATTCGATGATCGGGATTCGGAACGCCGAGACGGCGATCGGAGTTTGGAGAACAGCAGGCACGGAGGCCTGCCGCTACGTTGCCAAGGCGGTTTCTCGAACGTAAAAATGCGTCACCGCGTCGCCCGCTTTAAGTGCCGCGATCACCGCATCGAACGCGGGCTTCGGCCGATTTTCACGATCGAATAAAAGTGCATAATCCGTCCGCCCTTTGATCGGCCAGTCGTTCAACCACGAATCCTTATCGGACACACCTGGGCCGAAAGGCGAATAGCCGAACGGCCAATTTCGCGACGCGACGCTTCCTGCTAGGATCTTTGGCAAGTCACTGGTCACGACAACCCATCGAACGCGCTTCGCGTCGGTGTAGTTTCACTGACCAATACCAACTCTTCACCTCAGCCTGTCCTCATCTCATGAATACCACCCAGCCCACATTCCCAGCCAACTCGCCCGTCGCATCGACCGACGACAAGACGATCGCGATCGTCAGCTATCTGACTTTGATCGGATTCATCGCCGCAGTTGTGATGCACGGCTCAAAGAAAACCAGCCTCGGCTCGTATCATCTCCGCCAATCGCTCGGCCTCATGATCGTTTCGATTGGGGTTATGGTATTTGGCATGATGCTCGCCTTCATTCCCTTTCTCGGATGGTTGGCGGATCTCGCTCTTTGGCTCGGTCTGATCGCGCTTTGGTTTACCGGCCTGATGTCGGCGCTGAAAGGTGAGCGCAAGCCGGTCGCCGTCCTCGGCGAACATTTCCAAAAATGGTTCGGCAGCGCGTTTGAATAAGACGTCAGTTATTTTTTGATCGGGCGGACGCTTAACCGCGTCCGCCCGTTCCGTTTTTTACCGTCCGCCTCTAACTCCGTCCCCCAATGTCAAAACGTCTCCGCCTCACGCTGCTGGCCATTCTCCTGTTCCTGCTCGCGCTGCTCGCTCTTCTCTTTACGCGCTGTTCTTCGACCGCCAAGCCGCGCGAAACCGTGAGCACCGTTCCGGCCAACACTACTGCAAAACCCGCGACGCCCACACCCGGACCTGCCACTCCGGCGGAAAATCTTTCGCCCGCCACGCTGCAAGCGCCGGAACAGATACTCGCTGGCGCAATCCTTCACGTGAAGTGGACTGGCCCGAACAATCCGGGCGATTATATCACCATCGTTGCCCCGGAGGCGACCGCACCCACTTATGGAAATTACACCGAGACGCGCATGGGCAACGACCTCGAACTGAGTGCGCCAATTAAAGCAGGAGCCTATGAGATTCGTTACGTTACACTCCGCTCGAAAACAATCCTGGCCCGCGCGCCGATCACCGTCACACCGGTAACGGCCACGCTCGAAGCACCCAATGAGGTCGTGCTCGGATCCACCGTATCCGTTATCTGGACGGGGCCGAACAACTCGAACGATTTCGTTACAATCGTACCGAAAAGTACCCGCGACGGGAGTCACGGGAATTACACCGAAACCGCGAAAGGCTCGCCCTTAAAACTCACGGTTCCGGTCGAGCCAGGCGAAGCCGAGTTACGGTACATGACCGGCCAGGGTGCGGTCGTTCTCGCCCGGCGCCCGATAAATATCATCACACCGGAAATCTCACTCTCCGCTCCCGCGCAAATCGAAGCCGGTTCAGTGTTTCAAGTCGAATGGACCGGCCCCAACAACCCGGCCGACTATGTCACGATCGTCCCGAAGGATCTTCCGGACGGGCACTATTCCAACTACACCGAAACCGCCAAGGGTTCGCCGTTGAAGCTTACCGCCCTCATTACACCAGGGACGGCGGAACTGCGTTACATGACAGGACGCGGCGCACGTGTTCTCGCCCGACGTACGATCGAAATCGCTGCAGCAACCATTACGTTGGATGCACCCGACGAAGTGGTCGCCGGGGCTCCGGTATCGGTAGTCTGGAGCGGCCCCGGTAACCGCGGCGATTACATCACCATCGTCCCAAAATCACTCCCCGACGGCCAATATGCCCGTTACGTTGAAACCACGAAAGGTTCTCCCCTCCGCGTAGAAAGCCCGATCGACGTCGGTCCCGCTGAAATCCGCTACATGAGCGGTCAGGGCGCGAAGGTGCTCGCTCGCCGCGCCCTCCGCACGGTGTCGCCTCAGATTACGCTCCATGGACCGGCGCAAGCGAAGGCGGGCTCCACCGTATCCATAGATTGGACGGGCCCTAAAAACCCCGGAGACTATCTCACCATTGTCCTGAAATCCGCCAAAGACGGCGCGACCCAACAAACCGTTTACGTCACCCGCGGCTCACCGGTAAATCTCGCGATCCCACCCGAAGCTGGCGCTGGCGAAATTCGCTACATGAGTGGTCAGGACAATCGAGTCCTCGCTCGCGCTCCGATCGAGCTGATCCCTGCAAAATAGCGGGGTTTTCTAGTTCCAGACGAATCGCGCTGACGGTGCAGCGCCCCCGCAACAGAGCGAGATTGGGAAAACGAATTTGCAGGAGTGAACGAGTGGCGGCGAGCTGCCTCACTCCGCTTTGCTCATCGCGAGATCAGAGCGAGAAACCATGCCCACAAGATGCCGCTCGCGATCCACGACCGGCAGCCTCTTCAAGTGCTTTTCTTCCATCATTCGCGCTGCGCTCTCCACTTCATCGTCCTCGTAAATCGGATCGATACTTTCTGAAACCACTTCGAGCACCGTGAGATGATTGAGGTCGCCGCCATTCGCCACGCCGCGCAAGACGATATCCCGGTCGGTTAACATTCCGATCACGCGGTCGTCGTCGCAAATCGGTACCGCGCCAATGTCAAAAAGCCGCATCACACCAGCCGCTTCCACCAGCGTATTCGCCGGACCAACACAGCGGGCCTCCGTCGACATAATCTCATGCACTTTCATCAGGGAAAAGCCTATTTGTGTTTTTGATGGCCGCAATGGCGATCAGAACGATTAAACACGACGCGGTAGCTTCTCTGGTCGTCAACATGAGAGATTTTTCCACAGGCTCCACGGCGTGTTGATCGAGCAAAATTTATGCAAATGAGCGTCTCCGCCTTTGCTCCGCGCGGCAGTCGCTGCCACGCGGTCGGGGCCCGCGCCCAACGTCTACGCACCTTCGATTCGCCAGATCGACCGAAACTCCGTTGTTGCTGCAAACGTATTCATTCGTTGTTTACCTGAACGATGATTGGTTTCCCCTGCTCCGCATCGCTTACCCCGGCAACTCATGCCTGACCGTTCTTCCGTTCGCACCCATCGGGCGGGAATTGTCCAAATTGCGACGCGGCTGAATGTATCTGCGTCCACAGTCTCACGAGCCTTGCGTCCGGAAACGTCTCATCTGGTTCGCGCCGACCGCAGAAAATCGATTCTCGATCTTGCGGAGAAACTTCATTTTTCGCCGAATCAGGGAGCGAGAATGTTGCGCAAAGGCGTGAACGCCTCGCTCACCGTCGTCGTACCGCTGGATGAAAACATTTTCTTCTCCGAGTTCTACGGTCGTTTTTTATCCGGCACACTCCACGCCGCTGCGGCGCGCGGGTGGGACGTTCATATTTCCACGATGCGACGGCCGGCAGGCTCCGACTTTCGCGAAACACTACAGCCATTGAGTCTGAATACGTCGGGCGTGATTTATCTCGCCGAGCCACTCACGGTTGAAGACATCCAAAAATTAAAGGGCTATCGTCGTCCTCTCGTTCTCACCAAATCCGCTCTGCCCCCCGGAGTTCCCGTCGCTGATTTGGGCGCTCCGGTGGTAGGCGTGGACAATCGCGCTGGAGCGCGGGCTGCGGCGAGCCTACTGCTGCAGCTCGGTCATCGTCGGGTCGGACTGATCCTCGGCCCATCGGGTTCGCGCGATGCGAATGAACGCAAACAAGGCTACACCGAAGTTTTCACGAAAGCCGGCGTAGCACCGCAGCCGACATGGATTTTCGAAGGTCCGTTCAGTGCTGATACCGGGCGAGCCGGATTCACGGCGCTGAGCGCAGCTGGAGAAAGACCCACCGCGATCTGTTGCGCGAACGACGAAATCGCGTTCGGCGCGATCGATGCCGCGCGCGCCGCTGGCCTCCGCTGTCCGGAGGATGTTTCGATTATCGGATTCGATGACGGACCATGGGCCACCGCTTGCTGGCCAACCCTCACCACAGTTCGCCAGCCGCTCGCAGACTTGGCGGAACGCGCCGTCAGTTTGATCGTGGAAGCCGCCACGCGGCCTGGTGATCGCTTGCGGACCGGAGGCAGCGATTTGCCGGCTGCAATCGTTATCCGCGA
>CBRAFL010000261.1:0-7988 GCA_967755055.1 uncultured bacterium
ACATGCGGCGCAGTCGAATCGTGAAATGGCGGGTGCACAGCTCGCCCGGGCGCGCGCTGCGTTCACGATGGCGAGTAATGACCTTGCTCGGTTTCGTGGCTTGGCGGAGCGGGGCGCGGTTTCGCAGCAGGAGTTTGAAAACGCGACGATGCGCGAGGCGACGGCTGCTCAGGAAGTGCGAGCGGCGGAGTTTTCGGGACAAGTAGCGGAGTTCGAATTGCAACAAGCGCGCGCATTGCTTGTGCGCGGTCAACCTGGTGGAAATCTGGATCAGGCGCCGTTGGTAATTACTTCGCCTGTCAGCGGGCGGGTGTTGCGGGTTTTTCAAGAGAGTTCGCGCGTGGTGCCGGGTGGACTGGCGTTGTTGGAAGTGGGCGACCCAACGGATTTGGAACTGCGAATCGAAGTGTTGTCGCGAGACGGTGTGGCGATTCAACCCGGCGCACGTGTGATCGTGGAGCAATGGGGTGGGCCGGCATCGCTCGAAGCCCGCGTGCGCCTGGTGGAGCCTTCTGCGTTCACGAAGATTTCGGCGCTCGGAGTTGAGGAGCAACGCGTCTACGTCATCGCCGACTTCACGAGCCCGGTGGACCAACGGCTCACGCTCGGAGACAATTATCGCATCGAAGCCCGAGTGGTGGTGTGGGAGGGAAAAAATGTTTTGCGAGTACCGGCGGGTGCGTTGTTTCAACGGGGCGGCGCGTGGCAGACGTTCGCGGTCGTGAATGGGAAAACGACAGTTAAAACGACCAAGGTGGGACGTACGAACGGATTGGAGACCGAAATTATTGATGGATTAAATGACGGGGAGCGGGTGGTCGTGTATCCAGGAGATAAGGTCGCGGAAGGTGCGCGGGTGCGGGAGATTTCCGTGGCGAGCCGCTGAGGCCGGCGGAATCCCGTCCGGTTGGGTTGTGGGAAGGGGGCGGCCGCGAGTGTGCTGCGATGCGCCACCGCAATTCGCTTTGCGTTCACCCGCCGCGGGGCATTGGTTGGGCAGGCATGCCTGATTTTATCGACACGATTGCCGCACTCGCGACGCCGACGGGGACCTCCGCCCTCGCAGTTACTCGTGTCAGCGGACCGGATACGGTGAGATTGACCCAGGAAATTTTTGGCGAGACTCCCCTGCCCCGCTCGGTCCGACGTGGCGATTATCGCACCGTCGGCGGTGAACTTTTGGATGACGTGCTCTTCACTTTTTTCCAAGGCCCGCAGTCTTACACGGGAGAAGATTCGCTGGAGGTCTCGTGTCATGGGAATCCCTTTATTGCGCAGAAAATTCTGGAGGATTTATTTTCCCGCGGATGTCGGCCGGCAGAACCGGGCGAGTTTACCCAACGGGCATTCTTGAATGGCCGGATGGATTTGAGTCAGGCGGAGGCGGTGATGGATTTGATTCACGCCCGGAGCGATCGCGCGCTGGCGGCGGCAAACCAGCAGCTTCGTGGTTCGCTGGGCCGTCGGATGAGTTCGTTAATCGATGGATTGCTGAACGTGCTCGCGCGAGTTGAGGCATACATTGATTTTCCGGACGAAGATCTCCCGGCGGAAGATCGCTCCATAGTGGCGGCCGAGATCGAGCGGCTGACCCGCGAAACCGATCGTTTACTGGCGACGAGTCGTTATGGAGAACTGCTGCGGGATGGGATTAAGACCGTGATTATTGGTGAGCCGAACGTTGGTAAGAGTAGCTTACTCAATAGGTTAATTGGACGAGAACGCGCGCTCGTCAGTCCGGAGCCTGGGACGACACGTGATTTCATCGAGGAGCGGATCATCGTTGGTCCTCACTGTCTGCGGCTGATCGATACGGCGGGCCTAAACCCCTCCCCTGCTCTGCTGGAAAGCATGGGAATGGAAAAAACGTACGAGCGCGCGGCAGAAGCGGATTTATTCCTTATCGTGGTTGAGAATGGGAGGAACGGGGTGAATTTGGCGGTAGATATCCGAGGCAGAATGCGGCGGGATAATAGTCTTATCGTGCGCAATAAGAGCGACTTAGGAATAACGTCATCATTGCCGGTATCGATTTTGAATGAGTTCCGGGTCGTAGATGTATCGGCCCTGACAGGTGCGGGCCTTGAAGCGTTGGTGGACGCGATCGTTCAACTGGCGGAAAAGTTTTCGCCGGATTTGGAGACCGAATCTGTGGCCATTAATGCACGGCATGCGCATGCGCTCTCGCAGGCCAAAACAGCCTTACAGTCTGCGCAGGCTAATCTAGCTGGGGTCGGTCCGGTGGAACTTTTGGCGAGTGACCTTCGGGCGGTGCTGGACGCGTTCGGAGAGATTTCTGGACGGATAGACAACGAGCGGATGCTGGACGCGTTGTTTGCCACTTTCTGCATCGGGAAATAGCGCGCTTGCCCCGGGTTTTGGTGTGCCTTTAGGCTGTTGGATTCTGAACGAAGATATGCATTCTCTTGGTCTAATCTACGACGTGATTGTGTGTGGCGCAGGGCACGCCGGGGTTGAGGCTGCATTGGCGGCGTCCCGGATGGGTGCCTCTACCCTGCTATTGACCGGGAATATTGATACGATCGCCCAGATGAGTTGTAATCCGGCGATCGGCGGGCAGGCCAAGGGCCAGATGGTTCGGGAGATTGATGCCTTAGGTGGCGAAATGGCGGTTAATGCGGACGTCACCGGCATCCAATTTCGGCTGTTGAATGAGTCGAAAGGCCCAGCAGTGCAGTCGCCTCGAGCGCAATGTGACAAGAAAGCCTATCAGTTTCGCCTCAAGCACACGCTTGAGCTGCAGGAGAACCTTCAGCTTTTCCAGGCCACTGTAACAGGCTTGATCTATCGAAACGGCAAAGTCGTTGGCTGCCGGACCAATCTCGATTTGGAGTTTCATGGACAGTCCGTAATCGTGACCACGGGGACGTTTCTCCGGGGCTTGATGCACATCGGCCAGAACAAGAATGAGGGCGGCCGTCTGGGGGACTTCAGCGCGAAGACGCTATCGGCGAGTCTGGTAGAAGCCGGGATCGAGCTTCAGCGGCTGAAGACAGGAACTCCGCCGCGTCTGCTTGGGAGGAGTTTGGATTTTACGAAAATGGACGAGCAGAAAGGAGACGAGACGCCGTGCTTTTTCGCCTTCCACGACACGCGCCTCGATAGCGATCTGTTCCACGTGGAACAGAATTCGGAACGCAGGATTGGATGGGCTCCCGGTTGTGAACAAGTTTCGTGTTGGATGACCTACACGACACCCGCGTCTGCGGAGATCGTTCGCTCGAACCTGAGTAAGTCCGCAATGTATAGCGGCGAGATAGAGGGCGTTGGACCAAGGTATTGCCCAAGTATCGAGGACAAATTTGTACGGTTTGCGGACAAACCCCGACACCTGTTATTCCTCGAACCGGAGGGCAGGGGGACGAACGAATTTTATGTGAATGGCTTGTCAACAAGTCTGCCGTTCGACGTGCAGATCGAGCTTGTGCACAGCATTCCAGGCCTCGAAAAAGCGGTCATTCTTCGTCCCGCCTACGCCGTCGAATACGATTTCGCGCCACCCACTCAGCTCTTCCCGTCACTCGAATCGAAGAAGGTGGGAGGCCTCTTTTTTGCCGGCCAGATCAATGGTACGTCGGGCTACGAGGAGGCTGCGGCGCAAGGGCTCGTTGCGGGAGTGAATGCAGTTAACCATGTCCGAGGTGCTGAGCCGCTCATTATTAAGCGACACGAGGGATATATCGGGGTGCTGATCGATGATCTGGTCACGAAGGGGACGAAGGAGCCGTATCGGATGTTCACGAGCCGGGCTGAGCACCGCCTGCTGTTTAATCACGCGAGTGCCGAGCTACGGCTGATGCATCACGCCGCAAACTACGGGTTGGTTGGCGGGGAGCGATTGGATCGAATTGCCGCGAAGAAACGGAGCGTGGAATCCTGGGTCGAGCGTTTGGAAAGGGAGCGCGGAAAGAGCGGCACGTGGGCTGAATTAATTCGCCGGGGGAGTGGGGTGGAATTGCCGAAGGACTTTGTCGACGAACCATTCACTACACGGGAAGAAGTTTTATATCGTGTTAAATACCAAGGATATCTTGATCGCGAGCATCGCCACGTTCTGAAGCTCAATCAGCTCGAACAGATGCGAATACCGGCCGACTTCGACTATTCGGTGATTCGCGGGCTACGACGGGAAAGCGCTCTCAAGCTTGCCGATATACGACCTGCGACGTTGGGCCAGGCCAGCCGCATCAGTGGCGTAAATCCCGCTGACATCAGCATCTTAATGGTGCGAGTGGAGGCGGGTAGGGGACCGCGGCCTCTCCAAATCGGGGGCGATTCCTGATATGCCAACCCGCTATACGGCAGACGATTATGGGTCGATCATCGCGTCGCGTCGGGCGATCCTGTCCACGCAGATGAGCAGCATTTTTTGCCCACCCAATTCCTTCACCTGCGAAATCGGGGCTGGACACGGGCATTTTCTCACTGCCTACGCCGCGGCCCATCCTGATCAGGTGTGTGTGGGAATCGATATCATCGGCGAACGGGTCGAGCGGGCCAACCGCAAACGTGATCGTGCCGGTCTTACGCAGCTGCACTTTTTGCATGCGGAGGCGCGGTTGTTTTTAGAAACGCTTCCTCCCGAAACGATGATTTCGAAAATCTTTATTTTGTTTCCGGATCCCTGGCCGAAGAAGCGCCATCACAAGCACCGAATCATTCAGCCAGAATTCCTCACTCTCCTGCGATCCCGGGTTCGTTCGGACGCACAGCTCTTTTTCCGAACGGATCATCAACCCTATTTCAATCACGCGCAGAAAGCGGTGGGTGACCACCCGCAATGGCGAATCACGGAAGCCGCGTGGCCTTTCGAGTACGAAACCGTGTTTCAGCAGCGCGCGGACACTTATCATTCTTTCTCGGCGGAACCGCGTTCATAAGATCTGCGTCCGCTTTGGCCGGATCTCCTAATTATAGGGGGCAACCCGCCGATCCTCCTAATCTAGGGGTTGACGAGGACGATCCGAATGCCATTCCTGTTTCCTTTTCCCCAGACTGATCCTGTATTTCGCATCCATGTCTCGAGTCACTCAACTCGTCATTTTCCTTTTTCTGCTCGTCTCAGGCGTACCTGTTTCGGCTGCAGAATCTCATGGCGTTTCGGCGACGGCTGAGGCGCTTTTCCATGTCGGGCCTCTGCCCATCACCAATAGTATGGTGACGAGCTGGGTGGTGGCGATTGCACTTATTATTGTAGTTCGAATCGCGATCAAGCGGCCGTCGTTGGTTCCCTCGCGTGGTCAGGCAATGGTAGAATACCTGGTCGAAGGTGTATTGGATCTCATCACACCGATCGTGGGCAATAAGGTGGCCAAGCCGGCGTTTCCGCTCCTCGTTGGGCTCTTCACTTTTATTCTCATCCAAAATTGGAGCGGTCTTATCCCGGGCGTCGGTACCGTTTTCATGAGGGATCGCGCATCGGGCGAGATGATGGAATTTGTGCGCCCCGGAAATGCCGATCTCAACGGAACCATTGCACTCGCGGTCGTGGCGTTCGTTTGCTGGTTTTATTTTATCATGCGCTATGCCGGGCCGGCCTTGGTCTTTAAGGACATTTTCGGCAATAAGGCGGATAAGAGTGAGATCCCGGCACTGATATATTACCCGCTGTTTCTTGTCTTCGGTGCGGTGGGATTGATCGAAGTTGTTTCGATTCTTTTTCGACCCATTTCGCTTTCGTTTCGTCTTTTTGGCAACGTATACGGCGGCGAGAATCTCTTGCATGCAATGTCATCGATCTCGCGGTGGGGCCTTCCCGTTCCCTTTTACTTCCTCGAACTGCTAATCGGCTTTGTACAAGCGCTCGTGTTTACGCTGCTCGTAAGCGTATACATCGGTTTGATCTGCAATCACGGCGACGAACATCCCGAAGCACACGGACACGCCAAGCCCAGCCATTGATCCTTTCCCGTCGGGAGCGTGCCTCGTGTGCGCACGACGGAAATCCAACCAACAAAAACATATAGTAACATGATCCACATCGCTGAAATCACAGGCAGCATTCAAGGCGCATTCGGCTGTCTCGCGGCGGCCATCGGCGTCGGTCTCGTCGGCGCAAAAGCCGTCGAGGGCGTCGGCCGCAATCCCGGTGCCTCGGGCAAAATCCTCGTTCAATCCATCATCGGCATGGCCTTGGCCGAAGCCGTTGCGTTCTACGCATTGTTCCTCGGTAAGTAAGAGTCTCGCATCCCTCCCGCGCCTTTGTGCGCGGGAGTCAATTTTCCGTCCTTCGTTCCTCTCATGCTATCCACCCTGCTCGTCCTTGCCGAAGTCACTGGCCACGCGGCCGAGGCTGCTGCTGCCCACGGTGAAGCGGCCACTGGTCTCACGAAAATCACCCAGGATTTCGGTATCAGCGTGCCGGATATTCTGGCGCAGATTCTGAGCTTTTCGATCGTCGCGTTCATTCTTTGGAAGTTTGCCTTCAAGCCTGTCCTCGCGACGTTGGACGAGCGTCAGACCAAGATCGCTTCAGGTCTTCATTACGCCGACGAGATGAAGGCGAAGCTTCAGGCTGCGAACGAGGAGAGCTCCGCCATTCTTAAGAAGGCTCAGATCGAAGCCGGTCGTATTATTGATGAAGCGCGCAAGAGCGCTAAAGATCACCTTGAGAAACAAACCAAGGAAGCAACGACCAAGGTCGCTGATGTTCTCGCAAAAGGGCAGCAGGCGATCGAGCTCGAGCACAAGAAAATGCTCGCCGACGCTCGCACCGAAATCGCCCGTCTGGTCGTCACCACGACGGAGCGCGTTCTCGCGAAGAAACTCACCGACGCTGATCGCGCTGCGTACAACGACGCTGCGGCTCGCGAGCTGACCTCTGTATAATTTCCCCTGCGATCTGCGATGGCCTCCGGAAAAAAACAAATTCAGCAACTCGCCCGCCAGTTCTTCAAGCTGAGCTTCGCCAACGGCGTGATTTCCGCCGAGCAGGTCGCCGGTGTTCTGGAGTATATTGAGAAGCACCGTCCGCCGAACGCGGCGGCTGTACTAAAAGCCTACTATCGTCTGGCGGCAGCCGAAGTCGCCCGCGGACAAGCCGTCGTCGAGCATGCCGGTCCCATCGACTCTGCCGCTCTCAACGCCATCGCCGCAGCGCTCGCGAAAAAGTATGGTCGCCCCGTCATTGCGGTTGAGAAACGAAACGACGCGCTGCTCGCAGGCCTCCGCGTCCGCATCGGTGATGATCTCTATGAATCTTCCGTCGCCGGCCAACTCGCCGCGCTCGCTGAAGCCGTCTGATCCTTTTCCAAATAACGCAACGCAGCCCCCAATTTTTTCGCGATGAGCACCGTCCTTGACCAAATTGAACAGCAGATCGCCAAGCTCTCCAGCAAGGCCGTCAAAAAGAATACCGGACACATCCGTACCGTCGCCGACGGCGTCGCCAAAATCGACGGCCTCTCTGACGTGATGTATAACGAGATGGTTCAGTTTCCCGGCGGCACTATCGGCATCGCGCTGAATCTTGAAGAAGACGAAGTCGGCTGCGTCGTCCTCGGTGACATCTCTCAGCTCAAAGAAGGGGACGAGGTTCGCACCACGGGCAAACTCCTCTCCGTCCCAGTGGGCCGCGCGTTGCTCGGCCGCGCAGTTGACGCGCTTGGAAATCCCGTTGACGGCAAGGGGCCAATCGCCGCCACCGAATTCTATCCCGTCGAAAAAATCGCGCCCGGCATCATCGTGCGTAAATCCGTTTCGCAGCCGCTCTTCACCGGTATCATGGCCATCGATTCCATGATTCCGATCGGTCGTGGTCAGCGCGAACTCATCATCGGCGATCGTGGCACGGGCAAGACGACCATCGCGATCGACACGATCATTAATCAGGCGAAGATCAATAAGGTCGGTCTCGCGAGCGGTGACGCCAAGTTCCGTCCAGTCTATTCAATCTACGTCGCGGTCGGTCAGAAGAATTCCAACATCGTTCGCACGATCGGCGCGCTCGAAGCTGCCGGCGCGCTTGA
>CBRAFL010000262.1:0-7964 GCA_967755055.1 uncultured bacterium
GCCGGCGACATCCAATGGCCCGCGCCGATCATCCTGAAGGATCACACCAACACCGTGGTCGGCAACGGCTACGAAGGGGAAACGTTTCTGCTCGTCACGCTGACGCCGCCGGCCTCGCTCACGCCAGGCAGCACGGTCGAATTGAAAGCGGATGCTGAGTGGCTCATGTGCAGCGATGTCTGCATCCCCGGCAACGGCAGCGTCGGGCTCAAGTTGCCTGTCTCCGCCGAGGCGCCGAAATCGAATCCGACGTGGGCCGCGAAGCTCGCCGCGACGGCGGCGGAGATTCCGCGTGCGCCGACGGACTGGAAGGTGAGCGCGACGCGCGATGCGAAAACCGTGACCGTCGCAGTAACGCCCACCAAGTCTGGTGGCCACTCGCCGAAAGACGTTCACTTCTTTTCCGACGACAATCTTGTCGCCTATGAACTTCCGCAAACGGTGAAACCGGACGGTCATGGCGGTTTGGTTCTGACGGCACCGATTTCCCCGGATGGTCCGGCGGAGGCGAAGATATTGCATGGCGTGCTCACCTCGGACAACGGCTGGAGTGCGACGGGTTCGCCGCGTGGGTTGCGAGTGGATGTGCCATTCAACCAAGTAGGGCAGGTCTCTGACCTGCCCAAGGGCGGGTCAGAGACCCACCCGACTTCGACCACGACTGCCGCACCAGCGGCCAGCTTGGGAGCGACGCTCTTCCTGGCGTTTGTGGGCGGATTGATTCTGAATCTGATGCCCTGTGTCTTTCCCGTACTTGGAATCAAGATACTTGGTTTCGTGAATCAAGCTGGCCACGAACGAGGCAAAGTGATCGCGCACGGATTGGTCTTCGCGTTGGGCGTGCTGCTCTCGTTCTGGACGCTCGCGGCGGTGCTCGCAATTTTGCACGCCGGCGGCAACCAGCTCGGCTGGGGCTTTCAACTGCAGTCGCCGGTGTTCGTCTTTGTGCTCGCCGTGTTGATGCTTGTTTTCGCGATGAACATGAGCGGCGTGTTTGAGTTCGGTTTACGCGCCACGAGCGTCGGCGGAAATTTGCAAACGAAGTCCGGCTTCGCGGGATCTTTTTTTACCGGCGTGCTGGCGACGGTGGTGGCGACCCCGTGCTCGGCACCATTTCTGGCACCTGCAATCGGTGCAGCGCTGGCGCTGTTATCGACATCGCTCGTACAAGCGTTTGCGCTGTTCACCGCGATCGCGGTAGGCCTTGCGACGCCGTATCTGTTGCTCTCGATTTTTCCCGGCGCGATTAAAATTCTGCCGCGTCCCGGAGCGTGGATGGAAACGTTCAAGCAGTTCATGGCGTTTCCGCTTTACGCAACGGTGGGTTACCTCGTGTGGGTGCTGGCGGGTCAGGTGAACGACGAAGGACTGCAAAATGTTTTGTTCGGGCTCGTTCTCGTCGCGCTCGGCGTCTGGTTTTACGGCCGCTGGAACGCTCCTGGTTCTTCGGCCGCGCGCGCGCGATTCGGAGTAGGCGCGCTCGTCCTCGTGGCCGCGACGGGTCTCTGGCTGGGTTGGCCCCAGACGGCTATCGCGCAAAATTCGGGTGCCTCGGGTACCACGACGTCAAACGGCGTGACATGGGAACCTTGGAGTCCGGAGGCGTTGGCAAAACTCCGCGCGGAAGGTCGTGTCGTTTACGTGGACTTCACTGCGCGCTGGTGTGCGACCTGTCAGGCGAACAAGAAACTCGTTTTCCATTCGGACGACGTGTTGAAAGAACTTGCCGCGAAAAATGTTGCGACGCTCCGTGCCGATTGGACGAACAAAGATCCGCGCATCACGGCGGAGCTGGCGAAATACAACCGCAGTGCCGTGCCGTTTAACGTGATCTGGAAACCCGGCCAGTCCGAGCCCGTGATTCTTCCGGAGCTTCTCACGCCAGGCATTGTGCTCAACGCTCTGAAGTAAGGGCGGTTAAGAATCCTGGTAAAGTTAACCTAAGTTTTTAACATTCTAGATAGTTTTTAAGAATCGGTTGTGTCGTTTCAGCATACCCAAGTTTTTAATAGGTACATCCGAGGGGACCATGATGTCTCCTGTCTCGCAGGTGGCGATCTGCCTTCAAATCAAAGCGCCGCGAATCCAGCCCTGCTAAGGGAGCCCGATCTTCGAGTCATGCGGCGGCGACAATCGGGTTTCGGATCAGTCGACGAGTCAGTACGCCGGAGGCAGTGCCCCTTTCGCGCGGAGGATCGCGGCGATTTCCTCGTGAGCGAACGCGATTTCAGCGGGCAAGTTCTGGGCGTAGAGAGCGGCGCGCTCAATCCGGCCGCCTTCGCCCGCTTCGGAGGCGATGTGCTCAGCATAGATTGCTTCGGCTTGCTCTAAATTCACGGGGTGTTTGGCGTCGGCCAAAACCTTGCGAACGTCATCGGGGGTGACTTCATACACGGTGGAGGTGGAGGAGGTTTTCATAAAAAAGATAGTGTGCTTAGGCCATGCTCATCAGATCGATTGCTCGAACCTGAATAAAATCGTCTCCCGGTTGACCCATTTGATGCCGCCTTGTTTCTCAGGGTTTCGCGGATGAAATCTAGAGATCTTCCCCGGCGGCGTGGCGTCACCGTGACCGCATTGCGAAGCAGCGAGGTCTCATCCGGGTGAGCGTTTCGGGTGAACTGTTAGGCGGGCTGTTCTGTTAGTGGAATCCAGTTGGACTTGGGCGGGGCTTGGCCGTTGAGAGGAGCACGCAGGGGCGGACAGTGGACGTTCCTTCGCGGTGCTGCGGGGTTCAGAAATCCGGGCGAGCCGGTTTCCGTTATAGATCCCGGGGCTACCGCTGCCGCAATCCACCGACAGCCGGCAGCTTGAAATCGATTCCATAGGTGGAATCGCGCGGCACGCGGTAAGTTGCCCGTAAGCTTCCGCTGGAGGGCGCTGCTCCGTCAGCGCTGTTCGCGCTGGGCCCAGCTGCGACGAGCGCAGCCCTCCAATTATTTCTCACCGACGAGAATCATTTCGAAGACGCACTCTTAATGGTCGTTTTGAAACACAAGGTGCCGCTCGAAAAACGGGAGTAGCCTCGTGTAGAAACGTCCGTTTTCAGTCCAGTTTTTGCTCCACGGATCGCCACGATATTCCTCGGCTTCGTGTTCGATGCCGAACTCATCGAGCTTCCGCGTGAACGCCTGAGCAGCGTACACGTGATCCGTATTTGGATCGTAGCGCGCCCAATCGAAGCCAATCCCGCGCATGCGCCGGAGGTTTTCGCTTTTTTCCATCAGGAGCTGGTCGAGGAGAAAGCGAGTTTCCCATTTCTTTATGTTACTCATGTTCACCCGCGGTTGTCCGTTCTCCATCTCCACCATAAAATCACAGTAGAACGGCGGCCGCTCCGGATTGGGCAGATAGGCCTGGGCCATCGCGACAAAGGGTCGCGAAAAGCCGCTCGAATCGAGATCTGCAAACGAAGCCGCTTGGTGGATCTTTCGCCAGTCGGGCCGGGCATGCCCAGGAGAGATACCTGTACCGGTTCCCACCAGATGCAGCGCGTAAACGACGCTGAAAAGATCCGGGTACAGCAGCGCGAATTTGAAAGCACCATAACCGCCGACATAATCTCCTGCGAGTCCGCGGCTGTCGCGATGGCGCAGGGTGCGAAAGTGGCTGTCGATAAACGGCACGAGTTCTTCCACGGTAAAGTCGAGCCAGTGGCCAGTGGTGGTCGAATTTTCAAACCAACTGCCGAGGGTCGGGCTGCTGTAATCGGCCGCCACAAAGATGAACTCTTTCACAACGCCGTTCGCGAAACCGCGCTCCAAAAGATTCCCTAAATTTCCATCTCCGAACAGTTTCTCGGCGCTCCCGCCAATCGAATGAAAATAGTAAATCACCGGGTAAGCCTTGCCGGATTGCGCGTAACCCGGCGGCAGATACACCTTGATTACGCGATTGGGATCGAGGCCCGTGCGAGTGTTTCGCAGTTTCACGGAAGCGATGTGTTCGGTGACTACTGTGCCGTGTTTCGTTTCTTGAGCGATTCCGGGGAGGGCCCCGAATGTTGCGATCAGTCCTGCCGCCAGCAGCAGCCGGCTGTTTGTTTTCAATTTCATCGTGAGGAATGGCGTGTTTTGTTGCGACTCAGACGCGGCCGGCGGTGCACCGACTCGCATGAGGGCGCCCGCAGAATAGACGGGACCGAACCTGTCGTCGTCCGACCCGATCGGCCCGGACGAGGACACGGACATTCGGTTTCAGTCGTACGCGCCGATTTGCCGAAACAGCTTGAGCGCGCCGAACGGCAAGGACTCGAAATGAGCGAACACGGCTCGCCCCTTACTACGGTTCCGGAAAGTACCGTGCGTCTGTTGGGCGCGTCGGAGTGCTTGCGTGCGGCGAATGACTTCGGCGGGCTCAGCGGTCCCGCCCTACCTCTCGCAGGCGTTACACGCTGCGAGATGGATTCTGAGCCGCCCGGTACTCGCTCGGCGTCATGCCGACATTGCGGCGGAACGCGGCGTTGAACGTCGATTTTGAGTTGAAGCCCACTGCCAGTGCAATTTCCAGCACGGTTTCGTCCGGCGCATCCACCAACAGCTTTTTCGCCTGCTCGATCCGATGACGGCTCACGAATTCGTAAAAGCTGCAGCCCAGATCTTCATTGATGACTTGGGAAACGTAGTGCGCGTTTTCTTTGATCGCGCGGCTCAACGATGGAAGGCTGAGCAAGCTGTCGCAGTAGAGCGCGTCGACGCTCATCGCGGCTTCCAACTTGCGCCGGATGCGGGCGCGCACCGGGTTATCGAGTCGGCACTTCGCGTACTTTGCCGCGGCGACCGTGGCGATGGCTACGGACGCGGACACTGGCACCGCGACGGGCTCCGGTGCGACCACCAGGTGCTGGACCGGCGCCGGAATTTCCGGCGCGCGAAAATTCGTTTCGATATCCGGCGCAATGGGACGCAAGTCCGACGGCATCGCGGCACGGCGGACGATCGTATAGATCGCTCCTACCGCCACGCTGACCTCAATGAACGCGAACAGGAAACCGAATTCCTGCGGCGCATGCGTGGCGCATTGCACCGTCCGCAGCACGCCGAGCACCCACGTGGTGAACAAGAGCGCAAGCGGAACGTGCAGCCAGCTAGTGATGGCCGGGGCGGAGCCGCCATCGCTTGCTCGTTTCGCACGAGCGGCCGGGCCGAAAAGCAATTGGCGGCAACGCCAAAGGTAAACGGGTACCCGCACCGCGAAGATTGCGATGCAGAGCAACATGGTGGTGTGGATCACTCGCGAATGCATCGCGCTCACGACGCGGGCGGGATTGTAATAGTCGGTGCCGAGATGCGCGGTTTCGATCAACGGCAGAGTCAGGACCGCACCCGCGAGCACCCACGCGAAATGGCCGCGGCCCAGCGCCGACACTCGCGGACGCACGCCTTCCACGCTTTCCTTGATCGCCAGCCACAGGCAGGGCGCGACGAGCAGTGACAGCCCCATGCGCAGACCGAGCCAGAGGGCTTTTAGTGGCGTCGCCGGATGCGCCATCAGCACTTCGAAGACAAAGCAGAGCGCTTCGATGATGAGAAAGCCGGTGAAATAAACCGACGGCGCGGACGTGCGGATTTTTTTATCTTTGAGCAGCCCCATGGAAAACACGCACAAGGCGATCGCCACGGTGTAGAGGGAGCTTTGGATGCCGTTCATGGGAGTGGGGAGACGGGCCTACGTGATTTCGTGCGCGAAGATCGGCGTTGTAGAGAGCGTAGGTTTGGCTTGGTTCCGAGCCGAGAACGTTAACACCCGACACGGAGCGCAGGAGTGGATTCACGCATGTTGCGTACCGCTTGACGGCGGGATTGGAGCAAAGTTGCCAGCCCAGTTTTCTTCGCGTGCGACCGGCACGAAGCTTCACTTGCTGAGTAGCCGGCGGGAAAACTTTACCGCCGTGCAGGCCGAGCCCAGCGCAGTGACAAGGCGGCATCAACCGCGGCCACCAGTTCGGAAGAGCTGAAGGGCTTGTTCAGCAAAGCGTGAGCGCCGAGTCGCCGTGCGAGCTCCAGATAACTGATCGATGGATTTTTTCCGCCGCCCGACATTGCGATAATTCGCGGGCCCCGAGCTTTGCGACGTAGTTCTTGAATTAATTCGAGGCCGTCTTTTTCCGGCATCACCATGTCCGTGATCACGACGTCGAAATCGGTCTTCGCAATTTCGAGCGCGGCTTCGTGTCCGTCTGCCGCCAACGAAACGAGATGGCCCAATCTGGTCAGGTTGATGGCGACAACCTTTCGGATCTCCAAGTCATCATCGACGACTAATATTTTGCGCGGTTCCACGAGTTAAGCTAAGTGTGGCCTTCCGGTTAGGGTAATATTTCAGCGGAGGGAAGGCTCTTTGCAAAGTTCTGATATTTTGCAGATTTATAAAATAAATTTTACGAAAAACCGCGAACTGGGAATCCGTTCATCGGTCGGGGTCTGTTCCCAAAAAATGCAACGCTTGGATCAAGAAACAGCCGACCTAATTGCCGCCAAAACCGTGAGAGAGGCATTGATCGCGAGTCCTTCGCTCAGCCGGCAGTCGGTTCTGGAGACGATCGAAACATTGTTCACGGAGGGGCAGATCGACCAAAAAGTTGCAGGCTATGTTTTGAAAAACGAAGATCGTTTCGCGATTGTGCCTCCACCGCGGTGGTTCGATGCGCGATGGTATGTTGAGGAGCTGAGGCCTTTAGTTCGGAGTGGGGAAAAAGACGATCGAGCAGAGGTCGTCTGAACGCGACTCACGCGGTGGGCTGAGGGTGCCGTGTGACGACGTCTGGCGGGAAGTTGTGATGCTGTTGGTTTTCGGCGTGCGAGTGGAGTGACGGTGGGGCATGCCAGAGCGCACGTGAAAAATCCTGCCCACACCCGCGCTCTTGGACTGCTCGTGCTGGCGGCGTTCTGTTGGAGCCTCGGCGGGCTCCTCATCAAAGCGGTCGCATGGCCGCCTCTGGCAGTGGCTGGTGGACGCGGCTTCATCGCCGCGCTGTTCCTGCTCGCGACCAATCGTGGGCTGAAATTTCACTTTTCCCGCGCGCAACTCGTCGGCGCTTTTGGCTACGCCGCCTGCACGGTCACGTTTTGCGCGGCCACCAAACTGACGACTGCTGCGAACGCGATCCTGTTGCAATATACGGCGCCGGTCTGGATCGCTTTGTTTGGAGCGTGGTTTCTCGGCGAGCATGCGACCAAGGCTGATTGGTGGACCATCGTGGTTGTGCTCGGCGGTATGACCCTCTTTTTCGCCGACAGCCTCGAGCTGACGGCGGTCTTGGGTAACAGCATCGCCGTGCTCAGTGGAGTGTGTTTCGCCGGAATGACGATCGCGTTGCGCAAACAGAAGGACGGCTCACCGGTCGAATCGATCATCCTGGGAAACCTGCTCGCGTTCTTGATCGGCTTGCCGTGGATCGTTCGATCGCCGGCGCTCAGTGCGAGCGGTTGGGGCGCGTTGATCACGCTCGGAGTGGTTCAGCTGGGAATTTCTTATTGGCTTTATGCGCGTGCGATCAAACACGTCACCGCATTGGAAGCTGTGCTCATCCCCGTGATTGAGCCGATTCTCAATCCCGTGTGGGTGCTGATGATGCTGGGCGAACGCCCTACGAGTCTCGCTTTGCTGGGCGGTGTGATCGTGCTCGGCGCGGTGACCATTCGCGCCATTTTTTCGATTCGCGATTCACGGGCTATCTGAAGTCACCCGATCACACGCGATCGGCGGCGGAGAAAAATGACGTGCCGGCGGATTTAACTGGATCACCACATTCGCCAACGTGATGAGTCCGCCGCCGATGAATAGATTCAGCGTCGCCGATTCGTTGGGATAATTAATTCCCGCCCACAGTGAAAAAATCCCCGGCAAAAAAAGCGCCATTGCGGATCCAAAAATCGGCTCGACGCAGTAGATCAGCCCCGCCTCGGTTGCGGTGATTTTTGGCTGCCATGTGTTCATCAGGATGAAAGCGCCCAAGGTGCAGA
>CBRAFL010000263.1:0-7935 GCA_967755055.1 uncultured bacterium
TTGGCGCGAGGCGGCCATTTCTTTTCGCCCCATTTGAATTCGAGCCGCAGATGATAGTTGCCCAGTGATTCCGCGGTCCGCAATTCGCCGAACACTTCTCCTGAGATCCGAATCGCGTTTCGACCATCGACCTCAACAACGGAGAAGACACGCAGTGGATCACGATTTGCTCCGAGCGCGTCGGTATACTTGCCATCCGGTCCTCGAGCCAGACCTCGCACATCGGAAGTCGGCTCAGGTCGCTTCAACCACGTCGACCAGCCGCTGAGATCTTTTCCGTTCCAAAGTGGTTTCCAGCTGTCGTCGGCGTGGAGCGAGACGCACGCCAGCAACACAAACGCTCCGAGTAATGTAGGGTAACGCATCGCCGCCGAATTTCGGCGGGCGTGGTGTTTAGCGCAATGCTGATTGGTTCGACTCAGGCTTTCTCTTTCCTGACGTAGTAGTCGATGTCTCTGAAGAACCAGATTCTGGCTTCGTCTTCGTAGAAATGCGCCATGCACGAAGATACCCTCTGGACCGCGCCTCTTTCCGTGATCGCATCGCGCAAATCCATGAACGGCTCGAGCCAAACTAGATAGTGATCCTCAAACCTCTCGCATCGCCAAGTTCCCTTGCTTTGGTAAACGATGGCATCTCCGCGAATAAATTCCTGGGAAAATGTGCCGTCCGGTCTAAATGAGAAATGTTCAACGCCACGATTGTATCTGCCTTCGTAAGCACCGCTCATGAGCGCGCGCGCTTCCGCTAGTCCGAGGGGTGTTTTAGTTGCCTTCGCGCAACCGGCTAGGACCAACGCCGCGACCGCAAGCAGGGAGAAAAACCTTGATTGCATGAGGTGGACAAAGGGAGGCGGAAGGGCTCCGAGTCGGATTTTCAGCGTCGCTCAGACAGCTGCTCACGTATCCAGTCTGGCTGACGGCGTGCGTGAAATACGCCTGTGACGAGCCACATTAAATTCAGCTCTCTATAGTACAGAAGATAGGTGCCCGAAGCGAATGGGTATACCCTCCATCCGTCTTCCCTCTCGTGAAATAGCAGCGGGTTGACCTCGAGCAGAGCAATTATCCTGTCGTACTCTGCGACGATACGCTCGGCCTTGGATAAGGATAGAGCACGATGATAGTCGTAGATTGCCTGCAGATCATCGGGCACGACCCACGGTGCAATCTTCAGGGGCTTGATCACTTCCTCAGCAGGGCTCGAGCTTGCTCGGGGCTAAGCGCGATCGAAGGATCTTCGTTCACGGCGGATATACGCTTTTCCAATTCCTTCAGGTGATCAGCTCGAACTTGAACCGCTCCAGACCGGCGGACCGACTCCCAAAGCTCATCAATTAAGGCAAGCTTCTCATCTACGGTTGCCTCCGCAAGACCGGGAATTCGTATGGACAGGCTACTCATGATCGTAGGTTGCTTGTGGATTGATTGGAGTCAATCGGTCGATTGGACAACCACGTGCGAAGGAGAGAGGCTTTTTCACCCGAGTCTGGTTGGTTGCTGTGGCACGTCACACACTGAACGATGTTTTCTCCTGACCGTCAGCAATTCCCCGTCGACTACGCAGTCGTGGATAAGAGCTGCACCGTCACGAGGGTGAAGTGAGTTGCCCCTTTGTAACGAATCCCGCGATACGGCCGGTTTACCAAGAAAAAAAGGCCCACCCTTGCGAGGTGGGCCGGTCGTAATTGAAAGAAGTTCCTCGAACGGCTACTTCGCGGCGGGCTTGCCCTTGAGCTCCACGAGAATCAATTCCAGCGGTTTGTCGGAAACGTTCTCCGGTAAATGCGCTCCTGCGGGCGTTGCACGAACTTCGCCAGCCTTGCCGCTGCGCACCTCGGACTTCCCGTCGGGCAATGTCATCTTGTTCTTATAGTCGGTCAGGAACACCGCCACCGAGTCGGGATGTTCGTGCATGATCGATTTCTCGCCGGCGGCGTAATGGATGCGAAGGACCCGCACTGCATCATTCTCGAATTCCACGGTGTAGTGTTTCGGATCTGCTTTCACGGGGTCCTGCGCGCGTGCGGCTGACGCGGCAAACATCCATCCTAAGGCAACGATGAGGAGTATGATTCGTTTCATGACTGAGTTTTTTTGGGGCTATTGTTACTGACACATGCCGGATGTCGCGACACCCGCGGCGATTGAAGGTCGCGCAAGGCTCCCTCAAAGGCAAGGTACGGGTAGCCGCATCTGTCCGCCGCGAAACCGGCGAGTCCCTGCGCTGGTACGCAGGGGCACGTGGACAGGTGGCGAGAGATTGCGAACTCTTGGCGGGCTTTGCTGACGAAGAGGCATGCAACGTGGATGCAATGACAATGTCGTTGGAGCGACTCGCTGATGAATTTGGAATGCTATGGGTTCATTGGCGACATGCACACGTGTGCGTTGGTGGGGTTGAATGGTTCGATCGACTGGTTGTGTCTGCCGCGCGCTGATTCCAACGCGGTGTTCGCCGCTTTGCTCGGCGACGAAAAAAACGGGTGCTGGCGGATCGCTCCGCAGGAGCCTGTGATCCGGGCCGGTCACACGTATCGCAAGGACACTTTGATTCTCGAAACGGAATTCGAGACGCGGACCGGAGTGGCACGCGTGATCGATTGTATGCCGCCGACGGGACCGAACCGGGACGTGTTGCGAATCGTGGAAGGTGTCCAAGGCGAAGTGGGCATGACGATGCGCCTGATCATTCGCATGGATTATGGCCGCACGGTACCTTGGGTACGGCACGGGAGCGGTGGTGGCGTGATCGCGATGGCGGGGCCGGATGCGATCGTGTTGCGCACTCCGGTCGAGACGCGGGGAGAGGACCTATCAACCGTGGCGACGTTCACCGTGAAGGCAGGAGAAAAGCGGACCTTCGTGCTGACCTGGTATCCGTCGCATCTTCCCATGCCTGACCCGATCGATCCGTTGCTGGCACTCGAACGGACGGAAACCTACTGGAAAGAGTGGAGTTCGCGCTGCACCTACAAAGGAGAATGGCGCGATGCGGTGGTGCGATCGCTGATCACGTTGAAGGGACTCACGTTCTCGCCGACCGGAGGTATCCTTGCTGCGGCGACAACATCGTTGCCGGAGTTTGTGGGCGGGGTGCGAAATTGGGATTATCGTTTTTGCTGGCTGCGTGACGCGACGTTCACGCTCTATTCGTTCATGGAGGCGGGCTACACTGAGGAAGCTGCGGCGTGGGGCGACTGGTTGTTGCGCGCGGTGGCGGGTGATCCAGCGCAATTGCAAATCATGTATGGCGCGGCGGGAGAGCGTTCTCTGCCGGAGTTCGAACTCTCACATCTGGCCGGCTACGAGAATTCGCGACCGGTCCGCGTGGGCAATGCGGCGGCGGCGCAGTTCCAACTCGACGTGTACGGCGAAGTGATGGACGCGATGCACCTGGCGCGAAAAGTCGGACTCAATCCCGGCGAAGAGTCATGGGGCCTGCAGCGCCATCTCGTGGATTTTGTCGTGCGCAACTGGAGCGAGCCGGACGAAGGCATTTGGGAGATTCGGGGTCCGCGGCGACATTTCACGCATTCGAAAATCATGGCGTGGGTCGCGCTCGATCGTGCGGTGAAGGCCGTGGAGCAGTTCAATCTCAAGGGAGACGTGGAACTCTGGCGCACCACACGAGATGCGATTCACGCGGACGTGTGCGCAAACGGATTTCATTCCGGTGTCGGTGCGTTCACGCAATATTATGGAACGGAGTTGCTCGATGCCAGCGTGCTCATGTTGCCGCTCGTGGGGTTTTTGCCGGCGACCGATCCGCGCGTGATTAGCACGGTGGAAGCCATTCAACGCGAGCTGGTGATCGATGGATTGGTTTACCGCTATCATCCGACGAAGTCAGTAACGGTGGATGGTTTGCCACCGGGCGAAGGTGCGTTTTTGCCGTGCTCGTTCTGGCTGGTGGACTGTCTCTATTTAATGGGACGCAAAGAAGAGGCGCGGGAGTTCTTCGTGCGGCTGCTCGCGCTTCGAAACGATCTCGGTTTGCTGGCGGAAGAATATGATCCGGCGCAGCGCCGCCTCGTCGGAAATTATCCGCAGGCGTTTTCGCACGTGGGTCTGATCAATACGGCGCAGAATCTCTCGCGGCATTATGTCGGGCCAGCGGAGCAACGGAGCAGCGAGGCGAGTTGAAGGCGTTTCATCAGAGGTAGCGGCGGGCCTCCGTGCCGGCCGGGATCGGAATTCGGAGATCGGGGTTCGAAGATCGGAGATTGCAGATCGATATCGGGCAGCAGGCACGTGCCTGCTGTCTTCGAAGTTCTGCCTCCGATCTCCGAACTTCAATTCCGGACAGGCGCGGAGGCCTGCCGCTACATATGAATCAATCAAAAAAAAAGCGGTTCCGAAGAACCGCCCTTTTGGCTGTTAAATGGAGCAGAGGGCCTAGCTAGGCTTTGGCCGGGCCCGGCTCGATGTGCACGACCTTGTAGCCGCCGATGGTTTTGAAATAGATCAGCAGCATCAGGTAGATTCCGGCCATAATCGCGGGGATCGCGGAATCGGCCTTCAGCGTGCGGCGGTCGCCGGTCTGGTCGGATGCCACGATATCTTTTTGCGCCGGGGTGGCGGTCCCCGCCTTCACGCTCTCTTTCGCGTCCGATAATTTTTTGCCGTCGATTGGAGTCACTGCGTCGAAGAAGAGGAACTTGGACGGCGCCGCCGCCTTCGCTTCGGCATAAGCGGCAGGGTTCTTGGTCTGCAGTGTATCAGCCGCGAAGCGATCCTTGCCATAGCCCAAGCCTGGGCCGCCGATGAGGCCGGCGGACATCATGCCGATGCCGCCCATGATGGAGATCGCCACTGCGCCCGTGCGGGGAAAGCGGTCCGAGGCGACCGCCAGCATCGTCGGCCAGAAAAATGTTTTGCCGATCGCGTAAACCGTGAGCGCCAGGAACGCCATGCCGACGGTCTGGGCGCCGCTCGTCAACTGAAGGCCGAGGCAGGCCAGACTCGCGCACACCACCAACAATGCGATGGGTGAAAAGCCGAGCTTGGTCTGGATAAAGTGTGCACAGAACCGCAGGCAGAACATCACCGCGGAGGTCCAAATCAGGAGGAATTTACCCTGTTCGGACGTGAACAAATTGCCGGTGATGTTCGCAATCCAGCCGTCGGTGCCCAATTCGACGGCGCCCACGAGCGCGTGCGTGATGAAGAGCACGAAGAGGAGGATTGAGCCGAAGGAGAACTTCGTGATGACCCCGACCACGATGAGCAGCACACCGGCCACGCCGTAACCGACCCACGCCGGGAAACCCGGCATGCCAAAGAGGTTGGCGAGCGGACCGGAAACGAACTGGCTGAGCAAGTAGCAGGCGACGGCTGCACCGAGGAGGCCAACGTCCTTGAACATCTCGCCCAACTTCGCGCCTTTCTCCGACGCTTCCGACTGCGGCATTTTCTGGCCCATGAACATCAATCCGTAGACGACGGTTGGCACGAGATAGAGCGAGAGCTGAATCTTCCAGCCGACCTGCATTTTGTCGTCGAGCACCCAGCCTACGACTGCACCAGCAAGGATGCCGATCGGCCAGCTGGCGTGGAGGATATTCAGGTAGTGGGTACGATTGTGCGGAAAGATCGTCGCGACCAAAGGATTCGCCACGGCCTCGAGTGTGCCGTTGGCTAGCGCGAAAATGAACATGCCGATCGTCAGCATCTGAAAGGCATTTTCCGGCGTGCTCGCACCGAAAGTGACAAAGGCTGAGATAATGTGGAATGCGAATGCCGCGATCACGAGTTTGGCGTAACCGATCTTGTCGCAGATCACGCCACCGATGATGATGCCAAAGCAAAACCCGGTTAACCCGGCGCCACCGATGAGGCCGAGTTGAGTGGCGGTGAAACCGAACTCGGCGGCCCAGTTATCGAAAATGCCACCGCGGATGCCGAATCCCATGCCGGCGGCAAAGATGGCGGTGGCGCCGGCCCAGAGTAGTCGCTTTGCGTTCGGGACGATGCCCGAATCGATTCCATTGCTCATATAGGTATGTATTTTGGGTTACTAAGAAGCGTAGTGATGGATGGCGGACGCCGGGGCGTATCGTCAATAAAACCTTGCTGGAAAAATCCACTACAGAACGTGTCCCTTTTGCAACGACCGGAATGACGGAAGAAAATCGGGAAGGTTGCGCGGAGTCTGTTATTGCGAGAGAGCAAACCAATCGCGGCGCTTGTAATGGTAGGGCGCGGTCTCCGACCCGCCCTTCGGAAAAGGCAGGTCAGAGACCTTGCCCTACTCCAATACACCTTCCTCCAGCGCTCAACCGCGGCACGGGCGCTTGGATGGGGAGAGAACAATGAACAACGGCTCTGTCATTAGCAGGAGCGAAGCGACCCGTCGCCCGGCCTCTGGGCAAGCTGTGGTGATCCATCTAGAGTTCTCCGTGGATTGCCGCGGTCGGCTGAGCCTCTCTCGCAATGACAAACCGGGAACCGCGGAGACGGACCAGAGTTGCCGACCCGGCTACATCCGGAATTGATCAAACCGTAAACGCGGGGAGCTTCACGATTTTGCCGCCGGCAAGCGCGGACTCGTGCGCGCAGAGGCCGACGCAGGTCCAGTTGGCGGATTTTTTTGCGTTAGGATATGGATCACGGTCTTCGATCAACGCCGAGAGAAACTCGTGAGCGAGGTGCGGATGCGAGCCGCCGTGCCCGGCACCTTGGACGAAGCTGAGGTGGGTCTTCTTGCCCATGTCGTACACTCCTTTCGTCGTGAAAGGCCGAATACCTTTCGGCAGACGCTTCGCGTAGTCGGGCACTTGAATCTTCTTGGGAATCTTGTGCTCGGGCAGCTTGGCGGTGTGCAGGACGTGCGGCTCGTGCTCGACGAGCGTCCACTCAAAAGATTTTTTTGAGCCGTAAACGTCGATCGACTCGCGGTATTGCCGCGCAGTGTCGAAAAGCGAGCGGATGATGCGCGCGGAGAGATCGGAGTCCTTGAACTTGATGTGCGCGGTTTCGACGGCGAAGGGCGAACCGTAGTTCTGGATGAGTTCCTCGCGAATCGTGCCGGAGCCGAAGCAGGAAACGTATTCGGCGGTGGCGTCGGTGAGCGCGAGCATCGGCCCAACGCAATGCGTCGCATACCACATCGGAGGAAGGCCCGGCCAGTAATTCGGCCAGCCGTCCATGTCTTGTTGATGACTCGCCTGGAGGAACTGGATTTTACCAAGCTCGCCCTTGTCGTAGAGTTCTTTGATGAAGAGATATTCGCGGGCATAGACGACCGTCTCCATCATCATGTACTTGAGCCCGGTCTTTCGCGTGAGCTCAACAATGCGGCGGCAGTCAGCGATCGACGTGGCCATTGGCACGGTGCACGCCACGTGCTTGCCGGCCTGAAGGGCCTTGATCGTTTGCGCAGCATGATCGGGAATCGGGGTGTTGATGTGGACCGCGTCGATCGATGGATCCGCGAGCATCTCGTCGTAGTTCGTATAACCCTTGGCGATACCGAACGCCTTTTGAATCGCTCCCAATTTTTTCGGGTCGCGCTGATTAACGGCGACCAAGTTGGCGTTGGGGTGCGCCTGGTAGATCGGAATGAATTCAGCGCCAAAGCCGAGGCCAGCGATCGCGATGTTGATTTTTTTGATGCTCATGAGGAGGTGGAGGAGAGAAACTATTTCGCAGCAGTCACGACGAGTGTCGCCTGCATGATGCGCCAATGGCCGGGGAACGTGCAGATGATCGGGTAGCGGCCGGGGATTTTCGGTGCGACGAACTCGATCGAGAACGCGTCGCCCGGATTTACGAGCGGGGCGTTGAACAGCACGTCGTCCGTCGACGGGACGTAGTTCTTGGACAACGCTGTCGGATCGGAAAGCATCGCGTCGGCGAGGGCGCCGACTTTTTCGAGCGTGCCGGGCCGGAGGACGACGGCGTTGTGCTGCATGTGGTCGGTGTTCTTGAAAAC
>CBRAFL010000264.1:0-7927 GCA_967755055.1 uncultured bacterium
GTGCCGGGACGCGGCAGCGAGTAGAATCGCTCGAACACTCGCGACAACGCGTACTCCGGTACGCCCGGCCCTTGATCTTCAATCGTGAAGATCACGCGATCGTCCGCCACCGAGGCACTCAGTTTCACCTCACTCCCACGTGGCGAAAAATCGAGCGCGTTCTGCAGCAAATTGATCAACGCCTGTCGCAAAAGAAAGCGCTCACCCCTCAGCGAACACGCCTCGTCCGCCGTCGTCGCAAGCGTTACACCGCGCATCTCAAAACCCGCGCGCACCACGTCTGCTGCCTCCGCCAAAAGATCCGACGCGCTTATTTCCTCCGCCTGATTAAGCGCTTTGCGCGCCTCGAGCGACGTCAACTCCAGCAAGCGCTCCACGATGCGCTGGATCCGCGCGGACTCGTGGCGGATGTTGTCCAAAAACTTCCCGCGCTGGTCCGCCGGCATCTCCTCGCCCAACAGCTCAGCCGCCCCGCGAATCGCGGTCAGCGGAGCTTTCACCTCGTGCGCGAGCGCCTGCGTGTACCGCTCAGCATGCTGCCGGCCCGCCAGCGCATCACGCATTTGTTCGAACGCCCGGCCGAGTTCGGTGAGCGTTCGCCCCGGCAGCGCGGGCAATGTCGCCGGTTTCCCGTCGCGCACCGCTCGAGCGTAATCGGTGAGTCGCTCCAACGGAGAGATGATCCACGAAGCGACGAACAGCAGCACAACGAGCAGCGCCACTCCGCCAATCGCCGATCCCAACAGAATTTTTCGCCGAGCCACCGTGACCAAGGCGTTGATGCCCTCCGTGGGTTTGCCGACCGTGACTGCACCGACGATTTCACCAGCGTGCCGCACGGGCGCCGCGACATAGAGCACCTGCGTTCCGTCGTTCCCGGGAACGTCCCGCGTCGAGCGCGCGCCGTAACGCCCGACCAGCGTGCGTGCGACATCGTTCCATCGCGAAAAATCCTGGCCCGTGGCGCGTCCGGTTGAGTCGAACAGCACCCGGCCCTTTGCGTTCACGACATAAACCCGCAGATCGACCGCTGTTTTCTCCAGCGAGAAAATCTTTGCTTCGAAGTTCCGGTGCGCCGCTCGATCAAAGGCGCTCCGGATCGCCGCAATCTCCGGCCCGTCCGATGTCGCGTCCGCTTCGAGCATCGAGGCAAGGAGCACCGATGTGTCCACCAACGATTCTTCCATCGACTCCAGATAACGCGGACGAATCTGATCGAGCATCCATCTCGTCAGAAAATATCCTCCCACCGAATAGATCGCGAGCATCACCAGCAGCAGGCGAACGCGCAGACTCATACCTCCTCCCGCAGCGAGTAACCCAATCCTCGGTGAGTTAAAATGGGATCCGCGCCGTCCGCCGCGGCCGCCACCTTCGCGCGGAGCATTTTGATATGAGCATCCACGGTTCGGTCCAGCGCGGCCCCGGGTTCATCCCACGCCGCGGTCATCAATTGGTCGCGACTGAACACGCGCCCCGGTTGCGCCACCAGCGTACCCAACAAACGATATTCGTTGCGCGTGAGTTCCAGCGTCTTTCCTCGATAGCTGATCTGGCAACGCGCCGAGTCGTGCATCCAAACACTTGATGCGGACGCTTCGGGCGGGCGTTCCTGAGTGTCCGCTGTCACGCGGCGCAACACCGCTCGCACGCGCGCCGTGAGTTCACGCGGGCTGAATGGCTTGGCCATGTAATCGTCAGCCCCGAGTTCGAGGCCGACCACCTTGTCGATTTCCCCGCTGCGCGCCGTCAGAAAAATGACTGGTACCTTTCTCTGACGATGCACTTCGCGGCAGACGTCGAAACCGCTCATATCCGGCAGGCCGACATCGAGGATGATCAACGCCACCGGCTGCTCAGCCAGAACCGCGAGTGCGTCGCGGCCTGTGGTTTTCCAAACGGGCGTGAAGCCTTCGGTTCGTAGCGCGTAGACGATCGTTTCGGCGATCGCGGCTTCGTCCTCGACAATCAGAACCGTGCGACACGCGGGTTGCATCCGCCGTGTTGTGCAAGAGCCGCCCCCTTATTTCAAGGCCCGCTCAAATCATTCTCACGCACTTACCAAAGGCACCCATGGTAGGGCGAACCCTCCGGGTGAGCCGCGTCAGCCCGTCCTCAGACGAGCTGACACTGACTGCTCGAAACACGTTATGCCGCCCGACGCTGATCCAACAACCCGCTCTCGATGGCGGCGTGGATCGGCGAAAGCGTCTGAACGTTGAGCGCAGGCCGCGGAAAGGCTGGCCGCTGCGCCGGGCGAGCTTCGACCGTAGTCGAAAACGCCAGTTGTGGAGAATACTCTAGCAAACTCGCCAACCCCGCCAGTGACCGACGCGCAAAGTACGCGAGGCCCAATCCCATTTGCACCAAACTCATGATCTGCAGCCAAATCATCCGGCTGCTTGAGCCGTCAGCACCCGTCGATGAACACAGGCCCGGTGCGAAGCGCGGAATCAAAGCGAGCACTGCACCCACCGCAAAAAAACCCAAGGCACGTCGAAAGTTCATGGGATTAGTTTAGCGTCCGCCATGCCAACGTGCCGTCGCAAAGACTAAGTTACACTCCCCCAACCGACTACATATTTGCCGACAGGCTTCTGAAGAGGTTTCGGCTGCATTCCGCACGAAGCGTTCTCTGAGGCTCGTGCAAAGCGCGGGAAGTGTAGGAAAGAGCGGTATCATCCCTTCCGCGACACGCCTTCTTCCACGCCCGTTCCCGGGGGATTTCCCGATCCTCCGTTTACAGACGTTCTTTGGGGTAGCCCTGCGCGTGAGCGCAGGGATCCCGCTGCTCCCGCAGCGAGCTACGACGGAGCCGCACCGAAGCCGCCAATCCCCTCTTGGCTCCGGCTCTCAGCTCTAGACTCTCAGCTCTCAGCTGCCCCGCTCCGACTCCGTCCCTCACACGTCCCCGAGCTGCGGCCGGAGAACAATTTCCTCGATCACCGTGCGCCGCGAAAGCCGGTAAACATCCAGGAAAGCCCGCGCCACATCCTCCGCCGGCATGATGCGCTCTTCCTTTACGCCGCTCCCTTGCCACGAGGGTGACCAAGCTGCTCCGGGATAAACACAACACACGCGAACCCCGCTCGTTTTCGTCTCAGCTCGCAGCACCTGCGCCAGCCCCGCCACGCCGAACTTCGCCGCGCAATAACCCGCGCCGTTGGGATAGGCCTGCCGCCCGGCGATCGAGCTCATGAAAAAAACATCTCCGTGCTTTCGTTTCACCATCGCCGGCACAAATGCGCGCGTCACGAGAAAGGCACTACGCAGGTTTGCCGCGATCATCTCATCAAATCCCGCAACGCTCAGCTCGGTGAAGGAGGCTCCGGCAAATTTCCCGGCATTGTTGATCAACACATCCACCGATCCGAATCGCTTGTTCACCGCTGCCGCCATGGCCGCGACCGCCGCCTCGTCGCTGACATCGCACAAAAAAATCTCCGCCGCCGCGCCGGCCTTCACGCAAGCACGCGCAATTCCCCGCAGGTTCTTCTCATTGCGCGCGACAAGCGCCAGCCGCACGCCGCGGATCTCTCGCGCAAATACCTTCGCGATCGCCGCCCCGAGTCCCTGCGACGCGCCGGTGATCAGCACGACCGGCCGCCTTGGATCGTTCTCATTCTCGTTCTTCGTTCTCGTTCTCATTTTCTGATTGGGCGCGATTCGCGCCCCGAGAACGAGAACGATTAAGAGAAAGAGAACGATTTCGGATTTCGACTCAGCACACCAGCGACGCAAAATCCATGAAGTCAGCGGAGAACCCGCCCTTTACTCCTTTGCAGATCACGCTGACCGCGTCGTGCGAGTGCAACGACTCCAGATGCGAACACGCGATGCGAAAATCTCTGATGCGTTTTTCCGCATCGAACTCCCGGTAGAGCAACCGCGCGGCGTCCTCGACGAATTTCAGATGCGCTCCATTCAGCTCGGCAAACGCCTGCTCATCTTCGCGCTTCACCATCACCTGCGTTTCCGTCCGGAGCGCTTGCTGGCAAAGCGCCTGCACGTCCTCGATCCAGATCTTTTTTCCCGGCACCTCTTCCAAACTCACCCTCGCCTTGCTGCGCTGCGAATGCGGCACGCTGTAAACACCTCTGGTATCACGCGCGTGCTCCGCCAGCTCAGCCGAACACGGACACGCCGACGAATAGATGAAGTCGAAATGGATAAAACGCCGGTACTCGCCCGACCGCGTCAGCACGCCTTCGAACGCCACGTTATAGAACTGATAACCCTCCAGACCGCTTCGGAGGCTGCGGTGGAGCATGGGATACGAAAAACTCACCTTCAGTCGCGCATCCTTGCTTTTCACTTTTTGAAGATACGCACAAAGGATTTTACCCATCCACTCACCTGTGAACACCTCGTCTTTGTGATCGTAGAACGACCGCACGATCCGGCTCATGTTGATCCCCTTCAAGTCCGCTTCCAGCGAAACGGTGCCCGTGATACTCGCCTCGAGCGTCAGTACCTCGCCTTTTTTGGTCCGGAATTTCAGCGGCAATTTAAAATTTGAAACACCGACCTGCTGGATCGGAACGTGCGCGCCCTGAATCGCGTCGTGCGCCGCTTCCATCATGTCGGGCAACGTCGCGCGATACGCGTCTGTTACCGCGAATTTCCGGTCATAGTCGCGCGTAATTCGCGGCGAAGCCCCGTTCGCAGAACGGTGCAGATACATCGATTTTTTCTTACTCATGTCGTTTTTGTGGTTGGGCGAGCCTGGCGGGTGACGATAACCGCCCGCCCGGCGAGGGCCGGGCCTGGTTCGCAGAAAATTTTACTCGGCGTCAGGTCCGAAAAACTCCGCGAAATTGCGGGGCGTTTCATAGAGGCGCACGCAATGCAGCTTGCCGGTCGAAATATGCGGCGCGATCTGCTCCCAGAATGCGATCACCAGGTTTTCCGTCGATGGAATGATGCCGCGCAAAAACGGCACCTCCTCGTTTAAATTGTGGTGATCACACTTATCGACCACCGCGTGATGCAGGATTCGTTTCAACTCCGCCAAATCCATGATGTAGCCGGTCTCAGCATCAGGCTGACCGCGGACCGTGACCTCCAAAACGTAGTTATGTCCGTGCCAGTGTGGGTTGGTGCACAGCCCGTATTGCTTCGTATTCCACGCCTGGCTCTTCGACGGATTGTGCAGCCGATGAGCCGCATTGAAATGCACTTGTCGCGTAATGGAGACCGTCCCGCGAAGGACGCGCGGAGCTTGAGCAACAGGTTTACGGCGGAGAGACTTTGCTGGCATGGAGGGTCAGAAGTAGCATAAATCCGCGCCCGGTCAATTACCGCGACCGTAACAGATCGGATGAGATCCCGCGCGCCGTCACTGCAACGAAACGGCGGGGGCCACCCGCGTAGCCGCGTCGGTTAGGACGCGGTCCGAGCGTCCGCCCTCAACCGCATCACCACTCAGGCAAACCCTTGAAACACACTCAGGCGCACACCCACTCTCGGCGTTTCAAGTTGAACCACTTGGGCCGCACCGCTGACAGTGATCCGCCTCGCTTCCGCTCCTCATGAAAATTCGCAAAGCCCTCGTTACCGCGGCCAACCCTCGCCAACGCACCCTCCCGCTTCAAACGCTCGTCGATCCGCGCGGAGAACCGAAGACCGCGCTGCAAATTGTTCTCGAAGAAGCCGCCGGCGCCGGCATCGAGGAATTCTGTGTCATCGTCTGCCCCGGCGACGAAGCCGCTTACGCCGAAGCCTGTGGCGCCCTACGCCCTCGCGTGCGTTTCATCGTTCAGCCGGAACCGCGCGGTTACGGTCACGCCATTCTGTGCGGCCGCGAGTTTATCGGCGACGAACCGTTTCTTCATCTCGTCGGTGATCATCTTCACGTTTCCCAAGGTCAAAAAAGCTGCGCCCGCCAGCTCCTCGACGTCGCAGCTGCCGAAAATTGCTCCGTCTCGGCCGTCCAACCCACTCGCGAAAGTCAGATCACTTCCTACGGCGCGATCGGCGGCCGGCTCGTCGGCGGCGAACAACCCATTTACCAGATTGAAGCCGTTCTCGAAAAACCCACTCCCTCGGTCGCGGAGCAACAACTGATCGTCCCGGGTCTTCGCGCGGGTTTCTATCTGTGTTTCTTCGGCCTCCACGTTCTCGGTGCGGAAATTTTTTCCATCCTCGAAGAACACCGCGCCGCCGACCCCGACCGACCACTCGGCCTTTCGCC
This sequence comes from uncultured bacterium, assembly GCA_967755055.1. Lineage (GTDB taxonomy): Bacteria > Verrucomicrobiota > Verrucomicrobiia > Opitutales > Opitutaceae > Opitutus. The sequence continues at coordinate 6,194 of CBRAFL010000264.1, forward strand.
CGCCCTCCACGCGCTCGCCGCCCGCCAACGCTATCTCGCCTTCTCGGTCGCCGGTCGTCGTTACGACATCGGCGCATCGTACGGCCTCCTCTTCGCCCAACTCGCCCTCTCCCTCTCCGGCCGCGAACGCGATCACGTCCTCACCCAACTCGTCGAGCTCCTCGCCCTGCGTCCGACCGAAGCATGAGCGCCTTCTCCGCCCTCGTAGCCGCTGCTCCCCGTAGCCGCTGCCTCCGTAGCCGCGCCGGTTACGGCGCGGTGCCTCGCTCCGTTCCCGTAGCCGCGTCGATTACGACGCGGTCCCCCTCGCACTCCGTCCCCGTAGCCGTGCCGGTTACGGCGCGGTCCCCGTTCCGATCTCCGTCATCCGTGCCTATCCGTGATATCCGTGGCTAAAACTTCCCCGCTCCCGCCGTCCTCGACGCCCGCACGATCTGCGCCATCCGCGTCATCCACCTCGCTCCGCGTCACCGACATCATCGACGCCTCGGACGGCGCCACACGCGATCTCGCCATCGACCGTTGGTGCACCGGGAAAACCACCGCCGAACTCCTCGCCGCTTGCGTCGAGCTCGACGCCTACCGTCGCCGCGAAACGAATCTCTACAAACGCGTTCGCGCGCTCTTTTTCATCACCGCGATTCATCGATATCATCTGCCCGCGCGCGACGAACTCCCGCGCTCCGGCCGCGTGCCTTTCGCCGGTTTCCGTCATCTGCTCGAACGCCGTTTCGAAGAAGCGATCGCAACTTTTTCTCGCGCTCAAGCCGAGCAAGGTCCCAGCGAAACAATTTCCAGCGCTCTCGCCGCCGCTCATCACGCCCTCGCTTTCCAAACACTCGCCGATCAAGTCCGGCGCACCGTGCGCTCCACGCGCGGCAATGCGTGGATGTTCCGCCTCGGCCATCCGCTCGATCAGCCGCTGCGTGTTCGCCCCGAACTGCTCGCGCGCAACACGCCCACCGCACCGTTTCCGCTCCTGCGCGAACGCACTCCCGTTCGCATGGATCTCACTCACTGCGGCTGGAGCGATATCTTTTTTCTCGGCATGGATTTTCCCGAGGGCGCGCGCGTTTTCAACATTTCCATCGATCTCGGTCTTCACGGCCGCGATTCCGCGCCGCGTCCTCCCGTCGAAGCGTATTTTCGCGTCATCGACGAACCCGTGATCCGTCTCGCCAGCGTCGATCTCGAAGCGAGCGCCTGCCTCACAACGCTCGATGAGGTTTTCGACTTCGGTCGCGATTACCTCGGATTGCTCAAAGCCGCGGTGATCGCCGCCGGCGTCGTCCCGCCCGGCATCGAGCGCTCCGGCGCCAGCCTCGCGGAATTGCTCGCCGCCATTTTCGGTCCCGGCCGCGGTTTCGAACTCGTGAGCAACGTGAACCGCATTCCAAAAGGTTCACGCCTCGCCGTCTCCACGAATCTTCTCGGCGCGCTCATCGGCGTCTGCATGCGCGCAACCAGCCAGATCCGTTCGCTCACCGGCCCGCTTGAAGAATCCGAACGTCGCATCGTCGCCGCGCGCGCGATTCTCGGCGAATGGATCGGCGGCTCCGGCGGCGGCTGGCAGGATTCCGGCGGCCTCTGGCCCGGCATCAAACTCATCGAAGGCACCCTCGCCCAACCCGGCGATCCCGAACACGGCATCAGCCGCGGCCGCCTTCTCCCGCATCACACGTTGCTCGGCATCGATCGCATTCCGGCCGCCGCGCGCCAACGGCTGCAAGATTC
>CBRAFL010000265.1:0-7909 GCA_967755055.1 uncultured bacterium
GTTTCTTTCCGTCTGTCCCCGGCGCGCAGCGCTTGGTCTCGCGCTAACCAGCCGTCACAGCGCAACGCGATGGATCGGCCGTTTTCTGTTTTCGAGAGTCGCTCATCGCGTGGCTGACCTGGAACGTTCGGCAAGAATGATCGACACCATCGTTACGTTTCTTGTCGGTGTCATGTTCTGCTTCATGCTCGTCCGAGCATTGTGGGAGAAAGAAGCGGTTTTTGGCTTTCCGCCCGGCCTGGTCTTCGCGAAGAAAGAAAAGCCGATCAAGTATTGGTTGATTGTCACGATGCTGCTTCTCGCGGCCAGCTCGTCGTTGCTCATGTTCGTGGCGCAGCTCAGAGGAATTCCCGCTCACTAAGCGCCGTATGAAAAACCAGCCGAACCAGTCGTCACAGCGCAACGCGATGGCTCGGCCTATTTCTGTTTTCGAGAGTCGCTCATCGCGTGGCTGACCTGTGGCGTTCGCCATAAGATGCACCCCGCGGAGATCGCTCGTTCCGAATATCTCACCCACTATCGCTCGGCGATAGCGCGCCAACGTGCGCTTCATGACAAGTTCGCACCCGAAGTACTGTTCGAGCTTTCAGACCGCGTTCACCTGCATCGCCGGCTTTATCGGGTGGACATCGTGGCGACTGACGATGGCAAGCATTCGGTCATCGAAGCCAATTTGGATCGCGCCACATCGCTCGAGGTTTCGGTGCTCTTACCAAGAGGCAGTCAGGTCACTATTCGGCCGTTCGTGTGGAATGGGGCGGTTTTTCGCGCTCGCGGCGCTGGTCCTGTTGAGGTCGATTCGTGGTTCATGCGATGGGCCGACATTGAAGATAAGAACGGAGGTGACGGAGATGGCCTCGGAGGCGTGATCCACAGTCTTCACGTGACCGAACAAGGTGATGACCGTGTCGACTATTCCGTGGATTTTGGCTCAGCACCCATTCAGGCGTTTGACGACTTCGTCGAGCTCCTGGTGAGCGCTGGTGTTACTCAGATCGAAGTGTCTTCTCCTCATCTCGAAGAGAAGAAGGGCGAACCAGACGGTACAGACAACGACCGGGCTGCGCCCGGTCGTGTCTGACCTGGAACGTTCGGCAAAGATACATGCAATCGTGGCCGATCATTTTGGTTGTTGTTAGCTCTTTCGTGGTTGTGCGCCATGTCACGCGCGTGCGCCAGGAACAGCGCGCCGCGGCTGCGATCGACAAGAAGAGGGACGCCTTGTTGGCGTTGGAGGCGGAAAAAAGAAGAGCGGTGTTTAAGCCTAGGATAACCGTGAAAGAGATTGTCCGGCCTGATCGGAAAGAAAGAGTGAGAATTTTCCGGCGCGCTGAAGGGACGTACGGTGTCGCTATCGACAGCTGGTCGGACGACGGCGAGTGTTGGATCGGCTCCCTATGTCCAGGAACCGGTGCGGTGTATGCATCACCTGAAATTGCGGAGCGCGAGGTTGCCGTAGAGATGTCGTGGGTGTCGAACGTATGAAAAAAAGGCCGAACCAGTCGTCACAGCGCAACGCGATGGCTCAGCCGTTTTCTGTTTTCGAGAGTCGCTCATCGCGTGGCTGACCTGCAACGTTGGGCAAAGAAGGATGACGCCTCATTCACCATGATCTTCGTGCGCTTCGGATTTGGATTCGCTGCCGTGGCCGTGACATGTTTCGCAGCGATGGAACGAGATGTTTGGCGTGAGCAGCTGGTTGTCCTACTTTCGCTCTCCGTGCTGGCGGGCCTCGTGTGCGCTGCTTTTCCAGCTTGTGCTCGCGCGATCAAGGATCACTGGATCTTCTAGACCTTCGCCGATGAAGAAAAAGCCCAACCAGTCGTCACAGCGCAACGCGATGGCTCGGCCCATTTCTGTTTTCGAGAGTCGCTCATCGCGTGGCTGACCTTGGACGTTGGGCAAACATGAAGCTGCCAGAGTTCGACATCTATCCGTATGTGGGGCCGCTTCCTCTCCGGTTCGGCACGCCGCGGGGCGATGTGCCCGCGTGCCTTGGCGTTTCCGCTCGGCCTTCGCGTAACGGCGATTGGTTCGGTTCTGTTCGGGTGGGTTATTACGACACCGAAGAAGTGGCCGAAGTTGGATTCAGTCCGCGAGAGGTCACGTTGTCATTCCTCGGTAAGCGCCTGTGGGACGACGAGCGTATCGAAGATCCGGTGCCGTTGCTGCTCGAGCACGATTCCGCCCCGCTCGAATTTTATGGCTTCGTCATTTTTCTGAAGATTGGCGTCACTTGCACTGGCTTTCATGACGAAGATCGCTCGCAAAGAGCCGTCACAGTATTTCGACGCGGTGTATGGGATAAGCACATCCCGAAGGCGAAAGAACCGGACTTGAGTCGCTATCGTTCATGAAGAAAACGAAGCCCAACCAGTCGCCACAGCGCAACGCGGGCAATCGTCCGTTTTGCGGATCGGCATTGTCCTCCGCGTGGCTGATCTGAATCGTTGGGCAAAGTAACAAAGCGTGAAGCGGAGAATCGAAAGTCGAAGAGCGAGCGAGCGGATGAAGCGCCCAAAAAAGATGCCGCTCGTTTTCCGGAGTTTGTTTTCGAAGCGCGCGCCGAGCGCGTCTTTTTCATTCTCGAACAAGAAGGGCGAAGCGTTCATCGAAGAGTCCATCGCGATGCGCAGCGCCAAAAATATGAACACGAGTGCGAGCGTCTTTTCTGTGAAAGAAACGGAGCCCAACCAGTCGTCACAGCGCAACGCGATGGGTCGGCCCATTTCTGTTTTCGAGAGTCGCTCATCGCGTGGCTGACCTGTAGCGTTCGGCAGCCCCACGCATTTGATACACGCAGCCACATCTTTGTTTTGTAGGGACGCTGAGGTGATGAGTTTTTCGAAAGGGCCGTCCCGCTGTGGAGCGTTAAAAGAAGAAAGTGATTTTGGTTTTTTAGATGTCGCCGAGACGAGAAGGAAGTCGCCAGTATTCACCCGATGAAAATTCGCCCCGCTCTGAATCAGAAGTGCGCGACCGCGGAATCGACCCCGCCGAACCAGTCGTCACAGCGCAACGCGATGGCTCAGCCCATTTCTGTTTTCGAGAGTCGCCCATCGCGTGGCTGACCTCGGACGTTCGGCAAAAATCATGCGCGCTCTGTTCGTTCCGATTCTCGCTGAAGTAGCCGACAAGATGAATTCGTGGCCGGCTGAGGTTGCTTGGACGGTCGGTATCTCGATTGCGAGCATCGTAGCGTTAAGAAGAAGAAGCTGGCTTGCGGTCATCCCTAGTTTGTTCGCGCTTTTGTGGACGTGGGGCGCATATGATATCGTGGCAGATCGGTTCATGAGACCGGCCGTGATCGCTGAGCTGGGAGTTTCTTACATTCTGATCCAGTTTCTGCCGCTGGTCGTCTTCGTTGTGTTCTTTGCGATCGAGATCAAGAAAGGGCCGAACCAGTCGTCACAGCGCAACGCGATGGCTCGGGCCTTTTCTGTTTTCGAGAGTCGCTCATCGCGTGGCTGACCTGGAGCGTTGGGCAAAACATAACCATGAAATCATCGGATATACTCGGTCTCGTGATCCGAATCGCAGGATTCACAATTACGATTTGGGGCATTTGGAATTTACTGGCGGTATTATCTGTCGTGGCCGCCGCACTCCAGTCCCATTCGACACCCGGAGAGAGGCAATTCTCATGGTCGAGTTACCTTGTTGTCGGCGGGCCGGCTTTGCTGCTTGGACTATTCTGCTTTTTGCAGGCAGATCGAATCGTTCGATGGACATATCGAGAAAAGGCCCAGCCATAGTTCAACCAAGGGACGGACATTGATGCAGCAGGCAAGCATCCCCGATAAAAGTGAGCCCAACCAGTCGTCACAGCGCAACGCGATGGCTCGGCCCGTTTCTGTTTTCGCGAGTCGCTCATCGCGTGGCTGACCTGGAACGTTCGGCACCCGTACGCGATGATGCACGCAGCTACATCTTTGTTTTTGAGGGACGCTGAGGTGAGGCGTTCATCGAAAGAGCCGTCCCGCAGCGCAGCGTTAAGAGAAGAAAGTGATTTCCGTCTTTTGGATATCGCCGAGACGAGAATGAGGCCGCCAGTATTCGCCCGATGAAAATTCGCCTCGCTCTGAATCAGAAGTGCGCGACCGCGGAATCGACCCCGCCGAACCAGACGTCACAGCACAACGCGATTGCTTGGCCGGTTTCTGCTTTCGAGAGTCACTCATCGCGTGGCTGACCTCGGACGTTGGGCAAGCGAATGAAGTATCTCCCCTTACTCGGTAAGCATCTCAAGTCAGACGAGCTGCTCGACCTATTCGAAACGCACGAGGTAGAGGTGATTTACGAGTACGACCGAACCCACGAGAATCTTCCGGACGAATATTGGGCGAAGTGTCGAGAGTTGGGCGTTCAGTTCGTTTTCGATGAGCACCAAGTTTTGAAGTTCGTCTACGTTCACCTCACTGACTCCGAAGATTTCGAACCAGCGAAGCTCTCCGATTCAGACATCGAGTTGTTTGAGGCCAAATCGTCGGTTCAAGCATACGCCATCAAAAATGGTGTCGACGCCGTCGAAGGACGGGCGAAGTTTTTGGGTCAGGAGCGCGATTGGATCAGATTAGAGCATGCCCAGCATTCGATTCATTATGAGTTCCGCACGGGTTCTTTGGCACTCGTGACCATCACTAAGAAATGAAAACAACGGAGCCCAACCAGTCGTCACAGCGCAACGCGATGGCTCGGCCCATTTCTGGTTTCGAGAGTCGCTCATCGCGTGGCTGACCTGCAACGTTCGGCAAAAGATTTTTCCTATCCAGCACATGCCCCAAAAAAGAAAGTCACACGACATCGTTCTTCCCGAAGTTCGTAAGCCTGCGGGTTACGGAAATCTCGTCGCCGTTATTCGAGTGGGCGGTATGCGCGAACTGTGGTTCCAGCATCCGAAAGAGTCGCATATCGTGCGGTGCGTTAAGGTTGGGCTCGCGACCGGCAAGGTGAGATCTCCGGTGATTATCAAAACAAGAGGCGAGCGGACTCGATGAAGAAAGAGCCGAACCAGGCGCTACAGCCAACGGCCGCAACCGGCCGTGGCTGATCTGAAACGTTGATCTAGCTGCGTGTATTCAAGCGGAAAAATAAAGGACGTGTCCGCGGCGGTAGGTGCAGCGGCTTGAGTCACACCGGCAGTGGCGGCAAAGGACAGGGACCGGGCATCATTACGAGTAACGCGTGCGTGAGTGCGTCTCGCGGTTTCAACCGGGAGCGTGCTGATCTGCGCGGATTTCATCCGCCGAGGGCGGATGGGTACCGACGTTTCATTGGTGCGTCATGCCCGCCGGAGTCTAGGCTCGGACCTCGGCGCAAAGTTCCCCCTGCACCCGTCCCGAACGTTATCTGGCATGGGCCGGCCGCCCGGTCCCTGACGATTGCCGCCACCACCAGTGGCGTCTCAAAGAACAAAAGCTTGGCTGGTTTTCCTTCTTAGCGGTTCGTGGCTCGGAGCCGGAGGCGAAGACCGGTCGGCCCGAAGTCAGCGGCGCGTGAGGGCGATCAGGAGTTGGGTGCAGGCACCTGGCGCAATAGATCCCAAACGAAGCCGGACAGTTCACGCGCGAGTGCGACCGTCACCTTCGCCTTCATCACGCCACGGTGCAGCAGGTGCCAGCCTCGTTTATGGAGCCGCACCTGGATCTTCCAACTCAGTTCACGGAGCGCCGCCGGTTGTCCTTGCTGGCGCAACGCGAGTGGCGCCGACACCTTCGGCGGCAGGAACGCGTGCTGCACCGCCTCGATCAGGATCCAGCGCGCGTGCGCGTTGCCCGCCTTCGTGATCGCGCCGAGCCGGCGGCTGTTCCCCGTGGTTTTTTCCCGGGGGATGAGCCCGAGGAACGCCATCACGTGCCGCGGGTGCGCGAAGCGCCGCACGTCACCGAGCTCCGCGACAAGCACCGCCGCCGCGGTCAGTTGGAAACCACGCAGGCACATCAGCGCCTCGACCGCTGGATACATCCGCCACAGCGGCACCTGCACGGCGAGCAACTCTTCCAGTCGCACGACGCGCTGCGTCGCCTGATCGATCGCGAGCAACGATTCTTCGAGCACCGCCTTCAGCGCGGGCAACGGCAAGACCAATTCGCGCAGGTAACGCTGGTGCGCTTCGCTCCAATTGGCCTTGCCGGAGTAACGGTAACCCTGGCGCAGGAGGAACGATTTGAGCCGCTGCTTCGCGCGCGTCAGATCGTGCACCGCGTCCGCCCGCGCGCGCGTCAGATCGCGGACCGACTCGTCGACGGCGTCCGGCACATGGATCGCCGTCAGTTCGCCGGCGCGGTGCAGCCGCGCCAGTAAGATCGCGTCGCGTCGATCCGTTTTCTGGCGCAGGCCTTTTTCCTGCGGCGTCTTCGTCGGCGCCACCACGATGCACTCGATCCCGAGTTGCTGCAGCCGCCGGTACAGCACGAAGCCCGTCGGCCCCGCCTCGTAGACCACGTGCAACGTGATTCCTTCACCACCGAGTTTGCGCAGGACTTTTTCCAATGCGCCCAGATCCGAGGAAATCTCCCCGTAGAGGCGCACTTCGCCGTCCCGGCCACCGTCGGCGACTGCCACCACCGTCGTATCTTTATGGACATCCAAACCTACATATTTATTTTTCGCCTTCATGTGCTTGTCTCCGTTTTTGGTTGTTTTGGTTGCTGTTCGCACTTCAGCCACACCCATGCGGATAGGCTCCTTCTCCGGGAGCAACCCGCGTTCGCGGGGACAAGCACCTTCTATTTTTCCGCCTGCGTTCGGCACGCAGCTATAATGTCTCGGCAAAGAAATGCGCGTCATCCCAAAAATCCTTCTGTCGATACTCGCCATAGGGGTTGTGTTTGTCGCAGGCGTGTTGGGATTCATGGCACTTCCCATCAATTGGCAGATCGGCAGTATTTGGATTAGTTGGTCGGCTATGCTTCAGAATGGAGTACTCGTCGTCGTGGTGGGCGTTGTTGGTTGGCTCGCGCTTCGGACCATTTGGAGATCTCCGAAGAAAGAAGAATCGAGCGGTAGCGACGCTCCTCATCGCGAATGAAGACGGAGCCGAACCAGTCGCCACAGCGCAACGCGGGCAATCGTCCGTTTTGCGGATCGGCATTGTCCTCCGCGTGGCTGATCTGAATCGTTGGGCAAAGAAAATGGCCTCTCTAATATCAAAGATTAAGCGCAGGCTTTCGCGCGATTTCCCCACGCGGGAGGTCAAATTTGATGACGCAGGATTTACTGTATTCGAAGAGGAAAAGCAGCCGGTTCGCGCTGATTGGTTGAGCGTAAAAGAGGTCTTCGCATACAAAGACGATCTATTCGCCTACGACGAGATTTGCGTTGGCTTTCGTTTCGACGATGCCGGCGCGTATTGGTGGGTTGGAGAAGATTATGTCGGCTATAAAAAGTTCGTCGAAGAACTGAAAAGCAGATTTCCCGGAATAAAGACGGATTGGTTTTCCGAAGTAGCATTTCCCCCATTTCTACAGAATCGAACCACCCTCTGGGGCACGTCTCAGTCCCAACCCAAGAAATGAAAACCACGGAGCCCAACCAGTCGTCACAGCACAACGCGATGGATCGGCCCATTTCTGTATTCGACAGTCGCTCATCGCGTGGCTGACCTGGTACGTTAGGCAAAGGCCATGGCGAATCCTCAGCTCACGAAACGGCAGCGCGAACATTTGTTTACTCCGCTTTTCAAGAAGACAAGGGACGAGCTTGAGCGTCTGTCTGGTGGAGACGCGGATTTGTTATTCGCGCTGCGAAGAAAGCTCGCGAAAGAACTGGGGTATCTTGAGCGAGGCGTGCCGATGATGCGCGGAACAGCCGAAAGGGGTCACGTCTTAACTCTTGACAAGACGCTGAGTTTTGAAGGTTCTAACGCATGGCGCGGACGCTGAGATTGGAATATGAGGGGGCGTGTTAT
>CBRAFL010000266.1:0-7822 GCA_967755055.1 uncultured bacterium
CTCGGTACTCATAATTGGTCGGGACCGATGTCCGGACCGGCTAGTTTGTCGAGTTCCAGCATCCGGCGGTTAACTTTGAGCGAACCGGGGGGCGGATAATCAATGGGCTCAAAAGAAGCCGGCGCTTCGGCTGGGCGGAGGAACAGGCCGCCTTCGCGCTCCTCGATTTCCAACTTGGAGCGGGCTTTCAGTCCGAGGCGGCGGCGCATGGGCGCGGGCAAGACGATCTGGCCTTTGCTTGAGAGGGTGAGTTGCATGGCTTACTTTTTCCTACTCGGGGAATGGTGTCAAGGGACGGACGGGGCGCGAGACCGGGGTGGTTGTTCCGCTTACGGAGGGTCCACATCCGCGTAGACCGAGTCTGTCACGGACGACACGGAGAGGCTGTCTCGCAACATCCCTCCATCTCTCGAAGTGTAAAAAGAAGGCCGTGTATTGATGAATATACGACGCCGAGAGGGCATTTTCATTTGGAAAAATGAGCTATGCGCGTTTAGCGCGGAGGTTGCGAGACAGCCTCCGGAGGTCGTCCCTCCGGTCGTGCTCGGCAAGCCGTCAGGAATTTCAACTGGATCACCACATCGCTTCGCTCCCTCCAGAGGCGGGCAAGCCTCGTGATGATAATCAGGGTGTTCCTTCTATCATTTGTGGCGACACGCATGGTCTGTCGTTTTGCGATGACAACGGACAAGGATTTTCCTGACTGATGACTAGCGGTTTTCGCGATGGGGCTTGTCGTTCGATGCGATGCCCATCCTCCAACTGCGACGCAGAGTTACCCATGACTTTGGGCTTGCGTGACGTTTATTCGCTCTGCCTGCTGCAAATTTACGACGGAACTTAAATGCTTCCGCCTGTCTCCTCAGTCTGCTGCATTTTTCGCCATCTGCTGCCGTCTCGATTGTTCCGACCCTTCTTAACTCATCTGATGCACCGCTCAATTCGCCTCCTGGCTCTCGCGCCTTCACTCCTCTGTTTTATTTCGGCCGTCCATGCGCAATCTGCACCCAGCGACACCTTCCCTCTGCCCGAGACCTATTTTCCGGCCCTTCGAGGTTTGATTGATACCGCGGCGAAACAATCCCCGCGCATGATCGCGCGAAATACCGAAAATGCCGTCGCCGAGGCCAACCGCATTAGCGCGCGGTCGGGTCAGCTTCCCTCTGTCAGTGGTTATTTTAATTACTACCCTTGGACACGCGACAAGCGCGCAGATCTGCCAGACTCTGTTGGCGTCAAGAAAACGGCCTACAACGTTTCGGTGACTCAACCGCTTTTCCATTGGGGCGCGTTGCACGACAATACTCGCATCGGTGAGCTTCAATCGAAGGTCACCCAAGGCCAGACGGCCGAGGCTTACCGCGTTCTCGTCGACGAAATTCGCGCACAGTTTCTCCAGGTTATCGTCAACAAGGCTGGACTCGCTCGCTCGCGGTTCAACCAGCGCGTCGCCGACGAGCAACTCACGCTCGCGCGTTCGAAGCTCGAAAAACACGTCATCTCGGAGGCCGATATGTTCGGTCCCACGGTTGCCGCGGAGCAGGGGCGTCTCGCGGCGGATCGCGCAGCGGACGACTACGAGAACTCTCGAGTCTATCTTGGAAAATTGTGCGGTTTACCACCACTCAGCGATGAGCAGATTCCAACAGAAGTCCCACCGGTGACGCCGGCGTCGTCAGCGCTGCAGAGCGTGACCGCCGAGTACACGGGGCAAGCCGAACCAAGCAACAATTCGCTCCAATCACTCCGCGATCAGATCGAGACGGAAAAGCTAAACTATCGAATCGCCAACGCCCGGCTCCGTCCGAAAGTAAATATGGTCGTCGGCACGAGTCAGGACGAGCAGAACTACTCGTTGAATAGTGTCCGATATAAGGTCCAATCGTACTTCGCGGGTGTGACGGTGAACTGGTCCATCTTCGACGGTTTCGCCACGCGTAGCGCCAAAGTAACGGCCCTCGCACGGCGTCGTCAGCTCGAACAAAATTATCGTGACCAAACAGCTGATACGATCACCGCAGTGAAGACCCAGACCCGACAGCTCGAATTCGCCGCACGAAATCTGGCCATCGTTGAACGAATGGTGGGTTCCGCCGGCAACGTTCTTACCGCGAAAAAGGAAGATGTCGGTCGTGGCATCGCTTCCGATGCTGACGTCAATGCTGCTCAACTTAGTTTGTTGGACTGGCAACTGGCGGCTTACGGCGCGCGAAATGATTACATGATGCGCGTGTCACGATTGCTTTCCGCGACTCAGAAGGATCCGGCACTGTTGAACGTGCCCAGTCAAACTCGATGAAAAAAATCCTGATTGCGGTCGCGGCGCTGGTCGTCGCCATTTTGATCGTTAGCAGTCTCCTGAAGCCCACCGCTCGGGTCGCAGTCGCCAAAAAGGGGGGCGCCATCAGCGCCATGCCCGGCAGCGTCACGGTGCAGGCGGAATACGAGATGGAGCTGAAGAGCGAAATCGGCGGACGCGTCATCAAAAGCGAACTTGATCCCGGACAAAAAATCACTGCCGGCACAGTGCTGGTCCAGCTCGATACGGGAGATCTGACGCTCGATATCGAGCAGACCCAGAATCTCTACGACACGGCGAAAAAACGCATCGCCGTCGGTTCGGCGATCAAGCTTGAACTCGAATCGGCCACGGAAACGCTGCAGAATTACGAGCGCCTCACGAAACAGGGTAACTATCCACCGGCTGAACTTGAGAAGCAGCGTCGATTGGTGAAGCAGATTGAACAGAGACTTGCATTGGAGGGGGTGGCGAACACCCAGGAGCTCGCGACCTATGAGAATGCGCTCAAAGTAAAGAAGCGGCAGTTGGAGAAGATGACCATCGTCGCTCAGTTCGACGGCGTCGTGTCCAAGGTTTTTGCGCGGCCGGGCGACCTCATTGGTGCCAACTCGCCGATTGCCGTGCTGATCGCCACTAATCGCACGGTTGAGGCGAAGATCAGTGAAGAGAATTTCGCCTCGATCAAAGTCGGTCAGAAGGCAACGGTTCGTTTTCTCGGCTATGGCGACGGCGAATATGACGCCACCGTGATCAAGAGGCTCCCGACGGCTGATCCGGAGACTCAGCGCTACATCGTTCACCTCGATGTGAAAATCGACCCGGAAAAACTTATCCCGGGCTTGACCGGCGAAGTAACCATCGTGGTCGGCGAACGTAATGCGCAGGCGCTGGTTCCGCGGCGTGCAGTGTTCGATAATAAAGTTTATCTCGTCAAAGACGGACGCGTGCATCTCCAGAAGGTTGAGCTCGGATACGTCAGCCTCACTGTTGTCGAAGTCCTCAAAGGACTTGCTGCGGGAGACCAGGTAATTGTCGAGGAGCTCGATCAATTTCGCGACGGCGATCGGGTTCGCGTCGAGATCGCCAAATAGCCGTCGCGGTCTTCCCGGCTGTTCCGCCTCTTTTAACTGGAGCTCGCGTCCTTAATGTCCCCGAACCTTCGTATCGCCTGTCGTTTTCTCACAGCGAAGAAGCGCGCGATGCTCATGAGCCTTTCGTGTACGGTGCTTGGCGTCGGATTGTTTGTGGTCACGCAGGCAACGACGGGCGGCTTCGAGAATTTTTTCATCAAGACGATCCTCGCCGCGGATGGCGCGATGCGCGTCGAGGACAAGATTCAGGATACGTTGCGAAGCATGAGCGCCGCCAGGGGCTCCGACTTCTTCGTCGCCCACCAAGAGGGCGTGAAATATATCGACGGGGTTGAAGAGCCCAAGCTCGTGGTCAACGCCCTCAAGGAATTTGCCAATGTCTCAGGCACGTCGGCCGTGTTGCGCGGGAATATTGTCGTGCGAAGTTCATTCAAAAACGATCCCGCGCAGGTGTTCGGCATCAATCTTGATGAGCATCGCAAAGTATCGGATCTCGAGCATCAAATCATTCTCGGCGATCTGGAGACATTTCGGGAGGCGTCCGCGGGCGCATTGGTCGGCAAGGTCCTGGCCGAGAGACTCGATCTCGCCGTGGGTAGCTCTTTTTTGCTCGATGCGTTTGGTCAACTGCGCCGCTACCGGGTCAGCGCGATTTTCGAGACCGGCATTCGCGACATCGATAAGCTTCGCGTGTACATTCACATGGATGAGGCCCGCTCGTTGTTGAAGAAACCGACGGGAGTGACGTTCATTCAGATTAACTTGTTCGACAAAATTCGCGCGCCAGCCGACGCGATCCGCATGCAGGACGTGCTCAGGCACAGCGCGCGTCCGTGGCAGGAGCGCGAGAAGGCGTGGCTCGAGGCTTTCAGCGCCTTAAGCATGTCGTCGGCGATCACCGTATCCGTATTCACCCTCATCGCCGGCCTCGCAATGTTCAACACCCTCGCGATGATCGTACTCGAGAAGACCAAGGACATTGCGATCCTCCGCTCGATGGGCTATGAGCGTCGCGACATCACCCAGATTTTTCTCTGGCAGGCGGCCATCGTGCTCGCGATTGGTGCGATTATCGGAGCGCTGATTGGCGCGATCGGTACTTTTGCCGTTTCGAAAATCCCGCTGCCCATCAACGGCATTTTCAAGACCGAGACGTTTCAAGTGTATTGGTCATTCTGGCACTACCTCGAAGCGATCCTCACCGCCGCGTTCATGGTAATGGCTGCCAGTATCATTCCTGCCCGACGGGCGGCCCGACTCGAACCGGGTGACATCGTCCGCGGCACGGCGCAATGACGCGGCGATGCCGCGCGGCGGTAAGGAGCAGGGAGCACGGAGCAAGGTAAATGCAAAAAACAAACGACGACACATTTGAGAATCTGGAAGTTTGGCAGGACGCCATTGAGCTGGCCGCGCGAGTTTATGAGCTATTTCGTGATTGCCGCGATTTTGGTTTTCGCGGGCAAATTCAAGACGCTGCGGTCTCCGTCTCCAACAACATTGCAGAGGGATATGAACGCGACTCCAACGCTGAACTCATCCGGTTTCTCTTCATCGCAAAGGGTTCGTGCGGCGAAGTGCGCTCCCAGACATACGTCGCCGGGCGCGTGAAGTTGTTAACTGACAATGACGCCGCTTCGCTTATTTCTGACGCCAAAAAGTTGTCGAAGCGCGTTATGAGGTTCATTCAGGTTCGCCGCGAAAAGTTCGATTAATTTCTGTTCCATGCCCCTTGCTCCATCATTGGTCGTCCCTGCTCCCAATTCTGGGATCGCTATGCGATCCCAGAATCTCCACCGCTATCTCGGCGTCGGCGAAGGCCGCGTGCACGTGCTCAAAGGCGTTTCATTCGAGGCGCGTCGCGGCCAGGTGTATGCGATTGTGGGACCTTCCGGATGTGGTAAAAGCACGCTGCTCTATTTGCTGGGGCTCCTCGACCAGCCCGACGGCGGCGACATTTGGATCAACGGTCAGTTGATGTCCAAGGGCCTGGACGAAACACGCACGGCGGCGCGGTGTGCGAATATCGGTTTCGTTTTTCAGTTTCACTTTCTGATGCTTGAGTTCAGCGCGCTGGAAAACGTGATGATGCCGATGCGCAAGCTCGGGAAACTTAAGCCCGCCGAAATGACCGACCGTGCCCATGCTCTTTTGACGTCAGTGGGCTTGGGCGAAAAAACGCACCGGCTCGGCACCCAGCTTTCCGGCGGTGAGCAGCAGCGCGTAGCGATCGCGCGCGCGCTGGCCAATCAGCCAGCGATCATTCTCGCGGACGAGCCAACGGGAAATCTGGACGTGAAAAATTCCAGCATCGTGTTCGATCTGCTCACGAAACTGGCGAAGGAAAACGGCCAGGCGGTTGTGCTCGTGACGCACAATCCTGAGATCGCGAACCGTTGCGACAGCGTTCGGCCGATGCGCGATGGCCTTTTCGTCGGATAACTCCCGGTCATCGTTCGAGGCGAAACTCCTTCGGTGCTGGGTGGGCGTTTGCGTGCTGGTCGGAGCGGCGCTTTGTCTGTCGCAGCTCGCGGAAATTCCGACGCGGAGCGCGCTGCGGGGTTATGATAACACGTTCAATTATCTCTGGCTGCGCTCGGCGATGGTCGACGGAGATTGGGATTTTCGAAACGACCTGCAGGAGTGCAACACACTCATTCCAGATTACCGCGCCTCGGCATTGGCGCTTCCACCAACAGCGACTGGACGTATTCCCAACAAATATGGCATTGGTTGGTCGGTGCTGACGCTGCCGTTTTATATCATCGCCGATTTACTTGTCCGCGTCGGTCGCGGATTAAACCTATGGTCCTACACCAACGACGGTTTCAATCCGATTTACCAGGGCTGTATCCAACTTGGTCATGCGGCGCTCGGGGTGTTGGCGCTCGTGCTTGCGACCCGCACGATTGCGGCATGGCTCGGTGAGGGTAGGGCGAGTCCTCCGGACGAGCCGTCAGCTCTCGTCGGGCGCGGCTCGTCCGGAGGACTCGCCCTACCTTCCGGTGACGTTACCTCTGCGGCGATCGCTGGCGTTGTCACCGTTTGGGCGGCGAGCTCGTTGATTTATTATCAGTCAGTGAATGTGAGCATGAGCCACGGCGCGGCTTTTTTTGCAGTGGCGGTGCTCGCGTACGCGCTCACTCGCGTTCGGATCAATCGCAACAAATCCACGTGGTGGCTGATTGCCGGACTCGGTTGGGGGCTGGCGGTGACAGTTCGTTATCAACTAGCGGTTTTCGTCCTCCCGGTGCTGTGGAGTTTCCTGCAACCCCGCTCCGAACCTCGCCAACTCTGCCGCGCAGTATTTTATTTCGCGGCGGGTGCGGCACCGTTCATCGCGTTGCAGATCTTCGCCTGGCGCGTCGTGTATGGGGAATGGTTCGTATTCAGCTATGGGGTCGAGGGCGAATCGTTCCATTGGGGTAACCCTGCGGTGTGGAATTCGCTCTTCTCCTCGTGGCACGGACTTTTTTACTGGCACGCTTTTACGATGGTGGGGCTGGCGGGAATGCTCGCTTGGGCATGGGCGTCAAAGGCGTTCAGTGGCGAGGCGACGGCTTGGACCGTGGCGTTTTTCCTGACACTTTATGCCAACGCAGCCTGGTGGTGCTGGTGGTTTGCATCGTCGTTTGGTAACCGAGGCTATGACGCGGCTCTGCTTCCGCTGATGGCTGGTGTCGCGTGGTTTTTCTATCGGCTGAGAGGCTGGAGTCGTGCGTTGATTTGGACAGCGGCAATCACTCTGGGAACTTGGAATTTCTACGTCGTTCTCCTCTACCGGACGGGGACAATTTCGCGGCAAGAGCCGGTGACGTGGACGCAGATGATCGAGGCGGCGGCACGACTCGGTGAGGCATTAAAATTTTGAGTGACCGGCCCCGAATAGACGTGCTGAAGCATTAGCTCGCACGAGGGCGGCTGTCAGGAACAATCATATTTCGCTGCGGAAAAATGCAGTAGCGGAAATTTTGGTTTACAACCTAAACTGCGCACCCTTCTTTGGCGGCGACTTTAACCATTCCACTGACACGTGAGCCACGACCCTTCACGAAAGAGCTTTCTCGCCAAATTAATCGGCCTTGTCGCCGTAGCCGGCTTTGCGCCGCGCATGCTGGCGAAATTGCCGGGGGCGTCTGTCGCATCGGCGACTCCGACCGCTCCTGTATCACCATTCACGTTACGGACTGACGCACGCGCTGTCGCCCGTCGCGCTGACTCGGTCTGACCTGCATTCGGCTAACCGAAGACTTCCCGGCTCATGTCGAATATCTTTCCGAAATCGGCCAATCGGCTTCCGCTCCAGATCATCATTTATCTCTGAGTGCTCGTCGGTATCGACACGGCAGGGGTGACGTATTACATGACGCCGAAGTACACGCGCGTCGGTTACGATCCGGTCCAGCCGGTTCCCTACAGCCACTCGCTG
>CBRAFL010000267.1:0-7789 GCA_967755055.1 uncultured bacterium
CAGGCAGGGACGCCTGCGCTACGTCGATCACAGTATTCGACCGACGATCACACCGCGGTCAGATTCAGTTTCCGAGTCGCGAGAGTCCTGAGGGTGATAAGGTAAATGACCACGATGATCGCCGGAATGATGACGAAGCGCTGGCTCGGAAATAAATACCAGGCGGCGACGACGAGAATCGTGCGTGTGATCGCGTGAAAGAAACCCACCCAGTGGCGAATCATCACGGAAAAGGGCAGCCACATCAGACCCGTCGCGATTCCAACACTGAGCGGCAGCGATGTGGGATCGACCAGAAAGAACGGAATTGAAATCGCGAAGACCAGAAACGCCATCACCAGCGTCAGGAAAAGAATCCGATCAAAAAGGTTGGCTGCGCGGCGCTGGCCCAAAATGTCTTCGCCGGTGAACTTCGCGATCAGGAGAGCGAGGTAAAAGATCAAGCCAGTGGCCGCGAACAAAAGCATCGATGCAGCTCGGGTATTCAGAAACACACCACCAATTCCTACGATCGCCCATGCAATCGTGCCCGCGATGGGCATGGCCAGAAATCGCCGATTGGCGAACTGAGACCATTGAACGTCAAGTGATGTAACCTTTGCAGGAAGAATGTCGGGCACCCGTGTTGCTCGGGAAGAAGCATCTACGCGTCAACGCGGTTGTGATGAACGGTTGTTCCGCTGGTCGCAGACGCACCCTGTTTTACTCCGAGAGAAAAGAACGCGGTAGAACCTGATGTCCCATCGGGGTTTGAAACGGTGCGCCTCGCCTCAGCCCCATTTTGCTCCTGATCTAGCTAGGACGACGCCTCCGGCAAGTGCGCCCCAGCAACTCGCCCCGGTCCTGCGGCAACCGGCCCCAAAGGGCTTTTCGCCCCAATTCCTTCCTGCCAGCTCCATTCCGCGCTCCCCCACGAACCCTAACCCCAAGGGCGGCGCTGGAACTCCTATGCACACCCACACCTCGCAAGTCTCCCGTAAGACTACGCTTCGACTAGCCGCCCTCGGCGGTCTCTTTGCCTTCCTCCTCCTGCCCGCCTCCTTGCTTGGCCAGGGCTGCGTGATCGCCCGCGGCGGTGGCGCCGCCGCGATCACGGACGGTAGCGGCTACCTCGAAAAAGGAGACTGGCAGGTCACTCTGGCCATGCGTCATTTCGATTCCCATCGCCACTTCGCCGGTGACGACGAACAGACCCAGCGCTCCGATCAGGGCACTGAAGTCTATAATAATTCCTGGTTCTACGACACCACGCTCACCTACGCCTGGACGAAGCGCGTGAGCCTGAACGTGACGGTCCCGTTCGTGAATCACGACCGTTCCTCCATGTACGAGCACTTGGGCAACAGTTCCGGCCAGCGTTTCAGCACCCAGGCCTCCGGTTTGGCTGACGTTCAGGCGGGCGCGAGCTTTTGGGTGATCGATCCCGACAAGGCCAAAACCTGGAACGTCCTGGTCGGCGCGAGCATCAAGTTCCCGACGGGTGATGCTGAAGCGAAGGATATTTTCATGCGCAGCACCGGCCCGCAGGAGCGCTACGTCGACTCCTCAATTCAGCCCGGCGATGGCGGCACCGGCTTCACCGTGCAACTCGGCGCGTACTACATGCTCGATCGCTGGGTTCACAATCTGTCGCTCTATGGTAATGGCTTTTATCTCTTTAATCCCGAGGAGCGGAATGAAAAAACCGGCTTTTCGATTCCCGACGGCTACATGGTCCGCGGCGGCGTCGAATATCGCATCGACCAAGTCCATGGCTTATCCGCCAGCCTCGGCATGCGCAACGAAGGCGTCATCGCCCACGATGCCTTCGGCGGCAGTCGCGGTTCCCGGCGTCCCGGCTTCGCCGTCGCGGTCGAACCCGGCGTCACCTACAGCAAAGGCCGCTACAGCGCCACGTTCACGTTCCCGATCGCGATCCACCGCAATCGCGTGACCACGTACGGCTCGGCCAAGGCCGGCGACGCGGCGTTTGCCGACTATACCTGGAATCTGAGCCTCTCAATGAAGCTCTGATTTTCGATCGAGAAACAAGGTCGCTTCGAGGGGGATACAATCCACCGCGCGGCCTTCGGCGCGCCGGAAGTGAGGAGCAGCCGAAGTCCCCTCTGGCAAGAGGGGTGCCCGAAGGGCGGGGTGTGTTGACTTGTTCGACTCAAGCGGAGGTCGCGCGTTTTTAGACAGCCTGTCACGCTCGCATCCACGATCAACTCACGGCGTCACTTATGATTCTTCAGTTCATCACTCGCAGGAGTGCCTTTCACGCCGGCCGCGGGCTTCGGGGGATTGATCATGATATGCGCCCGATGAGTGCCTGGATTCATGATCCACGGAGCGCCGTCAGCCACCGGCGTCAGCGGGATGCCGGTCGACTCAGGCGTGGCGTACGGGATGTAAATAACGTAGCGAGTGTACAGGTCCGTGACCTCACCCGTAGCCTCGTCCACGGTTCCTGTCGTGACATTGAGGATACTCTTGTCCGGCATCGGCAGCTTCCCGGACTTCACTTCGTCCTCGCGGATTTTGAAGACTTCCGCGGCCTTCCCCTGCGCCGTAAGTTCACGGCCGCGAGCCATGAACGGATCCAGCTCTTTGGGATAACACGCGACACTAAATCCCTTCTGCTTGGGATCGTCCGCCAGACAAATAAAGTTGTTCGTGCCTTTGCGGAGCGTGACCAACGCTCCGCTTGGATCGTAACCTAAAACGGTGGCGCCATCCCGATCGGCTTGGGGCGCGGCGAGGACCGCGGTTTTGATTTGCCACTCGGCAGAGGGACTCTCGGCCGCATGCAGAAGCGAGGCAGCGGCGAAAAACAGAACGATGTGTAATTTCATGGGGATGTTCGGGTGCAGGGAAAATTAAGGAGCGGTAGAAAGTTTGGCTCGGGGAACGATAACGCGAGTCACGACCTTACTCGAGTTGCACCAGTTCGCCATCCTTCAGGTAAATCGTCGGCCACCGCATGAGCTGGCCACTACGCTCGCATGGGGTTGCTGGGCCGTCCCACTGCTCTTCACCGTCGCCATCCAAGGAAGCGCTGTACTTAAGAGTCGGTGATCAGCGACGGGAGCGGCGCCGCACTCGTTCTTCAGCGGAATGAACTGAGCGGCGACTCGTCGACGGTTCGAACATCATTCGATGTTTTCGTGGCGCTTGGGTTTCCTGTCGCAATGCAGTGATCCGTGCCCATCCGCGGTGTCCGTGGTCAACTCCGATGTCGAACCGAGCGGGTCTGATACCCTGCCCCGCTTGAGAAGAAACCGATCGTGTGTTATTCGTCCTCGCCGCGGCGTACGTCCGGCGTATTGCTCAACGGTTTCTCTCCTCATCCTATGAAAATCCCATCCCTCATTGTGGGCGTCACTCTTGGCGTCTTCGTGGCTTTCACCGCGATCGCGCAGGAGGCCAGCCCGGCCGCCGCCCCTTCCTCCACACCTCCTCCCGCGCCCGCGGCGCCGAGCGTCGGTGCTGATCTCAAAGATCTCGTTGGCCGCGTGAGCGCCAAGTTCCGCGCGGGCGAAAAGACTGCCGCGCAACTCGCGCCCGAACTCGCCGAGTTCGACGCGTTGCTCAAAAAGTATCCCGAAAAGAACGACGAGACCGCTCAAGTCGCGTTGATGAAAGCCCTGCTGTTTCTCCAAGTCATCGGAGATGAAGTGAAGGGGCGCGAACTCCTCGTCGCCTTGAAAGCCGATTTTCCCGGCACCAAGGTCGCCGCCAGCGTTGATCAAGCGCTCGAGCAAATGGACCGCGCCAAAGCCGCCAAAGCAGCCTCCGAGGCGCTCGTCGGCAAACCCGCACCCGCACTCCATTTCAAATGGTCGTCCGCGGCCGGCGTGAAGACGCTCTCCGATCTGAAGGGCAAGGTCGTCGTCCTCGATTTCTGGGCGACGTGGTGCGGACCGTGCATCGCGTCATTCCCTCAAGTTCGCGAGCACGTCGCTCATTTCAAGAACGCGCCGGTCGCCTTCGTCGGCGTGACGAGCATTCAAGGTTTCGTCGCAAACATGGGCGAGAAAATCGATACGAAGGACAATCCCGAGAAAGAAATCGCGCTCATGCCCGAGTTCATGAAAGCGAAGGAAATGACGTGGGACGTCGCCGTCAGTGAGGAGCCCGTTTTCAATCCTGACTACGGCATTCAAGGCATTCCTCACCTCGTGATCATCGCCCCCGACGGCACGATCCGCCACACCGGCCTTCATCCCGGCAATCCAGCAGCGGACATTTCCGGCAAAATCGAAGCTCTCCTCAAAGAGTTTAAGTTGTCCGCTCCCGCCGCGAAATCCTGAGCTGGATCAAACGGTAGCGGCTGCGGTTTCTCGAAGCGAAACCGCAGCCAGACTCCGAGCTTCGGAGTTGTTAACCGCCTTTTTAATCAGGAGCCAACGGCTTGTATCAGTAGCTCCATCTCCCGAAAAAAATTTTCGATCTCGAGCGCAGTCTACGCATGAATCTCACGAAACACTGGGTCGCCCAGCTCGACGATTACGTCATCGACCTCGCTTGGTCCTCTGACGGCACCCAACTCGCCGCCGCGAGCGCCGCCGGCCCCGTTTCGATTTTCGCAGCCACCGATGGCGCTAAACGCCACGAACTTCCCGGCCATGATGACGGCACCAACTGCCTCGCCTGGCAGCCGCGGGTCGGGCGAGTCGTCTCCGCCGAACCGTCACTCTCGGCTCACCCGGAGGGTTCGCCCTACCTCCTCACCACTGGCGGGCAAGACGGCACCGTAAAATTCTGGGACACTTCCGCCGGTCAGCACACCGCCACCGCAAAACTCGGCAACGGCTGGGTCGAACACCTCGCCTGGCGACCGGTAGGGCGCGTTATCCCTAACGCGCCGGGATCGGCCGGCGTGGAACAGCGGGTTAGGGATAACCCACCCTACCTCAGCCCTCAGCTTCTGTTCGCCTCCGCCGGAAAGAATCTCGCCGCGCTCCGTCCCGACGGCTCCGTTGCACACGCGTTCAAGCCGGCGCCGAAAACCATTTCCGCTCTCGCGTTTCAGCCCGCCGGCGGTTGCGCCGCCGTCGCGTACTTTGGCGGAGTGTGTCTTTGGGACGCAGATGATTTCGTCGCGCAAAAAGAATTTCCCTACGCCAACGGCATTCACGCGCTCGTCTGGTCGCCCGACAACAAATGGCTTGTTTCCGGCAATCAAGATCCGTCGGTTCACCTCTGGATCCCCGAGACCGACACGGAATTTCACATGAGCGGTTACGAGGGAAAAGTGAAATTCCTCTCGTTCGATCACACCTCACGCTGGCTCGCCACCGGTGGCGGACGCGACGCGTGCGTGTGGGATTGCTCAGGTAAAGGTCCGGAAGGTCGCGAGCCCGCCATGCTGCCGCACGATGCGCCGATCTGCGCCGTCGCATTTCAAAACACTCACAGCCTCCTCGCCGCCGCCAGCGCCGACGGCGTTGTCCAACTCTGGAGTCCCGAGCGAAAGCAACCACTCCGCGCTACGGTGAAAATGCCTGCCGCCGCGACAAAACTCGTTTGGTCACCCGACGACCGCCAACTCGCGATCGGGACCGAAAAGGGACTCCTCTACATTCTCAAGTGCGAGGCGTGACGGTCGCCATAAGGTAGGGCGAACCTTGTGCACCTCTGGCGTACGTCCTCGGTAAGCCGCGAGCGAACCAATCTCCGGTGAGCCGCAGCTTACCGTTCCAACTGCGCCTTCCGGCCCCGCTTTTCCACACGCTTGACCCTGATTTGCGCTCCGACGAGTTTCCCCCGCGAACCATGTCCAGCTCGCCGGACAAGACCGTCACACCGCCGTCGATTTTTATCAGCTATGCATCGGCTGACCGCGACGCCGCGCGCGCGCTGACGGAAACGCTCGCCGCCGCCGGTCTCGAGGTTTGGCTGGACGAAGAGGAACTCGCCGGCGGCGAAGCGTGGGACGCAAAAATCCGCCAGCAGATCCGCACCTGCACGTATTTCATGCCGCTGATCTCCGCGACGACCGAGGCGCGGCGCGAAGGCTATTTCCGTCGCGAATGGCGCCTCGCCGTCGAGCGCACACTCGATTTCGCGGATGACGTTTTGTTTCTCGTGCCCGTCGTAATCGATGAAACGCGGGAACAGGGCTCACGTGTCCCGGAAAAATTTCTGGCGGTGCAATGGCTCCGCTGCCCCGGTGGACGCGAGACTTCGCAACTGCGCACACTCGCGCGTCGACTCGCCGTAGAACATGGCGCTCCCGCTGCCGCTCTCCCACCCGTCGCCATCGCTCCACCGAAAGCCGACCGCCCTTCGCGCAAAGACAACGCACGGCCATTACCCTTTCCCGCGTTCCCTCCGTTTCCCGCACCTGGCCATCGACTGCGTTTCGCGTATGACCTCGTGGTTTGGAGCGGCCACATGATCCACTCGCTGTGGACGCGCCTCCCTCGCTGGCTGCGTCTCCTCGCAATGGTGATGATCGTGATAAAGCTGATCGGCGTCGTCTTTCGCGAAGGCCGGTCGCGCGATGACGACGAAAAACACGCCGTGCCGAGGGCGCTACCAGAAGCCCCCCCCGTCCCGCACGGGAACGGCAGCGAAATCGCCGAGAAAATCCTGACGGCGACGAGCGCGGCGCTCGACACATTTCAAGCCGGCCGCCCACTGGGCGTGGTCGTGCTCACCGCCACCGACGCAAAAGTGCAAAAAACCGCCGTGCGCGTGCTCGAAGTCTTGCGCGAGCAATTTGCCAAGGCCGGACACGAGCAACAGGTATCAATCGGCGTGGTGCCGCTGCCCGTCGGCTTCGACGACGCGAGCGCGCTCGCCCGCGGCACCGTATTGAAATCTCACTGGTTGGTCGCAGGCACGGCCCGACCTGCGGCGGATGGAAACTTCGCGCTCGAACTCAAGCTTTACGATATGACCGACAGAAAAATGGTCTGGCGCACCGAAGCCGAAGGAACTCTCGCTGCTCCTGATTCCGTCGGTGTGACCCTCGCCCGCGAGTTGCTCGAACACGTGACGTTCGATCCGCCTGTCACCAAAGAATAGGTACACGCAGCTTCATGTGCGTAGCGCAGGCGTCCCTGCCTGCCGGTCTGGAAACGGAAAAACGACCTCCGTGTCGTCCGCGTCTGCCGCCGATCTCCGAACTCCAAACTCCGATCTTCGAACTCCGATTCCCGATCTCCGAACCACGGACAGGCACAGAGGCCTGCCGCTACGTTCAGAAATCAAAACCGAACAACAAGCGCAGCCGCCGATAATCCGCAGAGCGCACATCAGGATTGTTGTGACGCACTTCGTGGCGGAGCCCCATCGTCAGTGTCTCGGTGAGTTTCTTCGTGATCTCGAAACGATTTTCCCAGCCCTGGCTCTGATCGGAAATCGAATAGTACCACACGCCACGATCCGTGACATCGATCCGCCACGGCAGCTTGGCCTCCACCTCGGCGAATGCCGACTCGACGGTTTGCGACACGTGCGTGTCGTTCGACGTCACCCATGTATCGAATAAATTCTCTGACAAACCAACGCGGATCTTCCGCGTTTCCTTGTCAAATAACGCGATACCCGCACCGACTTCCTGCTGCAGCAAAACGTAGTCTGCCGGCACGCCCAATCGGTAGTACGCGCGATTCCATTCCAGCGTCGGTCGATAAACCGAAAACAATTTATCCGGAAAATCGTGCCGCCAAACGCCGGCGCCCTTGATCATATCCGTCGAGGAAGTCGTCTGATCCACCGTGGCGTAATCGTAACGACCACTGAGCTGCACTTCATCGCGTTTCCACTTGCGCTGCAAATGCGCGTCGACCGTGCCGCT
>CBRAFL010000268.1:0-7783 GCA_967755055.1 uncultured bacterium
GTCTGTCAATTAATTTTAGATACACCGACATTCCAATTGGCCAAACTCCAGGGACCGTACATGTACGGTCGACCATCGCGCCGCCCCAAGGCTACTGATCGGGCGCTGAGTCGAGTGACTCGCGCGGCGATGATCGATGGCGCGAGGTCCCTGGCGGCCGCATCGGCGCCCACCGGAGGACTGCATGAACAGAAAAATCCGCCGAGACAGATCAACCCGCTCCGCCGCTCACTGGGTCGGCGTTGCGGGCAGTGCAAACGCGACATAAGCGTCGCCGCTCTTGGTGCCCATCTTGCCACCGCCGCATGCGATCACGATGAACTCGCGTCCACCGACTTCGTAGGTCGCCGGCGTCGCGTATCCACCGGCGGGCAATTTCACCTTCCACAGCTCACGGCCGGTCTTGCGATCGAACGCGCGAAAATGTTCGTCCTTGCTCGCGGCGATGAAGATCACGCCGCCCGCCGTGACCAGCGGTCCGCCATAATTTTCCGTTCCGGTTTGCGGTATCCCACGAGCCGTGAGTTCCGCAAATTCTCCCAGCGGCACGCGCCAAAGATAATCGCCCGTGTTGAGATCGATCGCATTCAACGTACCCCACGGCGGTCGCACGGCGGGATAGCCATCGGGATCAAGAAACCGATTGTATCCAGTATGTGTGTACGGAGGCGGCGTGACGGTGTCTTCTCGCGTATCCGGCACATAGGTCGTCCAGCCAGCACCTTTCTCCGGCTCCTCCGTCGGTTCTTCGTCACCGCCAAAAAGAAAACTGACCACCGCACCACGCTGCACGTCGGATAAAAATCCCCACGGCGGCATCACGCCGCGGCCCTTCGTCACCACTTCCAGGGCCTGCTCACGCGTGAGCCGCTGCGTCACATCGACGAGCGAAGGAATGTTCGCGGCGGCATTGCCTTGCCGGCCCGCGCCGTGACAGCCCGCGCAGTTTTGCAAAAACACTTGTTCGCCGAGGGACGTCGCACCGGTCGCGTCAACCATTGCGAGAATCCACGGCATCTCGTTGCCGTTAACATAGAGCACACCGGCAGGATCGACCGCCGCCCCACCCCACTCGGCTCCACCGTCAAAGCCTGGAAAAATAATGGTGCCTTCCCGGCTCGGCGGAGAAAATGGAACATGTGATCGCAACCGCGTAAAACGCTCCAACACGGCACGCCGCGCCTCGGGCGTACGATCCGTAATCTCCGCGGCCGTGAAAAGCTGTCGCGAAAACGGCGCCGGTTTCAACGGCACCCGCTGCGTCGGTGCGGTCACTTCCCCTGCAAGGTCGGAACTCGGTACTTCAAATTCCTCGATCGGAAACAGCGGCTCGCCCGTCTCGCGATGAAACACCCAAACGTGTCCGGACTTCGTGACCTGCGCGACGGCGGGAATATCATGTCCGTCGCGGTGCAACGTGACGAGATTGGGCGGCGCCGGCGGATCGCGGTCCCAAAGGTCATGGCGCGTGAACTGATAATGCCAGACGCGGCGACCCGTTGCGGCGTCGAGCGCGATGAGGCAGTCGGCGTACAAATTATCTCCGACGCGATCACCGCCCCAGAAGTCGAACGTGGCAGAACCGACCGGGCAGAAAACCAGTCCGCGTTCCTCGTCCACCGTCATGCCAGTCCATACATTGACTCCGCCGACACGCGTCCACGCATCCGGTGGCCACGTCTCGTACCCCGGTTCACCGGGTTGTGGAATCGTGTGGAAGCGCCACACCAATTTCCCGGTGCGAACATCGTACGCTCGAATGCTACCGGGCGCCGCGAGCGCCGGTCCTTCGCCCAGGCGCATTCCCATGATGATGAGATTTCGAAACACGGCTCCCGGTGTGTTCGCTTGAATCGCGAGGCCGTGCACATCGCGATCGAGGCCCTCGGCCAGATCGATGCGTCCGTGATCGCCAAAGCCATCGATCAGCTTCCCGGTACGTGCGTCAATGGCGTGCAACCAATGCCCCACGCCGAAAAGAATCCGATGGTCGTCACCGTCTGCCCAATACGAGAGACCGCGATTCACGCCATTGGGTTCGAGCGGTTCGAAACGCCAGAGCTCCCGCCCCGTGGCGGCTTCGAGTGCAGCAACTTTCAACTGCGGGGTCGTGGCGTAGAGCACGCCATCAATCACCAGCGGATTGCACTGGATTTGAGTTTGATTGTCGCGCGCATCGCCCGCGTGCCACGTCCACTCAACCTCGAGTTGCTCGACGTTTTGCGGTGTGATCTGAGCTAGCGTCGAGTAATGACTCGCCGCTTTGTCGCCCAGATACACCGGCCAGTCGGTGCCGGCCGCACCCAGGCGGCAGGCGCCAGCCGTGAGAATGAAAGCTGTCGCCACTCGTGACGCCAAACGGGGTAAGAGCATCGGGTGGAGTGGAGCGAAGGGAGCGGGTATTGCCAAGCTCCCGCTCTTGGTCCGCAAAAAAAGCCAGTCGCTTGAGCGACTGGCTTTGTGAGAGGCAACGTAGCGCAGGCATCCTGCCTGCATCAGAGCAGGCTGGAAGCCCGCGCTACTTTTTACCGAAAACTCTGAGATAACTCCGCGCTACTCGAGAGCGAGCTTTGGAAAAAAGCCGAGAGCAACTTACTTCACGCTGATGTTATTCGTGACGTTCGTTACGCCCTCTATCGAGGCAGCGATCTGTCCGGCGCGTGCTTTCTGTTGGGCCGTATCGACGAAGCCACTGAGCTGCACGTTGCCTTTAAAGGTTGTTACGTCCACCTGCATGGCTTTGACGATCTCGTCTTTGACGAAGGCTGTTTTCACCTTGGCGGTGATCGCAGCATCATCGACGTATTCACCCGTGCTTTTGCGAGTCGCAGTTCCCGCACAGCCCGTCGGGAGGGAAAGAACCCCGCCGGCGCCGATCGCGAGCAGGGCAATAAGTCTAATGGAGTTTTTCATAAGTTTACCTCGCTTAGTGTCGTTAACTCGCTGGCGGTTCGTTTCCACCCTCCCTCTTTTTAACCATGTGCAACGTCGAACAGCAGCGGTAGTTTCCCTATAGGTAAGCTCTAAATAATTCGCATTTTTTTTCCAGAACCTGAGGGCAAAACACGAGTCAAGAATGTTGCCCGGAGAAAACGCCGGGTTCCGCTCCGATGCTCACTGACGAATTGTCCCACTCGAAAAAGCTTCTGCACATCCTGTACGCTGACGACATGCGGGAACTGCGGGACATTGCCCGGATCGCGCTTACGCGTGAAGGCCATGTCGTCGAATGCGTGTCGGACGGCCAGCAAGCGTTGGATCGCCTGACCGCGAACCCGGATGGATATGACTTGCTGATCAGTGATCACCATATGCCCCGTCTCGACGGGCTCGGATTGGTCACTCACGTTCGCGGCCTGCCCTACGCCGGCAAAATTCTGATCTTCAGCTCTGAGCTCAGCCCGACAGTCAGTGATGCTTATCACGAACTCAAGGTGGACAAGATCCTGTTCAAGCCCGTCTTCCCGTCGGAACTCCGGCAGGTTCTCGCTGAGCTTTTTGCGCCGACAGCGTCGCTCTCCCGGTAAAAAGGGAAGATAAGCGTCATTGCAGTGCGGCTGCTGTAGTCGACGCATCTGCCCACCTCGTAGCCGCGCCGGTTACGGCGCGGTCCGATTCTCCGCCCGGCTTTCGGACTTCTCTGCGTAGCCCTGCCGCGTGAGCGGAGGGATCCCGCCGCTTACGCGGCGGGCTACAACGGATCTCGACCGCTCAGAACCGGTACTTTGCCGACACGTAGTAAAGCCGGCCGATCGGACTGAACTCTGCGATATCGGCGTTCGATAGCCCATCAAACGTCGCGGAAGGAGGCGGCATGCGATTGCCAATGTTGTTCACCCCGATCGTCGCCTGGAGACCACGGAACCATTTCCGCTTTCCTTTGAGCGTGTACGTCACGCTGGCATCGAAAACTGAATACGCCGGGATTTTGGGATCATAACCTTCCACCTCGGTGGTATCCGTCGTTTTCTGGAAATACGTATGCGCCAGATCAACGCCGAACTGACGGAGCTGGTACGTCAGCACGTTGTAGGTTCGCCAGCGCGGGATCGTGCCGTTCAAACCCGTAACCAAGCCAGCAGTCGGCGTGAACGGCGCGCCGGGTGCGATCTGGATATCGTAGTTAAAATAATACGTCGTGGAACTATCCCACGTGATTTTACCCGGACCTTCGATCGGCAGCTGATAAAGAATTCGAATATCCAAACCGCTCAGCTTTTGCGCGCCGATGTTACTCGCCGCCGGAATGCTGTAATACAAATTATCGAGTCCGATCGCGGATACCTGGCCGGGTGCCGTCAGCGTCGGACCCGTGTAATTTCCCACGTGCAGCAGCGGTGCATAACGTGAAGCCGAGCCATTCACCTCGATGTCGTGAAACACTGCGTCAACCACTCCCGTCGCTCCGAGATTACTCACGACGTCGGTCTGTTTGATTTTAAAATAGTCCACGGAAACAGAAAGTCCTTTGATCGATTTCGGGGTCCAGACCACGCCCGCAGAATAATTCGTCGAGCGAGACGGGATTAATTCCGTCACTGCCGTCGTCTCCTGGTGCGCCTGGGCGCTGTCGAACTCCGCCAGCGGACTCGTGAATCCCTCCGCGGGCGGCGAATTCAACTGATAAAGGGTCGGCGCCGCGAACGATTTTGAGAACGTGCCACGAAACAGCAGGCTCTCGTCCACCGGTTGATAGCGTAATGCAATTTTGGGCACGGTCGGATCATCCGTGTCACTGTACCGCTCGTGCCGCTCCGCCAAGGTCAGATCGAGCGAGTAGATTCCCGGCAGCCGATTTTCCTTCCCGACGATCGGTACGTTCACCTCGCCGAAGATGGACACGATCCGCCGCCCTTCGTCGAAAGGATCGATGGTCGTTCCGTTATCGTAGGCAAACGTGGCCGACTGGCTGTCGATGTCCGAGGTCGCTTTCAGTGTTTCCCGGCGCACCTCTCCGCCGAACGCCATGCTTACTCCGCCGCCGGGCGCCTGCAGCAGATTCGTGCCGACGAATTTAAAATCCCACGACGTGAGATCGCTGGTGAACTTTCCCGTCGCCCGGCCGAAGAGGCTGTCCGTCGCACCCGCAGTTTGCGTCCGCGAAAAGAGGGCGAGCGTGCCGGCATTGACGGCGGCCACTCGCGCCGCCGATCGAATCAGATTCGCGTTCGCAAAATCCTGCGTGCCTTCGCTGTAATTCACCGCGCTTTCCCACGACCATTGGTCACTGAGCGTGCCTTTGAGGCCGACCACGCCACGCAAGGAATCCGTATCCGCAATGTAGAGTCGTGGATTGGTCAGGAAGCGATTCCGCACGCTGACATCCTGCCCCAGAATATTTCGCGGGTCCGTCCCTCGCATGGAAATCTGGATACCTTGCGCGTTGAGTTGCGAGACGGTGTTCGTTCGCGAAAAAATCAAGTCGCTGAAGAGCGAGAGATTGACGGAAATTTCCTGGTCCACTGCCGCCGTCAAAATTTTCTTTTCGTTTTCGAGCAGCATCGTGACGCCACGGGAAAGATCGAAGAGCTTCGTCGCCTGTCCCGTGGTGAACGGCCCTGTGTAGCCGCGCGCAGCCAGTGTCGCGCCCGCTTTCGGCGCCGACAGACTCGGATCGAGATAATAATATCCGCTCGGATCGCCGACAAACGAGCCGTCGCTATTATAGGCGCCGAGCTGAATCAGGCCCGGAAAATTGGTCGTGCCATAACTCGGCGTCGCGAACGGCCGCTGATAATTGTAGAGCGGCTCCGTCTTCGTCCACTCGTACGCGAGTGTGACCTTGGGCCCATTCGTCCCCAGCTGGCCGCCCAGAACGCCCCACGCAGATTTTTCCTGGTAGTGGCCTTCGTTGGACGTGCGTGCATACCGGCTCCCCATTTCGCCACCGTTATAATCCGTTTTAAGGATGATGTTCACCACGCCACTCACAGCGTCGGTACCGTAAATAGCGGAGGCGCCGTCGGTGAGAATCTCGATTCTCGCGATTGCGCTGATCGGAATCGCATTCACGTCGACAAACACGCCACCGCCCGTTGCACCGACCGGAGCGGCTGCGAGCCGGCGTCCATTGACGAGCACGAGCGTGGCCGCATTCCGCAACGCAAGAGCGGAGCCACCGTTGGTTGCTCCGCTGTTGATGTTTCCATTCTCCGTTCCAAGATTCGCGTTACCCGAAAATTGCGGAGCGGTTTTGCGCAGCACCTGGAGAACGTCATTGGTCACACCGCTGCGTTCGATGTCGGCTGGCGTGATCACGGTCACTGGCGCAACAGGCGTTTCACCTGCGCTGGGCAGATTGGATCCGGTCACCACCATTGAACTGAGCTTTACCGTTTCCTCCTCACTCGAGCTCGTTTGAGCGGAGGCGATGGAGACAAATGAAAAGGCGAAGGCCAGTGCCAGTCGCGCGGGTTTCAATCTTCCGCGGCAGGCAGATAAATAGGTATTCATAAATCGTTTTGCGTTGATCTGTGCGTGTGTGTTTCCAAATCAAACGGCGCCCTCGCGGACAGCCGCTGGCTTGTTGAAGCGGGTAAACTCGCGTGAGCGCGCAGTCACAATCGCGATGCGTTCAATCTTCCATGTGTCGCGACAAAACGCCGGTGTTTTGCGTCGAATGCAGATTCAAATTCCGCGCTGTCTGTCCCGCTCTTTGCGATCAACCGCGGTTTTTTTTCGCCAGATCACAGCAAAGCAAAGACAGATCACGCACGTGTCATATATAGATACGCTGAAAGCTCGGGCCATGATTCGGAATTTTAACCGCAAAGAACGCAGAGAGCGCAGAGACAACATGGGCTCGATCTATGTGATCTTTGCGTTCTTTGCGGTTAACTTCATTCCTGCTGCCTTCAGCTGCTCGTTCCTCAATTCGTCATCACGCCGCGTACACCGCCGCCTCCGACCGGCTGGGAACGGACAATCGCGGTCGGCCGCGGCGCCTCGATCGAAAGCTGACGCGTTTTGACGATCGCAAATCCGAGTTTTTCAAAATTCTTCGCGAGCGCAGTTGGCTTGTCCGGCAGCGTCGCTCCAACCCGAATTCGTCCGCCCGGAAATGCGGCGTCCACCAGATAGGCGCCGTCTTGATTTTCGTAAGCGAGGACGGTGTGCCCCTGAAGCGATTCGTGCACGTTGATGTAGAACCAGACCAATTCCGCCCGCTTTATGTTTTCACCGCGCTCTGCAAGCGCTCTCGCAGCGGCCACACTTTCGATCAAGCAGGCAAACGGCGGCGGCTCGATTACGCCAATCGTGCTCGACGTCTTGCTGCGCAAAATCTCGTACGTTTCAAAGCCGGGATCGATCGCACGAAGCAACGGACCAAAATCAGCTTTCTCTTCCGCGAGTCGATTAACGTAGAGCGAAAAACTCTGCGTCCCATTCGTGTCGGTGTAGAACCACAACAACCCGCTGAGCTCAAACACGAGCGCGTAAACGGTATGTGGGTAGATGCTGTGCTTCGCGGTATTTTCCACCCGAATAATTCGCGACCAGGCGTCCGACCCCAGCAACGCACGTGCCCGCTCCGCGTTCTCCAGCGAAGACGCCGAACAAGAAACGACGAACAAAAGCCACCAGCAGCAGAGGTGAAAAATGCGTCGCACATAGACAAAAACCAAACAACCAACCCTGTAGTTACCAAAATGAGACAGACCCTCGACACCTCGCGGCCAAGTGTGATCAACGCGCGACGAAAGTTATATTCAGGCGCAGACTGATGTGGCTGCGAGCGTGACAGACTGTGTGAAAAGTCGCGATCACACACCCCGTCGCTTCG
>CBRAFL010000269.1:0-7774 GCA_967755055.1 uncultured bacterium
CCGTCGCCGAACATCGCGACGTTTTGGCAACCGGATTTTTGCGCACCCGTGGAGGAAAACACCGGCGCGCTGCGCAATGTTCTCAGCCGTCTGACCACAGTGCATGTTTTCAACTACAACCCGCCCACCGCCCAGTTTCTGCCGCTGAGTGCCAGCGGAGATACCTGGTTGCCGCTGCTTTCGATTCTCCGGGAATCACCGCGTTCGCACGACCTCATGATCGAGTTTGTCGCGGACGGCAGCTTCGAATCGTTGCGAGCCGACGCCGCGGTGCTGTTGCGGTGGATCGAAGCGGCTCCGCCTTTGCGTCCACCGACAAGGGTAGGCAGAAGACATGGAGAAAGAATTCCTTGAGATGAATTCGTCCACCGTGCCTCCCGCTGTTTCAAGAGATTTTCCCCCGCTGCGGCGGCGACCAACGATCGGTCTGGGTCGGCTCTGGCTTGGTCCTGAGGAACAGGGCAATATCGCGTCGGTGTTCGAGAGTCGTTCGCTGAACCGCTTCGCGGCGGCAGACGGTCATTCGTTTGCCGCAGATTTGGAAAATGAGCTCGCGCGGTTCGTGGGCACAAAGTTTGCCCTGGCTGTGACGAGTGGCACTGCGGCGCTTGAGGTGGCCTTGGGGGCACTCGGTGTTGGTCCCGGCGACGAGGTGTTGGTACCCGCGTGGAGTTGGATCGCATGTTTCACCTCGGTCGTGCGGGTCGGTGCGCGTCCGGTCCTCGTGGAAGTGGACCGCTCACTCTGCTTCGATCCGGCGGAGATTGCGCGCAAGACGACAGCGCGCACAAAGGCGGCGATTGTGATTCACTTTCAGGGTGTACCGGCGCGCATGGATGCGATCGTGGACGAAGCGGCCCGCGCGGGCATCGCGATCATCGAAGACTGCGCCCAAAGCCCTGGTGCGTTGTTTCGCGGGCGCCGGGTTGGATCGATGGGTCGGATCGGGACCTTCAGTTTTCAAAATCAGAAAACGATCACGAGCGGCGAGGGGGGAGCCGTGGTCACCAATGACGCCAACCTTTTCGAGCGCGCGGTGCGGATGCATGACCTGGGAATTTTCCGGGCGGTGTTCGAAACGCGAGTCAACCCAACGGGGAAATCATTTTGCGGCAGTCAGTTTCGGATGGCGGAGCTGACGGCCGCCGTCGCTCTCGCTCAACTCGGCAAGCTCGAGCGCATCCGGACGCACTGTCGAGGGGTTCAGCAGATTTTTCTCGAGCGGCTCGGTTCGCTGGAGGGAATCGTTCCTCGCGTGGTACATGATCCAGCGGGCGATTCTGGCATCGAGTGTTATCTCCTGCTCGACGAACGCTTCGATCGGGACGCGTTTCGGATGCAGCTCGAAAGCCGCAACGTGAATTGCCAGCCCATGACGCGGACGTATTGCCACTACGCGCAGCCGTATTGTGCCGAAGGTCGCGCACACGCGGATGCGGCGTCGCCGTTCGCCGGATTGGGGCCAATGCCGGCGCTCGGATATCGCGCCGAAGATTTTCCTGTGACTGAAAAACTCACACAGCAGATGATCGCGCTGCCGTTCGGTGTCGCCTACGATGAGGATGACGCGCGTTACATGGCAGAGGTCGTGCGAGCGGTCCATGCGACGGCGAACGGGAGTTCGCGTCGGGCAGTTTGACCCAAGCGTGGTGTGAACTAGCCAAGTCAACGCGACATGAAAGCTCGATCGATTCGAACGACGGTGCAAAGGGCCAACGCAGACCTCGCCATTCGCCCCGACCGGAGCGCAAGCATGGAGATCATCGACTCGCATACGCACCCGGTGCTTTTCGGGAAAGGTGCCAGCGCGGACGAGTTGACGTGGCTCGTTGCGTACGGCCGCAAGCTCGGTGTCGGCCTGATGGTCGGTTTGGGCGATGTCCTTCGCCACGGGCGGAATTTCTCGGCCGAACAGATTCGGGAAGTGAACGACGAGAGTGCGCGCATCCAGGCGATGTTTCCTGACTATTTTCGTTTTTTTTGTTTCCTGAATCCGACCCTCGGCGAGCGCGCGGTTTTTTCGGAAGTGGAGCGCTGCGTGACGAAATTCGGTTTCATCGGACTCAAATTGGAAATCTGCAACAACGCGCGCGACGCGTGCATGGACGCAGTGATGGAAGCCGCGAAAAAGTGGAAGATTGCGGTGCTGCAGCATTCGTGGAGCCAAACTCATTTACGGGAACGAAGCTTTCATTCGGATCCAGAAGACACGGCGAACCTCGCACGGCGGCATCCGGAAGTGACGGTGATCATGCCGCACCTCACCGGCATCGGTGTGCGAGGAGTGCTCGAAGCGAAAGGTGTTCCTAATCTGTACGTCGATCTTTCGGGCGGTCTGGCGGACGACGGGCTGCTGGAATACGCGGTGGAGCAACTCGGTGCGGACCACGTGCTCTACGGATCCGATTTGCCGATACGTTCGCCAGCGGTCGCGCTCGCTCGTGTCACCAGTTCACGGCTGACGGCGCAGCAGAAGGCGATGATCCTCGGAGGAAACGCGCGGCGGATTCTCCGCCTGAACGGAGGTCATCATGCTGTTTGATGCGAACGCTTACTCCGGCGTGTGGCCGTTCGGTTTACGTTGTGAGCAGACGGTGGCGAATTACGCCGCCGCCGCCCGACAGGCGGGAATATCCGGCGCGGCGATTTCTCCGCTCGGCGCGTTTCTCGAAACCGATCCTATGCGGGCGAACCGCGAACTGTTTCAGACGGTGCGAATTCGTCCTTTATTTCGGCCGGTGCCAATCGTGAATCCCGTCCTCGCTTCCTGGCGCGACCAACTGGCGGAGTGTGGTGCGCAGAAGGGCGTGCGAGCCGTGCGCATTGCCCCTACTTACCACAACTACACGCTGCGTTCGGGACGATTGCCACGGTTCATGCGCGAACTCGATCGGCTGGGCTTGAAACTCGTCGTCACGGTGCGGCTGGAGGACGAGCGCCACCGTTATTTTGCTCTGAAAGTGACCGCCGTTCCATTCGCCGATCTGATTGGATTCTTCGCTCGGTTCAGCGACACAACGCCGCTTTGCACCGGGCTGGCGATGTCCGAAGTGGAGCGCCTGGCGGCTCGCGCCGGAAATTTTTTCGCCGATGTTTCGTACACGGAATGCCTGCGTTTTGCCGCGACGTTAAAGAAGGCGATACCGTTAGAGCGGGCGATGTTTGGGAGCCTCTCGCCGCTGGTTAGCCTGCCTGCGCAAGCGGCCAAGATGGCTGATTTCGAGTTCACTCCGGACGAACGCCGGGCCGTTGGATCTGGCAATGCGAAAGGTTTTTTTGCCCCGTGAATTCGCCCCGAGTCCCTCTTCGAAGAGCCTGGATGATACCGAACGAGCGGATTTACCCAGGAAGTGATAAGTATTCGCGCAACCGAATGTGCATTCTTGTTCGCCCAGACCACCCCACCGGAAAATGATTCGCCGCCGAAATCCCGACCGCACCAAACGACGTCTGCTGCAAGCTGCTATCCGTCTCTTTTCTGACAAGGGTTATCACGGCGTTTCCGTGGACGAGATCGTCGGCCGAGCGAAGGCGAACAAGCGGATGGTTTATCATTATTTCGGCAGTAAGAGTGACATTTATCTCGCGGCACTCGCGGAGGTTTTTAGTCGCCTTGAAAAAATAGAGTTCGAAGCGGTCACAGCGAAGGCTCGCCCCGATGAGAAGCTGCGGCTGCTCATTGCTGCTAATTTCAAATTTCTCGATGAGAACCCCGAGTTTGTGCGGCTACTTTTGTGGGAAAACCTCGAGCATGGCCGCAACATCGCGCGCGAGTCGACGAAGGTGAGCAAGAATCCGTTTATGGAACGTTTTCGGTCCATCATCGAGGAGGGTGTCGCAGCGGGCGTCTTCCGGCTGCCGGTGGATATCAAGCACCTCATGATAAATTTCATCGGACTCTGTTTCATTTATCATTCGAATCGTTATTCGTTGTCCGCGTCTCTTGAGCTCGATCTCGACACTCCGCGCAATCGCGAGTTGCGGCTAGCGCAAGCCATCGATCTCGTGTTTCAAGGATTGCTAACGAAATAGTGAGTAAGGCGAGGTCTCCGACTCGTCATTCCGGAAAACTGGAGAAGATCAGGTCGGAGACTTTGCCCGTACTTCGGTGTGGAAAAGTCTCGGAAGTTCGCCGATCACACGTCAGCTTCTGCGATCGTATGAGCTCGCCTCTTCCGGCGGTTGCAGTGGCCCTGCTGTTCGCGTGCTCCGCGATTGCGGCGGAGGACGCTGTATCCCCAACGGAACCACAGCCCTCTGGGGTCACGAAGGTGCGGTCACTCCTTCCAAGATACAGTCCGCCGAAAACGGGAACCGTGGTCGACCGGCGGGAAACCGATCGTCCGCGCAACGTGATTGTACGGTTGCCGAAGGACATGCTTCCGCCCGAAGCGATCCCTGCGCCCGTCGTCTCCTCCGAAAACCACGAACCGGCGCCGGAAGGAGTGGTCCGGCTGCCGCGCTACGACGTACGCGAAGGGCGTTTGCCTAACTTCAAGGAGCGCGAAATCCTCTCGCCCACGGCGCGAGTGGACTTGTATTTAAAACGCCATCCGGGTCTGCGAATCGGCAACCTCTTCGGCCTGAATCGCGGAATCGCGAGCGCGATGATTGCAGAGGAAGA
This sequence comes from uncultured bacterium, assembly GCA_967755055.1. GTDB lineage: Bacteria > Verrucomicrobiota > Verrucomicrobiia > Opitutales > Opitutaceae > Opitutus. The sequence goes on from CBRAFL010000269.1 coordinate 4,625, forward strand.
TGCCATCGACCGTCGGCGCGAGATGGCAGACTTGCTGTCCCTTGCAGCGTTCGCCGATTCGCAACCACGTCCGAAAGAGGAGAGCGATTCAGGTGAGTCTGCCAGCACGCTCACGCCAACGGCGCACGTGAAATGACGCACGCGCCCGTGGCGGCGAGGGAGCGGGGCGGCATTATCTTTCTCGCCGTGCTCGCGGACACGATGAACGCTCGTGGCCGAGACGCATGATCAAGGCATTTCGCGCAATTCTCCTCCTCTTCGCGCTGACGAACCTGGAGACGCAGCCGCTTTTTTCCGCTGCGCCCCGCCATCGCGTGATCGTTTCCTCCGACATCGGAGGGACCGACTTCGATGACTTCCAGTCGTTTGTTCACCTGCTCGTTTACGCGGATGCATTCGACCTCGAAGGCCTGATCGCATCGCCCTACGGGCCGGCGCACAATCGAAAGGAAAACATTCTCCGTATCATCGGCCGCTACGCGATCGATTATCCCAATCTTCGCACTTACTCGGAACGTTATCCGACACCGGCAGCTCTTCGGGCCATCACCCGACAAGGTGGTACCGACTCCGCGGATCTGCGCGGCTATGGCGAACGGACGGAAGGCTCCGATTGGATCATTCGCTGCGCGCACCGCGACGATCCGCGTCCGCTCTGGTTGCTCGTATGGGGCGGCATCGACGATCTCGCTCAGGCGTTGCACGACGACCCGACGATCACGTCCAAGCTCCGCGTTTATTGGATCGGCGGTCCGAACAAAAAATGGTCCACGACCGCGTACGACTACATCGCCCGCGAGCATCGTGATCTGTGGATCATCGAAAACAACTCGACTTATCGCGGCTGGTTCGAGGGTGGAAACCAAGCGGGTGATCTCGACAATGCCGCGTTCGTGACGATGCACGTCAAGGGCCATGGTGCGCTCGGGGATTATTTTGCTTCGATCGCGCCGAAGGTGAAAATGGGCGACACGCCGTCGCTCGCTTATCTACTCGGTGCCACTCCGGACAATCCGGCCAGCGATTCGTGGGGCGGACATTTTGTGCGCGCGTGGGAGCGGCCGCGCGTCACCTTCACCCATACGCCGAACGCGAACGATGTCGTCGAGACGTTCTCGATCGTGGAGCTGATTTACCGTTCGACCGGTGCCACGCCAACGGGTGCGAAGGCCACGTTGGTCATAGATCAGCAGGAATTCCCCGGATTTCCGGATGAGAACGGCACGTGGCATTTCCTCTTTTCGCCTAAAAGCGCCAAGACGTGGACCTACAAGATTTCGAGCAACGTTCCGGGACTAAATGGTCAGACAGGTGAATTTACCTCGAAAAACCCCGCTCCCGAACTCGCGGACAAACCCTCCGCTCGCTATCCGAAATGGTGGACCGACGATCCTGACCCTCGCTGGAGCGAAGGTCCGGACCAAGGCGCGAGAACGGTCAGTCGCTGGCGCGAAGAATTTCTGCGCGACTTCGCGTCGCGGATACAGCGCTGTAAATCTCCCCGACCATGAACCCTCGCTTTGCACTTATCTTCGTCGCAGCTCTTGCGCTCGGCGCCTGCTTTCGCACGTCTGCGTCGGCCGCGGAAAAAAACCGAGTGCTCGTCCTCACCGATATCGAGAACGAACCCGACGACGCGATGTCACTGGTTCGGTTTTTAACTTACACCAACGAATGGGACGCCGAAGGTTTGGTGGCCACCACCTCCATTCATCAGCAGCATAAGACCGCCGCGTGGCGCATCCGGGAAATCGTCGAGGCCTATGGCAAAGTGCGCGACAATCTCATCCAACACGCTCCTGGTTTTCCCACGGCGGACTACCTGTTGTCCGTCATCCGCGATGGCGTTCCCGACCACGGGATGAAGGCGGTCGGCGAGAAAATGGATTCGCCCGGCTCCGACCGAATCATCGAAGTCGCCGATCGCGCCGATCCGCGGCCGGTATGGGTAACGGTCTGGGGCGGACCGAACGTGCTCGCGCAGGCGCTTTGGAAAGTACGCGCGACACGTTCGGCGGAGGCGCTCGCTAAATTCGTCGCCAAGCTTCGCGTCACCACGATTTCGGATCAGGACGACAGCGGGCCGTGGATTCGGAAGACGTTTCCAAATCTTTTCTACACCGTGAGTCCGGGCGTCCACGCCGGCGGTGCTTATCATCATGCGACATGGAGCGGCATCAGTGGCGACAAATTTAGTGGCCGATTCGCCGGGGCCGATTTCTCGATCGTGGACAATCCCTGGCTCGACCAAAATATCCGCAGCAAAGGACCGCTCGGTGCTCAATATCCGCAGGTGAAATTTCTGATGGAGGGCGACACGCCGAGTTTTTTTAATCTCATCAACAACGGTCTCAGCGAACCCGAACATCCTGACTGGGGCGGGTGGGGCGGTCGGTACGAACTCTACACGCCGCCGACGCAAAAGTGGTTTCTTGAACCTGAGACGCGCCCGATCTGGACTGATGTGCAGGACGAAGTGCTCGGCGTCGACGGCAGCTGGCACACGACCAACCACGCCACGATCTGGCGCTGGCGTGCGGCGTATCAAAACGATTTTGCTGCGCGCATGGACTGGACGATCAAGCCGCCCTCCGCGGCGAATCATCCGCCTGTCGCAAAACTGGGGCACGCGGCGCAACTCAGCGCGAAGAGTGGGGAACGCGTGAATCTCAGCGGCGAAGGGTCCACCGATCCCGACGGCGATGCGCTTTCCTATGCGTGGTTTTATTATCCTGAGCCCGGGACGCTCGTGATGTCCGACTCCCGCACCGGACAGCCGCTGAAAATCGAGGACGCCGACAAAGCGAAAGCCTGGTTCATCGCCCCGGCTGAGCGTGTTTTTCATTACGGCACCATGCACATCATCCTCGCCGTCACCGACCACGGCTCGCCGCCGCTCACGAGATACCAACGTGTGATCGTGAACGTGGTAAATTAATTCTCGCGCACAAAGCACCAAGGCGTGTCTTCGAATAGTTGCCTGTAGGGCTCCGCTGGAGGGCGCTGCTCCGTCAGCGCTGTTCGCGCCGGGCCCAGCTGCGACGGAGCGCAGCCCTCCAATTGTTTCTCACCGACGAGAATCATTCCGAATCCCGGAGGGGAACCGCTAATAGGATTTTCCCAATGGGGAAATCTTGATCCAGTGGCTCC
>CBRAFL010000270.1:0-7769 GCA_967755055.1 uncultured bacterium
CGCGCTACAGATTACGAACGTAGCGCGGCGAGCGCGCTACCTACACCTCATAGCGAGTTTTCACCCAATCGGAACACTCACCAAAATCACTCCTGCGATTTGCTTTGGTTGGGCGCATGCATGAATCGTAGCGCCATGTCTCATTACGATTTCACCACAAAATTTCGTGCTCTCTACGATCAAGCCGTGAAGCGCTACGCCACCGGCTCACGTGGCGCAGACACCTACTTCAATGCAGAGGAGCGTGCTTTCCTCGCGGCCAACGGAATCACGGCGCAGCACCTCTACGACTACGCCGAGGACCACAACAACGATGAGGGGCAGCCCGGCTACGATCGCGCGCTCGCGATCGAAATTGTCCGCCGTGATTACTTTCTGAATGCGCAGCGAGGGATCGCTTCGACGAAGATCCTGGACGAGTCCACGTTGCCGTCAAAAAACAGCGCTCTGCGCGGGATCGAGTGGCTGCCTCGTATCATTCCAAAAGCAAAGGCGAAGCTCCGCGGCGAACTCCCGCCGTCGTTGATGTACTGTTGCGGAGGTGACCGGGCGTTTTTGCAACGACATGACTTTTTCCCAGCAGAGTTCTTGAGCGTGGTATGGCGGCACGAGAACGATGATGCGGCGATCATCGACTGGGTGGTCCATCGCAGCAGCGCGAAAGTAGCCACTGCGGCACGATCATAGTAGCTTTTCCCGCAGCGAACTCAGGAGATTGGAGTATAGCTCGTGTGAGTAGCGCAGGCCTCCGTGCCTGCATCTTATGCGGACTTTGCGGAGGGACGACCTCCGTGTCGTCCGCGTCTGCGCACAAGGGTTACTACCAACGGACCGGACGGAGCCGGTCCCTCGGCCCTTGTTTCTTCCCGTCCGAAGCAAATTCTCCAGCGCGAAAACGTCTTGGCTCTTTTGCAACTTTTGTTTGTCCATTGCGTCAACCGGTGAATTGACTCCGGCCATGCGGCTTCCCGTTTTCTTCACCCTCGTTTCACGGCTTCGCTCCGCGTTTCTCTCTCCATGAGTAAATTCACCCTGCAGGTAAACGGCCAGTCCCACACTGTGGACGTGGCCGCCGACACTCCCCTTCTGTGGGTACTTCGCGATCATCTCGATCTCGTCGGCACAAAATTCGGCTGCGGCATCGGTCAATGCGGCGCCTGCACCGTTCATCTCGATGGCGTTCCTTCTCGCGCGTGCCTGACGCCGGTTTCCACCGCCGCTGGCGTGCAGGTTACGACGATCGAAGGCCTTTCGACCGACGGTTCTCATCCTCTTCAAAAAGCCTGGTGCGAACTCGACGTTGCGCAATGTGGCTATTGTCAGGCCGGGCAAATCATGACCGCCGCCGCGTTACTGAAGCGGAATCCTCACCCCACCGAGTCTGACGTCGATGATGCGATGTCCGGCAATCTTTGTCGTTGCGCCACTTACTACCGTATCCGTCAGGGCATTCAGCGGGCTGTCGCCCTCGCGGGTGGAAAGGAGGCTTCATCATGATCACGCCTCCCACGCTCACGGGTCCCATCGATCGCCGCAGTTTCCTAAAACTCTCTGCGCTCGCCGGCGGCGGTCTCATGCTCGGAATTTATCTGCGCTCCGCCGATCGCATGCTGGGCGCCGAGTCGATCGTAAATGCGTCGGTCGATCTGCCGCCCGGCGATTTCGCGCCGAATGCTTTTATCCGCATCTCACCGAAAGGCGTGGTCACGCTGATTTCCAAAGTTCCAGAATCAGGTCAGGGTATCAAAACCTCTCTCCCGATGGTCATCGCGGAGGAGCTTGCAGTGGATTGGAAAGACGTGGTCATCGAGCAAGCCGACGTCACCCCAACGTATGCGAAACCGTGGTACGGCGCAGGCGGCAGCACTTCGACGCCGACTCATTACGATCTATTTCGGCGGACCGGCGCAACCGCCCGCGCCATGCTCACCACCGCAGCCGCCCAAACCTGGAACGTGGCCGAGGCAGAATGTTTCGCCGAAGGCAGCGCGATTCACCACCGCCCGACCGGCCGGAAACTCGCCTACGGAGAACTCGTCGCAAAGGCCGCGACGTTGCCTGTCCCCGACGAAAAATCCGCCGTCCTAAAAGATCCCGCTTCGTACTCGCTGATGGGCACGCGCATTTCAGGCGTCGATAATCCCAAGATCGTCACCGGCCAGTCCCTCTTCGGCATCGATGTGAAATTACCCGGCATGCTCTACGCCGTGTTCGAAAAATGTCCGGTGTTCGGCGGCAAAGTTGTGCAGGCGAATCTCGATAAAATTAAAACCCTGCCCGGCGTTCGCGATGCGTTCGTCATTGAAGGAACGACCGACGTGAACGGCTTGATGCCCGGCGTCGCGATTGTGGCAACGTCCACATGGGCCGCCTTCAGCGCACGTCGCGAACTCCACGTCAAATGGGACGAAGGCAAGACCGCGAATGACAGCTGGGACGGATTTGCGGCGAAGGCGACCGAGCTCTCGAGCCAGCCCGGCGCGATGAAATTACGCAGCGACGGCGATATCGCCGCCGCGTTTTCCGCCAGTGCTCACGTCGTCGAGGCGGCGTATCGGTATCCGTTTATCTCACATGCCAATCTCGAACCACAAAACTGCACGGCCTGGTTCAAGGACGGCGGATTCGAAATCTGGGCGCCCACCCAAAATCCGGGCGCGGGTCAGGGGTTGATCACGAAAGTCCTCAACGTCCCCGGCGATAAAGTTCTGATTCATGTGACACGCTGCGGCGGCGGGTTCGGACGGCGGCTCGGCGGCGATTACATGGTCGAAGCCGCGGCCATCGCCCAACGGGTGGATGCTCCGGTGAAATTGACGTGGACGCGCGAAGATGATTTGCGCCACGACCTTTATCGCCCCGGTGGATTTCATTTCCTGAAAGGCGGCGTGGATGCCCAAGGCAAGGTGAACGCGTGGAAAAATCATTTTGTCACCTTCGGCAATACCACCGAGAAGCCCGGCAACGGCGCGTCGCTCGGTGTGGATGAGTTTCCCGGCCGTTGGGTACCAAACTTTCTGAGTGAAGTCACCGTCCTTGAAACGGCGATACCGATGGGTTTCTGGCGCGCACCAGGCAGCTGTACACTCGCCTGGGTGATGCAAAGCTTCATCGACGAACTGGCGCACGCGGCGGGCCGCGATCCGCTGGAATTTCGGCTCGATTTACTCGGCGATCGCGACGTGATGCCGGGGTCCGGCGAACATCCGCAGGCTTACAACGTCGCGCGCATGCGGGGCGTCTTGAAGATGGCGGCAGCGAAAGCGGTCTGGGGAAAAAAGCTCCCACGCGGTCAAGGCCAGGGCATCGCATTTCACTTTAGCCACCGCGGTTATTTTGCCGAGGTCGCCGAAGTCACCGTCTCGCAAAAGGGCGAACTCAAAGTCGACAAGGTGATTTGCGCCTGCGACGTCGGCGCGCAAATCGTGAATCTCAGCGGCGCGGAGAATCAGGTCCAAGGTTCAATCATCGATGGACTGGGCGCAGCCATGTTTCAGGAAATCACCCTCGAACGCGGTCGAATGGCTCAGTCCAATCTCCACGATTACCCGATGATCCGGATGCCGCAGACTCCGACGGTGATCGAGACTCACTTCCTGAAAACCGATTATCCGACAACCGGTCTTGGTGAACCGGCGCTGCCGCCCATCGCACCCGCCGTGTGCAACGCGATTTTCGCAGCGACTGGCAAACGCGTTCGCGCATTTCCGATCAGCAAAACGGACTTGAGCTGGTCATAACGGGCCGTTCGCCGGTGTCCGTAATGTAGGCAGCTCGCGAGCGCGTACTCGCCTGCCACGCATTTCTCGCTACTCTCATTCTCACGATGCAGCGCGATTACATTCTCCGACTTATCGAGCAGGTCGCTCAATTGCTCGCCCGCGTCATCCACCAGCGCGAACAACACGCCCCGCAGGAGGCGCTGCAATCAGTGATGGCCGCGTGCGAACGGCTCTTCGGCATGGAGGCCGTGCGTATTTTCCAGTTCACGCCCGATCAACATTTCTTGATGCTGGCCGACGGCGAGCCACCTGAAAACGGCCGCGACAAAGTTTTAATCTACGCAGCACTCAACGCCGAAGCGGGCCGTTGTTATGTGGCGGCAGGACAGCCGAAGCTCGCGCAACAGTCGTTCCTCAACGCTCTCCGCCTTACGCTGAAAGCACGACAACAGTTTCCCACTCACAACTGGCCCACCTTCGCTCCCAGCATCACCGACCTGCTGGATGTATTGGGTGACGTGCCGCTCGACGCGGAAACGACCGAGCTCCTCGCCGCAGTCAGCATGCCGCGACTCAACCCGTAGGCGCCGCCGCCCCGCCGATAAACAGCAGCTCGATCCCGCGCGCGAGTGCGGTTTCGATCGGCCCGGATGGCGCCACCATCGTGGCGCGCTCGATCGCTTTCGACCAGCCGTGAGGCATCGCCACCGATGTGCCCGCCCACTCGAACAACGGAATATCGTTTTCCGCGTCGCCAAACCCAACAACCTCGTCAGCCGAAATACCGAGGTGCCTCGCCAACGCCGCGACACCGGTGCCTTTGTTCACGCCGGGTGGCAAAAACTCGAACAGCCGTTGATGCGTCCGCACCTTCTCGGTCATCAGCGTATCAAGTTCGTCGAGACTGGACAGCGCCGCGATCTCCGCCGGCTCGCCGATCCAGATGATTTTGAAAATCTGCTTTGCGAGTGATTCTTCGATCGTCGCCGCCACCGGACGCTGACCGGAAATTTCCGAGTAAAACCGACTGGTCGCCTCGTCGTGATCAACGAAGATCCCATCCGTCGCGTAAATCACGGTCGCGAACCCGCGGGCGCAACCCATCTCCACCACTCGACGCGCCTCGACCGATTCCAAAAACTTTTGCTGCACGATGTGACGCCGATCTACATCGGACACCTCGCCGCCTTGCGCAGATACCTGCCAGCGAATCCCGGGTAACGCCGAAGTAAACGGACGCATCGTCTGATAGTGACGACCCGACGCGAGCGCGACCTCCACTCCGGCATTTTGCAGCCGTTCAATCGCGCGGCGGTTCGCGTCACTGATCACGTGATCAGGTCCGATCAAAGTCCCGTCGATATCGATGGCGGCCAGACGTAGAGGGCGAATGAGCGAGTTCTGCATGGCGGATAGTGTCCCCTAAAACAGCTCGCCCTGCACTCCTGACGTTTCTTCTTCCACCGGTTTCACTCCGAGGAAACTTCCATACCGCGTGAGCCAGTCGTCCAATTTTTCAATGTAATACGAAGGATCATACGGCGCTGCCTCTGCGTCGTAGAGTAGTAGCGCACGCGCACGCTGCCAGTCGCTTGTGCGGGCTTTGGTTCTGCCAGTAACGTAATAGCTCACGCGATCGCCCATCCGCGGTCGAGGCGTCAATTGCAACGCCACCTCGGCGGACGCACGCCGCGGCTTTCCGCCCTCGGCAATCAATCGTTCGTAGGCGTCCGGGTTTTGGTTGAGCGTCTCGCTCTTCGCCAGTTCCTCCACCGGCACGGAACGCGAGGCAAGCCGCGTTCGATAATCTTCCAACATCACCAGCGGCGAATCCGGCGACGCTCCGAGCAAAAACGTAATCAGCTGATCGCTGAGTTTTTTCAGGTACGGTTCGATGCCTCGCGACCTCAACGCACTCCCGCGCAACGTAATTGTTTTGCCGTCGTAGAGCGCGTAATTCTTGGCCTTGTAGCACCACATCGACTCGTAGCGACCGTCGTACTCCAGCTCGATTCCCTCGGGCAAAATGGTTTCCACCAGCGCCAGCAGTTCCTCGGGTTTTTGGTGGTAATGTTCAGAAGAAAGATAAATCCCATCCGTATCCGCTTCCAGGATCGTGCAGCCGTGCTTCGCAAATTCGTCGATCAAACTCTGCAACAATTCGCGCCCTCGTCGCGTGACCTCGGCCGCGAGTTCGCCATCACCAAAACGCGCACCGGAGAAACCCAAGTAACCATAAAACGAATTGATCAAGATTTTGAAACTCGTTTGCCGCGCCTGCGCCTCGCTGCGCTCTTCCTCGGTGGGTGCAGTCCGCGCGAGTTGCTTGTAAACCAGCCGATACTCTCGCAGCCGCCGAAGCAGCGGAATAAAAACGCCCAGCGTATCCGTCTTAGGATTCCGCCCAATGTAGAGCAGGAGACTCGGATAGAGCGACGCCACGTCGAAATGCAGTACGTGGCGAAATACGCCTTCCTGAAAACTCCGCGTGTAGCCGCCTTCGAAGGGCTGCACTTCCGGCGGAGTCGGACACGCCTGTCGCGCATGATAATATTCCTCCAGAAACAGCAGATCGATCTTCGACGTCGCTCCTCGCAGCGTCGCCTCCTGCAGTAGCGTGGGAAACGTGCGGACTTGCTCGAAATATGTCGGCAGTAATTGATCCGCCAGTCCGTGGGTCTCGCGCAAATCGTCCTCGAGGTAGGCGCAAAAACGCGCCCGGTTCTCATGGTAAACTTCCTTGATGCGATGTCCTTCGATGTACGTTCGCGTCAGGCTATCCTCCTCGGTGATGCCGAAATAAATCGCGACGTCCTTCAATCCATACGAGGTGAGTTCCCGCGTCGTGATATCGTAGAGCTGCACCAGCAAAAACGTATCGACCACAGAGCGCCCCGGCAGATCGCAGCGGAGAAAATCGATCCACCGTTCCGCGACTTTCAAACGACTGCTACGAAACGTGGCCTTCTGCCCATAGCGCCCCCACGCGCACGGCACTTTGAAGCGGCGACAACGTTGACGCAGGTAGTCGAAATCGAATTTGAAAACGTTGTGCCCCTCGATCACATCGGGGTCTTCCTCGGCGAGCGCGGTGTTGAAGTCGTTCAGCAGTTTCGTTTCCGCGGCGTCCGTCATTTCGTCGAGCACCAGCAGGCGGTTGCGCTGGCCGATCCGTAATCCTATCGCCAGTACGCGGTCGCCGGCTCGCGTTGCGTCACAAAATCCGTCGTCCGATGAAGCGGTTTCGATGTCCAGCTGACAGCGCCGCACCTGAGCGAACGTCATGTCGCGGAAAAGTCGCTCCCGATTCTGCATCAGGTACTGGCTTTCGATCGGGCGAATCGTGTCGAGGTTCACCTTCCCCCGCGCTTCTCGCAGAAAGGCATCGTACGCGTCGAACGTGTCCGCATGCACCAGCCGGTTGAACGGACTTTCTCCGCTCAGCCGCTCGACTTGAACGCCCGTGAAATCCACCGCTACCTGCGTCTCGTTCAGCCACGCGAAAGGCCGGAACGAGGTGACGCGCGTCTCGCGCGAGCCGTCGGCGTTCGCCACGGTCGTGTGCACCTGCCCCGCATCGTCGATCCAGATGCCCGTCAGCGAACCTGCCATGCTGCGAGCAGTTAAAACGGCTTCGCGTACACCATGACGATTGCGACGATCAGAATCGCGAGTGCGATTACCGTGAGCGTGCCGGCCGCACCGCGCCTGCGATAGCCGATGCCCGCGAGTGCCGAAAGACCGAGCCAGCAGACCAGTTTGACGATGAGCCACCCGGGAAATTTAATCCCAAGTTTCGCCTGCAACCCGAAGCCACCGATCAGCACGAGCAAGCTCGCGATGCCTGTGATCATCATCACGCGTTTGCGAGTTTCCAGCGGCGCGGAAAATGCATAAAACGTGTAGCCGGCGAGGGCGAACACGGAACTGACGTGCAAAATATAGTAGAAGGTCGGGCTCATGGTACGGAAGAAGTCTGGACAGCTGGAGAATCCGGGTCGCTTTAATTTTTCTTTTCGTTGGTCGGACGCTTCACGCTTTCACCCG
>CBRAFL010000271.1:0-7765 GCA_967755055.1 uncultured bacterium
GAATGAACTCGCCGGTGCTCCCGAGCCCGAGCACGCCCGCGACGCCTTGCGCCCGCAGCCATGCGAGATGAGCGGCGAGCGCGCGTTTGAGGACGCGTCCGCGTGAGTCGGTGGGGATAGCGAGCGCAGCCAAAACGCCGGCGGCAGGAAAAGGATTACGCATGATTGTCTAAATTTAAGATCTCACCGGTGGATGCGGTCTCTGCCCGACATCGTTTGCCTTCCGCCTGTAGCGGCAGGCCTCCGTGCCTGTCCGTCTTCAGCCATCGGAGTCGGCAGGCAGGGACGCCTGCCGCTACGTACAGCATCCCGTCACACGACGAGCACGTCGCATCCGCAATCGCAGTCATCACTCACGCGCCTTTGCCGATCGCGGCTCCGTCTCAACCGCGAGCAGGCGTTCGATCACCGCACGCGGCACAGCCAGCACCGTGCCGTGGCGCGCGTCTTTGGGAAAACTCACGCGATCGCTGACGTCCTCCCAATTTTTAAAATCGCGCGAGCGGACGAGCCCGATCGCGTTAACCATGTGCTTGTCGAAATACACGCGCCACTCATCGCCGACTTTCACCGCCGATGGACCTTCCGCCCAGTAGTTTCCCGTCAGCGGAGCCGAAGGTTCGCTAAACGGTCCCTCCATCGAGCGAGCGCGAATCAAACGGATATTCTTTTCAGGCTTGGGCGAAAGCGTTTCGTTTTTCACGAACATCAGCCACCGATCACCATCACGAACGATGTTCGCATCGATGACATTGTACCCACCGTCGTAGAGCAGCCTCGTTGGCGTAAACGTTTCGAAATCCTTCGTGGTCGTCGCGTAGATTCGGTGGTTCCGTTCAGGACGGCGGTTCGACATCGCGGTCTCGGGAAAGCGACCGAGTATCGTCGTCGCCCAGTGGACGAGGAAGTTTTGCTTCGTGTCGTCCCAAAGAATTTCCGGAGCCCAGCAATTTTGCGCGTCCGGTTCGTGCGCCATCACCTGAATCGCCTGTTGCTCCGACCACGTCAGCAGATCTTTCGACGACGCGTGACCGATCGTTTTTCCAACCCAGCCCGTCGTCCAGACAAGGTGAAACACACCGTCCGGCGCGCGATAGAGACAGGGATCACGCATGATTTTATTTTCCCCAACGGTTGGTCGCAAAAAGGCCTGGCCACCTTTGAGCATTTTAAAAGCGAGGCCGTCATCGCTCCACGCCAGCCGAAAACCTTCGGCTTCACGATCGTGATAAAAATAGGCGAAGAGGTAACAGGTCTCGGGAAGCTGGGGCGTCTCAGCGGCGCGAGCGAAGGAACCGATAATCGCGAGCAGCGACAGCAACACCGCCAGAACGTAGCTACGAGCGTGAGCGAGTGGACCGCGCACCAGCTCCACCACTCGCTCACGCTCGCAGCCACGGGCTAAGACGGAATCTGAAGACATAACCATCACTACTCAATCCGTCGGCAGTTCCGTTTTCACCGGCGCGCCGTCCGCACCGAGACGGCGGAGACGCAGCGCGATCCCTGGCTTGCCCGGTAACGTGATGCTTCGGCCCTTCGCATCGACGTAGTGATAGCCGTCTTTCTTCTTCGTCAGAAACTCGCCGTCGACGGGAGTCACGGTCATTTCCCACGTATCCAGAATCTCCGCCTTGAAGCGCTGGCCATCGGCCACGCCATTTTTGTAGAGCTGAAATTTCCACTCGGTCGGCGCTTCGCGGCCAAAATAGACGAGATAGTAATCGCCCGGTTTTCCCGCGGCGCTGGGGTCCTGCCACTTGTCGATGGGATCGAGCCCCTCCGGCGGACCTTCCTCGAGAATCTTCCGCAGGAACGCGAGCCGCGGCGCACTTTCGCCGCGCAACGCACCACCGAAGGACGTCCACGTATCTGTTTCATCGGTATAAAAATAATCGCCGTGTCCGACATAAGTCCCGGCGACGGTGCCACACCAAAACCGATGCACCATCTCGCGCCCGCTGAGATTGCCCCACCGATAGAGACTATCGCCTTCATATTTCACTTCGTCGTAAACGACGGGTTTGCGGTAAACATCGCGGTACATCTGCGCGCGGCCCGGTTCCTCGACGGCAGCTCCATTTTGGATCGAGACGTGCGTCACCCACGGCTTGTTGTGATCGTAGATCAGTGAGCCGTTATGGATGGAGCGCAGGTGTTCATACGGATCAGTCTCCTGCACGATTTGAAAATAGCGGTCCCAATCAGCAGTCGTTTTCGTGCGCAGAAAATCGAATTCGTTGGCGATCGACCACCAGACGTTGCGATAGGCCGAGAACCGCGCGACCACATAGCGAACGTAGCGCTCATCGGTCACAGCGTCCATGGTGTCGAAGCCCCACGGCTTGCCGTACGGGTTAAACAAAATCAAATCGGCTTCGATTCCGAGATCGCGGAGTTGGGCCAGGCGCTGCTCGTAATGGCGAAAATAATCGGGATTAAATCGCGTGAAGTCCCAACCGCGCGGCGGCGTTCCGACGAATGGCCAGCGGGGCGGCGGAAGTTTTTTTCGAAACGCATCCGTCTGCGGCAGGATAAGCATGCGCACTTTGTTGAACGGCGCGGTCGCGAGCGTTTTTAGCGTCTGCTCCTGCCACTCTTCCGGTGTGTCGAGCCAGTTGTAGATCGTGGTGCCGATCTGCTTGAAGGGCGTGCCGTCCGCGTAAGCGAAATGAAACGTGTTATGCACGCGCACCGGACCGTGATTGCCTTTCGCGCGCGGCGTGGCGACGAACGACCCGAGTTGCCCGGTTAGCTGCCAGCGATTGCTCTTCGTTTCGTAATGCCAGGTTCCCGTCGTCTCCGGCATGAAGCGGATGCGATAGTTGTCATCACCATCATAGAAGCCGGGAACTTCACGCGTGATCGCGCCGTTCGTGAACGTGGCGGAGATCCGCACCTCGACGAACGGATTGCCCTCAGCGGGGCCTTTCAGCGTGAGTTCGTAGACGCCCCACTGCTCCGCGGTCGCGGGCGCCGAAGGTTTTGCAGGAGCGTCAGCGGCGACGGCGACAACCCAAGTGACGGCGAATCCAAGAGCGACGATGGCAGCAGAAAGGAATGAACGGGGTATTTTCATGGAGATACATTTGGAATTTCATCTCACCGAGACAGCCACACGGCGGCCGGATGATTGGTCGGAACAGTTACGCGGACCACGCCACCAGCAGAAATTTTGTCACCATCCGAGCTGACATCGCCAGTCGTCAGGGCGACTCGATGCACGCGAAATTCTCCAGTCACATGAGTGAGATCAAAAGTGAGTTCTCCTCCGTGAAACGTGTATGAGAAATAACCGACCCCTCGCTCGGCGAGGGCCAACGTGCCCTCCGGCGCCGCGACCGGCTGCATCCGCACAAGCGCTGTGAGCAGCACCGTGGAACTGCTGGCAGGCAGCTTCGGCAGCGAACCGCCGGCGGCAACGATCGCCCAGCCATCCCCTTGTTCGAGACTGGTGATGATCCCCTTCGCAGGAAATTTCTCCCGATATTCACGCACCATTCGTGCAAGTGAAGCAGTGCTCGCCCGGCCGTGCTTCCAAAGGCGCGCATATTGTCGCGGCGCGAGACTCTCTCCCCCCGGAGGCGCAAACTCGTGACCGTCGTCCGTGCGAAACCAATACGTGAGATCGACGACGTCCACGACCGCCGCGCGCGCAGGATTCGCGAGAATGGCATCCTGTATATCTTTCGGCGCGCTCAGAGCGATGAGTGGATGCCGGCCGGCTTCGCGTTCCCATTCCGCGACGACATCGAGCCAGAACTGCATGAAGTGGAGCGGGCCACTATTCTCCGCCGTGAGCGTGTGGATCACATTCGGTTGCTCGGCGAGGTTCGCGAGACACTGCCGAATGTAGGCGCGGTGCAGTGCGCGGCGGACGGGATGAGCAACATCGTAGAATTCATCCGCCATCTTGATCGTATCGCCAGTGAACGGCGGCGGTTCGGTGAAACCAGTGCCGTTGACGTTGTTCACCGAACGCCACGGCGAATCGACCCAGTGCGCGCCGGCCTCGATGATGTTATGCTGAAAATACATTTCATCGATCAGCACGAGTCCGCGCTGCCGAGCCTCACCGGCGAAGTCACGCAAGCGCTCGAAATACCATGGATTGTACTTGGTCAGATCGTAGCGACTCAGGCCGTCCCACGCTGTGCCTTGACCGCCGCGCGCAAAGGGTTGTTCGAAAAACGGTGGCCACACGTCGCCATCCGGACGACGCATCCGCTCGTGGTCCATGCGGCGGCGGTCATACCACAGACCGTAGTGGTGACGCAGCACGACTTCGTTTGCCGCGACCATACGATCAGCGAGCTCGCCCAGATCGTCGGTGAAAATTGGTCCGATGCGGCCCGGCGTGAAACGCGTGATCGCTTCATTCGTTGGCTCGGCGCCCGGAAGGAGAAAGCCACGCCACCACGCAATGGGCCGTTCGCCACCCGTGAGGAGTTCGCCGTTTGCCGTCAACCAGCCGTTCGTCAGCGCAAGGGGTTTCGATTTATTATGTGCATCTGTCGCAGACGACTTCGACGTGGCAACGTGCGCAAGTTCCAGTTTTTCAAACGCGTCCGCCGTCATTTTTGAAAACTTCCGTGGAGCGAGTCCGGCCAACGCCCCCTCACCGCGACGCGCTGCAAGCTGCGCGCGATACAAACTTTCAGGCTTCACGAATTCGTTGACTTCGCTCCACCAGCCATCGCCGACGAATTGGCCCCAGACGCCGTCGGCCCAATTTTGCGCGGTGGGCGGAGCGCGGCAGATCACCACCGGCGCCGAACATTGCCACAACACCGAATTGGCTGCGGCCCAGCCCACGCCTTGGTTCCACGTTTCGCGATTGTCGAGCGCGAGTGTCCCGCCATCGAGCGTCACGTTGTCGAAAAGAATCCCCGACGCCCAACTGCCGACGGAGCCGCTGAAGCCGTGACTGCGTTCCGCGCTGCACTCGAGAAACACATTCGGCCCGGCGGCGAGATAGCCCACGGTAAAATCGTTTCGGCCGTCTTCTGCGCGACAGCGCAGGAAAAGTGTGAGCTGTCCGTCCGTGTGAAACGTGTGCCGACGATAACCGCCCGGTTCTGAGACCGGTGCGAGCGACGAACAGTCCTGCACCGTCACGCGTCGGCATTCCGGGCCAACATTGAAGGCCGACCCCGCAAAGTGGACGGCCGTCACATTCGCGATCCATACATCCTGCACCGCGTCGAGTGCGACGGCTTCCCAAGCGTGCTGTTCATCGAGCGGATTGCTCGTGTCGAATGTAGATTCGCAACGAAGATTTTCGATGCCAACGTTTGTGATCCGCCCCGGCCACGTGGTGCTCGCGACCGTGCCGCCACCGAATTTCGCGTCGAGCGCAGTCGTGAGCGGCGCATCGAGCGTGATCCGATCGCCGTCAATCGCGGTAATCGTGCGATCCCAGGTGATCGTCATCGCCGCAGGTTTCCAGGTGAACTGTTGGCGCCCCGGCGCGACGTCCATACCAAGGGCATGAATCCATTCTTTGGTTGCGGGGCGCGAAACGGAAACCGCGTCACCGACGCGCAGGCCTTCGACAGTTTGGAGACGCAGCGCCGTTGATCCAACCGGCACGAATTTATCTGCAATGATGTGTGCCGGCGTCCCGACGACGCGGTCGGATTTTCCGCGGATCGCAATCAGCGCGCGTCGGCCAGTCCCGGTGGCAACAAGCACCGTATCAGCGCCCGCACCACGGAGCACGACGCCGCTCGCCGTGATCCGGAGCTGTCCGGAAATTTCATAGCGTCCGGCACCGAGGACGACGGCGCCGCGCAAGCCATTCGAATCGAGCGGCAGCGCCGCGACGAAATCGAGTGCCGCTTGAATGCGCGCGCCAGCATCTCCCTCAGCCGAGACAACGGTCGCGCGACCTGGTGCGTCCGGGAGTCCGACTCCGCCGCCGCCGAAACCGGCGTGTGAAAAATCCGGCAGCCGGTTGCCGGCTGCATCTGCGACGTACTCGAGCGCCGTCCCTTCGCGCGACTGTTTGACGACGGGCGGACGTTGTTCGGCGACGACTGCCAACGGCGACGCGCTGAGGAGTAACAAAGCGAACGCAAAAAAAACTTTACCGCCTGGAGATACGGCCTTCATGGCAGTTTACTTTCCACGCGCGAGAGCGTGTCGGTTCGGGCGATGAGTTTTCCGTTCGCGAAAATCTGGAGACCCACGCCGCGCTGATAATGCGTGCCGTCGCGATCCCACAAAATCGTGAGGTCACGTCCATGATAGCGCACGTTGTCGAGACAGAACCACGCCCACGCATTGGGAGGAAGCAGCGGATTGATTTCAACGACATCGTCCGCGCGCGGGATCAGACCGATCACGCCGGTGATAAGCAGGTCCGCGAACGTGGAATGATTGTAGTAGCTGCTGCGCGGGTCACGGCCTTTGAGCCACTGGCCGGTCGTCTCATCGAGATACTCCCCGATGTACGGCAGCCCATCGTAACGCTGTGAGCGCATGTACGTGATGAACGCGTCAAAATAATTCTGCGCCGTTACGCCGTCGGCATCCGGCGGATTTTCGCGCAGAGCACGCGTGAGCGCGGTGAGCGTTTGTGCGGTGGCGAAGGGCCAGACAGCGCCGTCCCATTCGCATTTACCAACGCCGTGTGAGCGAAACGCGGGATGCCGGCGCTCGGCGGTCGTGATCCCATGCGGCGCAGAGAACCCACGAGGGGCAGTCAGTTGCGCCCATGCTTTTCCATAATCGTGCGCCGTGGGCACCAGTCCGAAATACCAAGGAAGAAACCCAATCGCTTCGCGCGCGTCCGACAGCGCACCAGACTCCAAACGGACTTTGAAGAACGCGGCGGCGGGGTCCCACAATTGATCGAGTACGAGACGGCGTAGTTGTTCCGCTTGGACGTCGTAGTCCCGAGCAAGATCCTCGCGCCCGTTCAGTCGCGCCATTGCCGCGAGCGCACGGGCGTTACCATACATGTAGCTGTTGATCGTCGGCCGGATGTTCTTCGCTTTGCGCGAACCGCTGATCGATTCCTCCATCGCGTCCCACACATCGTATTGCCAGTAGAGGCCGGACGGGAGCTGTTTCTCTTCCTGCCAGCGGCGATAGTCGCGCTCAAGATCCACGAAGAGATCCGCGACGAACGCTCGATCGCCATTCACAAGGTAACGTTGATAAACCGCGTCCTCCAGCCAGCCGCTGTATTTGTGAAGATGTGACTGCGGCCCGCCCTGATGCCCACGCAGCCAGTAGCGCAGATGACTATCGACCAGCGACGCATCGCGAAGCCAGCGCCCCTCCATCAGATTGTGACCGAGTGCGCTGCTGATGGGATGCGGCTTGGTGATAAACTCCGTGAACACCAGGTAGTCTCCGTCACGACGGAGCTGTTTGCGGAGCGCCCACCACCGAAAATAATAAGTTTCCTCAAGGTCTGCGTCGGGACATTCGAAGAGCGGGATACGATCACGGAGCCACTCTGCCGCTTGTGCATTCGGGACCAGGTTCGCCACGCCCTCCGGCTCCATCGCGTTGAAACGGGCGACGTGGCCTGCCAATGCATCAGGGTTCAAGATCAGCGGCTCAGCGCTCACGGCGAGTAGTCCGAGCCCGCCACAGAAAACCGCTTGAACGAACGTGCGGAAAAGAAAACGCATCACGAGAACAGCTGACGAGTTTGCGGGCCGGGTGAACCCTCAACTTTCAAGCTCGGAGCCTTAACTCTCAAGAAACAGCTGTTTGAAAGTAGCGCAGGCTTCCAGCCTGCATCCGTTGG
>CBRAFL010000272.1:0-7743 GCA_967755055.1 uncultured bacterium
GAACCTCGTCTTTCGTGGTGGCGTCAGCCGCACCGTGGGTCATCCCGACTATGCTGATCTTCTGCCGTCCCTCATCGGAGAGGACGCCCCGGGCGCCAAGAACGGCAGCATCAGCGTTCCCGATCCCGACCTGAAACCGTATTTCTCAACCAACTACGACCTCTCGCTCGATTATTATTTCAAGCACTCGGGCGTCGTCAGCATCTACGGCTACGTGAAGGACGTGAGTAATTATTTCATCGGCGACAGCATGACCGCCGCCGAGATCGTCGCGATCGCCGCCGATTACGGCTACGACCCCACGGAATTCGCCTCCGGCGCCGTCGTCAGAAACGGCGGCAAATCCCGGTTGAGCGGTGTCGAGCTGAGCTATGCGCAGAATCTCTCGTTCCTCCCAAAACCGTTCGACGGCCTAAATATCCAGGCGAACTACACCTACACGAACGTCGCAGTGAGCGATCCTGATCCGATGCGTGCGATCGACCTGGAATATTCCCAGCTGCGCGCGGTCTCACCCCAAACCGCCAACTTCATCCTCGGCTATCGCTATCGAGCCTTCTCGCTCACCACGACGACCAACTGGGTTTCGGAAAGTTTGTTTGGCGGCTTTGTCGCGGGCAGTTTCATCACAGGCACCAAGGGCACGGCGACACTGCCCGACACACGTCTCGCGAACTACCGTGACGAGAAGCTGACGACCGACATCAAAGTGGAGTATGCTCTAAATCCGCACATCGCCGTCTATTTTCTCGTGCGGAATGTCTTCAACAGCCAGCGCATCGACTACAACCGCGGCTACCTCCCACAGAATCAAAACGTCGTGCTGCCTTTTAATCGCTACGAGTTCGGCGAACCCCATCTGACTCTCGGCATCCGCGGTCGGTTCTGAGAATGATGAATCGAGGTGGAGTCGGCATCTTTCTCGGACTGGATTGCGAACGAGCAATCTCAATCCCGAGGCATCGGGCTCCACCTTCTACCGTATCCGACGCGTAGCTACGAGCGTGAGCGAGTGAATTATCGACGTAGGTAACGCGCTCGCCGCGCTACGCTCGTAATCTGTAGCGCGGCGAGCGCACTACCTACGGAATCCGATTCTCCACTCGCTCACGCTCACCTCTCGCTCCTCAGCTCTCAGCCTTCAGTTCCCCCCTCAATCCCTCGCCGATTCCGCTCGCGTCGTTTCCATCTCTTCCCGCAAGCGCTGGCGGGCGCGACGCAAGCGCGTCTCGACACCGCGATCCGAACATCCCACCACCAGCCCAATCTCGCGATAACTGAGGTGCTCGTAGTGGTGCAATAAAAGGGTTTCCTTCAAATCGCGCGGCAGCCGGTCAATCGCTACCGCGAGTGAGTCCAGTGTTTCGCGCTGCTCCAGCCCTGCTCTTGGACTCAGCGTTTCGGCCATCTGCTCTCGCGCCAGCGGATCATCCACGCTTACCGACGGATGCCGTTCGCGCCAGCGATGATGGTTACGACATAAATTCACCAGCGTCGTAAACATCCACGCAGAGACATTCGAGTCCGCGGCCAACCGCATCCGATGCTGATAAAGTCGCACCAACGTTTCCGCCGCGAGATCGCGCGCATCTGCGACGTTATGCACATAACGCCAGGCGAAACCGAACAGCGATTTCTCCCAGCGTTCCGCGAGACGGTTCATCGCCGCATCGTCGCCCGCTTGCAGCGCGCACAAATCCGTCAGATCGCAGGCGGAGTCGGGGTTCAAGAGGGGTAAAAGCCGGCCGCCGCCGTTATCCAGCGGGATCAGTTCGCAGCGATTTCAGCGTCGGCATGAGGAGGTTCAAGTATTGCTGCCGTTGCTGCGGCGTCATGACCGCGATGGCGGCTGCGATGAGCTGCTCGGTCGAGCGCACGCACTCTTGATCGAGGCGACGCCCTTGCTCGACGAACCGTGCGAACTCCAGGAAGTCGATCCGCCCCTGCGTCTGCCGTGTTTTTTCGTACGCCGCCAGCTTCTGCTGAATTCCGTCAACTTGAGCCGCCAACGCGAGCAGGCGTGGAGCTGACTGCTCGTGCAGCGCTTTGATGCGCTGCAATTGAGCATCGGTCAAACGTAGGTTGGTTTTCATCCAACTGAGCTGGCTCGCCAGATCGCCGGGTTGGCGCGGCGCGGTGGCCGAAAGCCAACCGACATGGGCGCCAAACCCACACACCAATCCCAGTAGGATAATCGATAGTGTGCGCTTCATGATTTTTCGGTGGCTGGCGCGAACGTCGTCCGATCTGCCGCCTTCAGGAGTGGATCGACGAGGCGCAAATAGCTCTGCATCAGTTCGAGATTGTATTCGCCCTGTCGATGCGAACGCCTGACCTCCGCCAGGAATAATCCGAGAAACACGCACGCGGCGACAAACGCCGCCGCGAACGATGGTCGTGCGAATGCTGCATGCACCCGCTCCCACCACCGCTCGCGTCCTGCGGCGATCGCTACGCGCCGCCACATCTCCGGCGCGAGCGGGCCGGGCAGCGGAGGGGTCCTCCGCCCGAGTCGATCGAGCAAGTCATCCAGCGGATCGGAGGGATCTGACATGTTGAAAATGGGTGGGTTTGAGGAGCGTTACGTCGCGGACGCAACGAAGCGGCAAGCTGGCTGCATCGGTCATAAACCCACCGTCCCAAAAAACCCGCCTAAAAATCTTCCGGCAAGGACGTAGCGCTAGGCGTCCCTGCCTGCTACTCAGTGAATACGCCGCCGTGCTAGTAGCTACGAGCGTGAGCGAGTGGAGATCGATTTGTAGGTAGCGCGCTCGCCGCGCTACAGATTACGAACGTAGCGCGGCGAGCGCCCTACCTACATTGCACAGCATAATCGCGAGTGGCGGGATTTTCCTCGTGGTGGGTTTAAGGCCTCTGTCGAAGGACCCGCGGCTTTCACTGCGGCTTCGCAGCCCGCTGCATGCATGCCCGCTCTGATCATCTCGCATTGCCATCTCGTCCACGGTCGTGGTCGCGGCTCCTCCTCGGCGTCTCCGCTTTGCTCTTTGCCGTCGCCCGCGCGCAGTCCCCTTCTGAACCGAGCAAACTGTTCGGCCGTGTTCTCGATCGCATCACGTGCGAAGCCGATGAGACGCAAAGCTACGCGCTTTATGTGCCTTCGACTTACTCCGTCGAAAAAAAATGGCCGGCGATCTTCTGTTTCGACCCGAGTGCACGCGGGCTAATACCGGTGGAGCGCCTGAAAGTGGCCGCGGAGAAATACGGCTATATTGTCGCCGCTTCACTCAACTCGCGTAATGGCCCGTGGGCGCAAAACGCCGCGGCTGCCGACGCGATGGTGCGGGATGTGACGACGCATTTTTCCGTGGATCGCGAACGGATCTACACTGTGGGCATGTCAGGCGGAGCTCGCGTCGCGACGAGCATTGCGATGTCGGGCGTCGCCAAAGGCGTGATCGCATGTGGCGCTGGGTTTCCCGTGCTTCCCGGTGGAATTCCCAAGCAGGTGTCGTTCGCATTTTTCGGTGTAGCGGGTGTGGAGGATTTCAATTACGCAGAATTGCAGCGACTCGACACCGACTTGGCGGATCGCAAAGCCGTGCATCGAATCATATCGTTTCCAGGCGGACACATCTGGGCGCCAGCAACCATTCTGACTGAGGGAGTGGAGTGGCTGGAGGTACAAGCGATGCGAACTGGCACGCGATCGAAGGACGACGCGTTAATTGAAACATTGTTTCGGACACGGCTCGCGAAAGTGCCGACGTCACCGGAACTGGAGCGATGGAAAGCCCTGCAATCGTTGGTCACCGATTTCGACGGTCTGGTCGACACCACTCCGTTTGCGAAAGAAGTGGCTGCGCTGGCGTCGACGCGTGCCGTTAAAGATGAACTGAAAACTGAGCGACGCTGGCTGATTCGCGAGGACGAGCTCCTCAGCGAACTTGGCAACACGGCGACTGCAGGTGCGGAAAGGAAACTCAGTCTCGCGAAGGAGCTGCGGCGGAAAGCGGATGCACCGCAGGATTCCGCCGAGCGGCGAATGATTCGCCGCGCGATCGCGAGCTACTCGTCGATGGCACGCGAGACAGCGCGGGGATTTTTCGAGCAGAAGGATTACGACAACGCGGAAGCGTACCTGGAATTCGGGGTGGCGCTGCGGCCCGATCACAAGGCCGTGTGGTTTGATCTGGCTCGGGCGCATGCGTTCAACGGCAACCGAAAGCGAGCCCTGGAATCTTTGGAGCAAGCAGTGGTCGTAGGTTACAGCAACACCGCTCAGGCAGAATCAGAACCCGCTTTCGCGAAGCTACGCAGTGACCCGCGATTTCAAACGGCGCTTGAAAAAATGCGCGTCGAGGCAGCGAACCCCACGATGAAACTTCCGTCGATGCGCGTATCGGCCGCTTTCGCGAGCGTTGAGCTGCGGCTGCATCACCTGCCCTTTTCTGGCGGTGGTGTTCCCTCACTCGCTTACCTACGGGTCGAGACCGTTCGCGCGGATTCACGTGCTGCGCGCGCCGGATTGAAGGAAGGGATGGAGGTCACGGCGGTACAAGGACTCGGCATCCGCGGCCTGACGGAGATAGAATTGAACGATACGATGTCCTGGCCGGTGAAAAACGAAATCGTCCTCGTGGCCCGGGAACCGCACGGCCCGGAAAAAGAAATCCACATTCCGCTGCGAACGACGCCAGTCGCTGAGACCGCTGAATAAAACTCCAACGGTCAGAGGGGCTCACACTCGGTTCAAGCTGCGCAGAGCCGTAGCTGCGAGCGTGACAGACAGTGTGAAAACTCCCAATCACACACCCCGTCGCTTCGCGCCCCCCCTCTCAAGAGGGGATTTTTCTGCGATACTTGCAGCCGAAGTCCCCTCTTGAGAGGGGTGCCCGAAGGGCGGGGTGTGTTGCTTGCGTGCTTGGCCCGCAGTTCGCGTGTTATCACGTGAGTTTTCACACAATCTGGTGAGCGAGTGGAGGATCGAATGTAGGTAGCGCGCTCGTCGCGCTACAGATTACGAACGTAGCGCGGCAAGCGCGCTACCTACACCCAACGTTTTGCCGTGGCGACGAGCGTGAGCGAGTGGACGTTCTTAAAACTTGGCCCGGATGCCGGCGTAAAGATACGCGCCGTAATACTCGATCGCGCGTCCACCACCGATGAGGTCACGATTCCTGCCAATGTACGTGTGGTCCGGCTCGTTCGTGATGTTACGCGAATAGAAATAAATGCTGAAATGGTTCGTCAGCTCATAGGACACGTTCAGGTCGTACTTCGTGTTCTGTTGCATCCACGTATTGTAAGTGCTGGTCGTGGGCATATCGGCGGTCCAGTGGGCGTTCAGGCTCATTGAGAGCCGGCGGTATTTGTAATTCACGCCGGCGTTGATCACGTGAGGGGCAACACCCGGAATCCAGCCAAAGTTGTACGGCGTTCCGGGAAGGAGCAGCTGGGGCGGATCCGGTATATCCATCTTCGTGTACGTCCGCGTATAGTTGGCAAAGACGCCCAAACCATCGAAGGGCTTTGGCAGGAACGAAAGCGATTGCTGGTACTCCATCGTGGCGCCGCGATAGATCACCGTACCGGGCAGGCTGTTTTTCTGCACCACCGTGTAGGTATCGTAGATCGGATCGGTGAAACCGAAATCCCCGGCGTTGCCCCTGATGCGCGAGGTTTGAGTGAAGTTCTTGATGTCGTTCTCGAACACGCCGACGCCGAACGAGCCGACCGGCTCGAAATAATACATGGCCCGCGCCGAGAAATTATTCGAGTACTGCGGCTTCAACAGCGGATTGGGCGCATTGATTTCCTGGGTGGATTCGTTCTCGGAATACGTCCCGGAAAGGTCGCCGAACGCGGGACGCGTCACCGTATAACTGTAACCAAACAACGCCTGAAGATTCGGCGTGATCGAATACTTGATTCCGGCGCTCGGGAAAAACTCGCTATAGCGATTTTGGTGCACCGAGCGGGGTCCATTTAAGTATTGATACTGGAGGCCAGGGATGGTCGTGGCCACGCCCGTCGTGGCGTTCACCGGATAGCCCGCGGCGATGACTTGGGAGGCGGGTTTTTGAACGAAGTCCTTCGTCTTGTCATCCGTGCGTTCCCAGCGGACGCCCGCTTGAACTTCGAGCGCTTTCGTCGGCTTCGTGTCGAACATCGCGTACAGCGCGTCGACGCGTTCCTTGATGTATTTCGGCGAGGTGATGAACGAAGACAAAAAATTGGCCGGGGTGGCGTTTTGGACGAAATATTCGGGGTTGGACTTAAACAGCTGCCCGATGACGTTGTGATTCCAAATCGCTGGGGATCCACCGGTGCTTGAAGTAAAAAACGCCCCGTGACCGGGATCAAAAACCGCCGCGGAGGGATAGTTTGCCCAACTGCCGCCGAGGCCGCCGCCCGGTCCAACATAGTTCCAACTCTGCCACGTCGTGGTGTTGCGATACGTGTAGACAGTCTCCGACACGTTGGCGCCAGCCTTGATCCAGGTCGGCATCTGAAGCGGCGTGATGTAGCGCGCATCAAGCCGGCCTTGAGCAATCGCGACCCGGTTGTAGCGTCCATCGTAACCGAAGGTCGGATATGCCGTGGCCGCCGCCTTGTAGTTGGTGATGTTGGCCCAATCCGCGCCGGCGGTTTGGGTGACGTTCCACGAGTAAAGATCGTCGCCGCGCGACGCACTCACAATGATGCCCGCCGGCGCAAGGCTGACGCCGGCGATGTTATTACCGGGAAGCTGGTACGATTGATTGCCGGCGTAGTCGTTTTCGGAGGCGCTCATCACGGCAGCGCCTTCGATCAAAAGCCTATCCGTCTTGTACGCGAACATGGGCAGGTAAGTGTAGCCGCGGGTCCGCTTGCGCAGATATCCCTGAGTGTTCGTGAGAGCCGTGATGGCAGTGTTGTCCCACGAGGTTAAGCCGTCGCCCTTGATGTTGGCACGAATGGAGGTGACACCGAAACTGCGGTTGCTCGTGAACATGCCGTAGTTGTTCAAGGTGCTGATGAGCGTAAACGACAGCTGTTCGGTGGCCTTGAAATCGAGCGTGGATGAAAACGTGGAGCGTTCGGTGAGTTTCGGGCCGTCCTTGTATTGAATACGTGTGAGAACGAGTGGGCGCGGGTCCGCCGCGGTCGGGGTCGCGTCGTAGGTGGGGACGAACTGGCGTTGCTCGTTAAAGATGTTGGATTCGTTCACGCTCACGATCACGCCCAAGCGGTGGTTGAAAAACGAATTCGAATATTCGACGCTTCCATTCGGCATGATCAGGCGACGGGGACGATCGTCGGGTTTCACGGCCTTGTGCCAGTAGAGTTCTTCCGAATTGGCCATTGCGCTCATGTCGACGATGAGTCGCTGCCCGCTGGTTTCATACGCGTGTTTCGGGCGCAGATCGATACTGCCGGCGGCTGAGCCTGCGCTCTGCGATGCGTTGGTCGTGAAACTCACGTCGACGGCATCGACGCTGCTCATCGACACCTGCTCGAAGCCGAACGAGCGACCACCGGCGCCGGCGCCACCGCCGTTATCGGTGCCGTTGTTTTGAATAAAGCCATCCGCGCTCGCGAGGTTCATGCCGGCGAACGTCACGGTCGTGTACTGCGCTGGCATGCCGCGAATGCGCGGGTTGCGGGCATCGGCTTCCACGTAGTCCAGTTGGATTGCGGGAAGATATTTGAGAAACTCACCCACGTTACCCTCGGCGGTATTGCCAAATGCCTCGGCGGCGACGATGTTGCTCACGTTCATCGACTGCTTCTGATCCATGA